>JASFKQ010000052.1:0-19635 GCA_050118555.1 Lysobacterales bacterium
CCATCTGGCGGTCGACCACTCCCTCTGTTTCAGGGTCGATGGGGACAGCATGATCGAAATCAACGATTCCTTCCTGCGTCGGCCCCTGGTCATCCGCAACGAAGTGGCCGATCTCATCAGTTTCCAATTCGTCTCCTCGGTCAAGCGCTCCGAATTCCTCGGCGAGCGCAAGAATGTCCACGACCTGGGACCGGCGATCATTGTCACGGCAGTGCCCGGCAACGAGGTGACCTACCGCGTTCCGCGAATCAACCTCAACATCCGGCACGTCGTCGTTTACGCGACGCTGTCGACCCTGATGGACCGGATGGGGGAGTCCGAACAGGATTACCCGAACTGGCTGCGCGAGATTTTCAGCGGTGCCTTCACGCGTCCGCGGCAGCGGGTGCTGTTCCTGGAGGATGTCCACCGGGATCTGACGTGGTCTTGCTTCCACCGGCCGGTGACCGGTGCGTTGCTGCAACCATGGATGACTGCGAAATTCAGTGAATTGCTGTGCATTGGTCTGCAGGTGTTGAAGAACAACCAGGCGTTTGTCAGGGATCATCCGCCCAATCTCAACTTCCCGCATGGCGAAAAAATTCGCCAGGCCGGCACGATCCTCAACCGCGAGTACGTCAACCCGCCGACTCTCGCCGCGCTGGCGCGGAACCTGGGTGTCTCCGAAACCCAGTTGAAGAGCGGCTTCAAGGCGATGAACGGGACCACCGTGCTGCAGTACTGTATCAACAAGCGCATCGAGGCGGCCCGGTTGCTGCTGGAAGAAAACAAACATTCGATCTCGGAGATCGCGGATATCGTCGGTTACCAGGACCACTCCGCCTTCTCCAGGGCGTTTCGCCGTCTCAGCGGTTGCAGCCCCCGAGAGTGGCGGCAGGCTGGAGGTTCGTGAGGGAACGGACCGCTGTCAGCAGGCGGGCGCGGAAGGGTGCTGCCGTATCTGCACAGTAATAAGTCGAATTTGCCTAAACCTATTTCAGGGTTCCTGATTACTATGGGAAGCAATCCGGGCCGGGGACGGCCGGTATTACACGATAAGGGTTGATTTTTCATTGCCCGGGAGGATCAGGAGACCCATGAGCAAGCGCAATTCACTTACCCCGCTGGCAGCGGCGATCGCAGTCGCCTCGGCCACCACAGGTTTCGCACTGAGCAGCACGCCCGCGTTCGCGCAAGAGGCGGAAGATTCGGCCGCACTCGAGGAAGTCATCGTCACGGCATCCCGGCGTGAAGAGCAACTGCAGGACGTTGCCATGGCCGTGACGGTGGTCGACGTCGGCCAATATATCGACGCCGGCCTGTCCAGCCTGACCGACATCCTGCCGTTCGTTCCGGGAGTTTCGGTGGTCAACAACGGCGCTACGTACGGCAACAACGTCTACGTGCGCGGCATCAACGCCGTGCTGTCGGCGGGCGTAGTCAGCTATGTCGATGACATTCCCTTCGGTTCGTCGACCGTGTACACGAACCCGACGCCGCTGGACGGCACCCTGCTCGACATCGGCAGCATGGACGTCCTGAAGGGCCCGCAGGGTACGCTGTATGGCGCAAGCGCGATCGGCGGCGTTCTGAAATACAACACACGCAAACCCTCCCTCGACCAGTGGACCGGCTCGCTGACGGCCGACCTGTCCACGACCGACAGCGGCGGACTCAACCAGTTGTACCGTGTCAACGCGAACGGTCCGGTCGTGTCCGACACGCTGGGTGTGAGCTTCACCGGCTTCTGGAAGGACAAGAGCGGCTACATCGATAACGTCTCCATACCGCGGGACGGCTGGGACGACTACGAATACTACGGCGGTTCCGGCAGCATCCGCTGGGCGGCCACGGAAAAGCTGGAATTCAACCTGCAGGGCCTTTACCAGAAGTCCACGCAGGACGGCCTCGCCACGATCCAGGCCAATTACGGACAGGATCAGCTGCTGCCCGGCAAGGGGCCGGCCGAACCCTGGTACGGCGAATACCAGACGGGCGAGGGCGACATCAACCCGAGCGAATTCGAGGCCAAGCTGGTTGGCCTGACCATCAAGTACGATCTCGACTTCGCAACGCTGACATCGGTGACGAGCTACCAGAAGTCCAACTTACTGAACTCGGCCGACGTCACGCTGATTTACGGTCCGCTCTACCCGATTTTTTATCCGGACGATCCTCCACCGCAAAGCGTGTACTTCGTCGGCGACCTCGGTTTTGAAAAGAAGACGCAGGAGTTGCGGCTGACGTCGAAGTCCAACGAGCAGTTCGAATGGATCGTCGGCGGCTTCTACTCCAGTGAAGACGGCCACAACATCCAGCGGCTGGACAGCGTGCCGGCGCGCCCCGGCTTTTACTCGGCCAATTTCCCGTCCGGTTTCGACCAGTGGGCATTGTTCGCCAACGGCACATACTATTTCCGTCCTGACCTGGATGCCACCGTGGGGCTTCGCTATTCGGACTATTCGAACGACGTGGTACTGGAGACGGAAGGCCCGCTGATAGCTCCGATTCCGAAGTCCACGATCGACGACAGCGTCACCACCTACATGTTCAACCTGCGCTACCGCCCGACCGACACGATGTCGGTTTATGGCCGTATCGCCAGCGGCTATCGGCCCGGCGGCGCCAACTTCCTGCTGCTCGACCCGAACGGACAGCCCCTCACGGACCCGTTCTTCAAGCCCGATGAGCTGTGGAGCTACGAGGTCGGCCTTAAGGGCACCAGCGCGGATGGGCGCCTTGGTTACGATGTCGCGGCGTACTACATCGACTGGACGGACTACATCATCAACGTGGTCCGCGGCGGCGCAACCGTGGCGGGCAATGCCGACAAAGCGACGAGCCAGGGTATCGAGGCGGCGTTGAGCTATGCGGTAACCGAGGCCTTCACCCTGACCGGCAGCGTCTCCTACACAGACGCACAAATCGGTTCCAACGACAAGGATCTGGGCGCACCGGACGGCACCCAGTTGCCGGCTACGCCGAAGTGGCAGTTCGCGTTGAATGCCAACTACGACTTCACCCTGGCCGCCAGGGATGCTTACGTCGGCGCCGCCTGGCGCTACAAGGACAGCATGCCGGTCGGTTTCCCCGGCTACACGGACAGTTCCGGCATGTACTACCAACCGTCATCGCCTCGGGTCGATATCGGCAGCTTCAACATCGTCGATCTGCGCGCCGGCATTGCGCTGGGGCCGCTGGACCTGTCGCTGTACGTGACGAACGTGTTCAACGAATGGGCGTACACGTACTTCGCTCCGACCTACTCCGGCCCCTCGCTGGGTACGCCAACCCGGCCGCGCACCTTCGGCGCCGTGGCGCGGTGGAATTTCCGCTAGCCGATTGTCATTATCGCCGGGGCCCGCGAACGGGCCCCGGCGCAGTCTCACCCGACCCGCCTCGCCTCAGCCGCCCGGCCGGGTCTTCATTTCCGATCTGAGGTAACGCATGCTCCGACCCCTGCATATCCTGGCGGGAATCGCCCTTTCCGCCACCCTGTCTTCGGCGAATGCCGATCCGTCCAAGACCGACATCGACGCCGAGATACAGCGCGCCATGGAGACATTCAATGTGCCGGGAATGGCCGTAGCTGTCGTCCACGACGGGTCGGTCGCCTATGCAGGCGGCCTGGGCGCCCGCGAGGTGGGGGCCGACATGCAGGTAGACGGGGATACCCTGTTCCAGATCGGCTCGGTATCCAAGGCATTCACCTCGGCGGCCCTGGCCATCCTGGCCGACGAGGGGAAGCTGGACTGGGATGACCGGGTCATCGACCATCTGCCGGAATTCCGCATGTACGATGCCTGGGTCACGCGGGAATTCACCATTCGTGACTTGCTGACGCACCGCAGCGGCCTGCCGCTCGGCGCGGGCGACCTGTTGCTTTTTCCTGAAGCTGATACCTCGCGCGAAGAGATCGTCCACGCGATGCGGTACCTCAAGCCCGCAACCAGTTTCCGCTCGAAGTTTGCTTACGATAACCTGCTGTACGTGGTCGCGGGTGTGGTCGTGGAACGGGTTTCCGGCCAGCCCTTCGAGGACTTCGTGGAGCAGCGGCTGTTGTCGCCGCTGGGGATGAAGGACTGCAAGGCCAGCCTGGAGCGTGTCGGCCCCCGCGCCAGCAGGGCGACGCCGCACATGCTGGTCGACGGTGAGTTGCGGGTCACCTCATCCGGCATTACCGCAACGTCGTCCCCCGCCGGGGGCATCAACTGCAGTGCCCGCAGCATGGCGCACTGGATGCGGTTCATGCTGGACCGCGGGGTGACCTCCGAAGGCCAACAGCTGATCAGCGAGAAGCAGTTCGACGAGTTGTTGAATCCCGTGACCCCGCTGCCGGTGCAGCCATACCTGGCCGGGCACGCAGGCACCTTCATGAACGCCTACGCGCTGGGTTGGAACGTTTCCACGTTCTACGGGCAGCCCGAGTATTCCCACGGCGGCGGCGTACTGGGTATGACCACCTTCCTGATGCTGTTGCCGGACCAGGATCTCGGCATATTCGCCAGCGGCAATCAGATGTCCGTGGCGCCCCGGGCCGTGGTCAACGACATTGCCGACGAGTTCCTGGCGGGTGTCGCGCCCGAAGCGGGACAGGACTGGATCGCCACGCTGAATGAAATCATATCCGGCCGCCGGGCGAAGGGTGCCGAAGCGGTCGCCGAAGCCGCGGCATCGCGGGCAACCGAGAGCACACCGAGCCTGCCGCTCGAAGCCTACGCGGGTACGTTCCGGGATGACTGGTATGGCGATATCCAGATCAGCCTGGAAGACGATGGGCGGCTCTGGTTCCGATCCGGGCGCAGCGAGCCGTTGCAGGGCCCTCTCGAGCATTTCCAGTACGATACCTTCATCGCTCGCTGGACCGACCGCAAGTTGCATGCCGACGCCTACGTTTCATTCACACTGACGCCGGAAGGCGAGCCGGATCGTATCCGGATGAAGGCCGTTTCTCCGAATACGGACTTTTCATTCGATTTTCACGACCTGAACCTGCGGCGCGTGCCGTAGGCCTGAACCGTATTGGTCGGTGTGCCGGGGTAGGCGGTGGGGAATTTCGGCGCCGGAAAAAGAGAAGGGGTCCGGCCCCCGTTGTTGCGGGTAACCAGGACCCCTCAGTTCACAGGATCAGGTTCTGTTGTGGTCGATGGGGTGGGATCCGCCATCACCAGGTCCGCACCGTCCAACCGTTGATACGTCGTTGTTCGGCACTCACCGGCCTCCGGAGTCGGCGCTGACGGCGCTGCCTGACCGGCGGTGGGCTGAACTGGGCAGCATTGGCGGCCGGGCGCTGCGTTTCAGCTTCCGGAACCCGTTTTTCAGGCGCCAGCCGGGCCGTGATGTCCCGGTAGGTTTCCATTAATATATCCATTAACATTTGCTTATCTCCTTGGCGGCCATGCAAGGCGCGCCTCTGTCACAAGAATGTACTATTTGTATCGATTCGTTTTGCTTCGAATCCCCTGTTATATGGGGAATTCGTTTGACAATTCTAGGGAGATATATGAATATTTACCAACGGTATTTTTTCCTTTTAGATTAAGAAAAACTTAACTGAAATGCCTTCCATACCACTTAATGCCCTGCGTACGTTCGAGGCGGTTGCGAGCCGGCTCAGTTTCGCCAAGGGGGCCGAGGCGCTGAGCGTCAGCCCCGCCGCCGTGAGTTCGCAGATCCGTGCGCTGGAGCGGCGGTTGAACCAGCCGCTGTTTCACCGGCACGGCCGCCAGATCACGTTGACCGATGCGGGACGCAGACTCTTGCCCGGGGTTCAGCGTGGCCTCGCCGAATTGCGCAAAGCGGTGGAACTCATCAGCCAGGACCGGCTGGAGGGGGTTCTGAACATCAGCATGATGCCGACCTTCCTGCAGAAATGGCTGATGCCCCGTCTGGCGGAGTTCTACAGTGCGGAGCCGAATATCGACCTGCGGATCAGCGCCGACAATTCGCTGGTGAACTTCGACCAGACGGATCTGCACGCTTCGGTCCGCTTCGGCGCCGGGCGCTGGCCGGGCGTGAAAGCCGTTAAATTGCTGGATGACTGGATTCTTCCAGTGTGCAGCCCGGAACTGCTGAAGGAAATTGGCCCCATCCGCTCTGGCGAAGAGCTACAGGACCACGATCTGCTGTTCGTCGAGAGCGAAGTTTGGGACGCCTGGTTCCGGATGCTGGGGGAAAGCGGCCGTGATCGCCGCTGGCGGTTACTGAACGACTCGGTCAGCATCCTGATGGCGGCAGAGCAGGGCGAGGGGATAGCGCTCAGCCGCTGGTCTCTGGTGGCGCGGGACATCGCGGCGGGCCGACTGGTGCGGCCGATCCGAACGGTGGTGCAAACGGACTGGTCACACTACTTCGTGGCGCCTCCGCACTATTTCGATTTGCCCAAGGTGGAGGCTTTCCGCGATTGGCTCACCGGGCACTGCGAGCGTTTCGAACGACCCGCCTGAGGATCTGCCTGGTGTACCATGGAGCCGTCTGCACCATCGGAACCGCAACATGATCTTTTCGACCCGCCCCGGCCTGTTCCACCTCGTTTTGCTGGGATTCGCGATGCTCGCCTGTGCTTCGGCCGGGCAGGCGGACTGCACTCGCGGCCCAGGTGAGGAGACCATCGGTACGGTCCGTC
Source organism: Lysobacterales bacterium (assembly GCA_050118555.1). Taxonomy (GTDB): domain Bacteria; phylum Pseudomonadota; class Gammaproteobacteria; order Xanthomonadales; family SZUA-36; genus CALKKN01. The sequence continues at coordinate 6,605 of JASFKQ010000052.1, forward strand.
AGATCTACGACGGGCGTCTGTATCCCGATATCCAGGTCCGCACGTTTCGGAACATCGACCGCCTGTTCCCGACCCACACGGTTTCGAATGGCGCCGCCGCCCGTGCGCTTCCGGTCGACCTGTCGGACATGGCGGACTTCTTCTTTGAATGGGACGGCGAGAAGTACGACCTGTACGACGTTCTGTCGCTGAACCGGGTTAGCGGTCTGTTGATCATCCAGGACGGTACGATCCGGTTCGAAAAGTACTTTTTCGGCAACGACGAATGCACCCGCTGGATGTCGATGTCGGTCGTGAAATCGATGACTGCCTCGCTGGTTGGGGCAGCCATTCAGGACGGCCTGATCGCGTCGATCGACGACCCGGTGACGCGCTACCTTCCGACGCTCTCGGGCAGCGCCTATGACGGCGTCACGATCCGTCAATTACTGACGATGACGTCCGGCGTCGCCTGGAACGAAACCTACACCGACCCTGCCTCGGACCGCCGCCGCATGCTGGAGGCGCAGATCGCGCAGAAGCCCGGGGCCATTCTCAACCTGATGGCGAGTCTGCCGCGCGCCGCCGCGCCGGGCACGCGCTGGAATTACAGCACGGGCGAGACCCAGGTAGTGGGGGCGTTGGTGCGCGCTGCGGCCGGGATGCCGGTGGCGGACTACCTGTCGAACAAGATCTGGCGGCCGATGGGCATGGAATCCGATGCCACCTGGTGGCTGGAATCCCCGGACGGCCTGGAGATCGGAGGCAGCGGACTCTCGGCCACCCTGCGGGACTATGGGCGCTTCGGCCTGTTCCTGTTGCGGGGCGGGGTGATCGACGGTGTACGCGTGCTGCCTGAGGGCTGGGTGGCGGAAGCCGGCAGCGCCCGCATGGTGAACGGGGAACAGGTTGAGTACGGTTACATGCTGTGGCCGCTGCATGGACGGAGTTTCGCGGCCATCGGCATCTTCGGACAATTCGTGTTCGTTGACCCCGACCGCTCCCTGGTGGTCGCGATGTGGTCCGCCCAACCCAAGCCCGTCGGTCGCGAGGGGGTGGACGAGTACGAATTCTTCCGCGCCCTTTCGGACTATTTCAGCCGTCATTGACTCCGGTCCTGGAACAACCCTGGTCCGTGTATGTCATTCGATGTGACGACGGCACGCTCTACACCGGGGTCAGCACCGACGTCGCGCGGCGCTTCATGGAACATCTCGACGGAAAGCGCGGCGCACGGTATTTCAACGGCCGCCGTCCACTGGAGATCGTTTTCACCGAGGCTGGGCATACCCGCAGCAGCGCCTGCCGCCGCGAGGCGGAGATCAAGCGAATGAGCCGGCCTGAGAAGCTCGCCATGCTGGGACTTTCCGATTCCTGAAAACCATCCGCTGCCGTTGAACCCTGCGCGGTCGTTGAAGGACAATGCGCCGAGGAAAAGCAGGCAGGAGCATGCCGATGCCTCCATCGAAAGCTGAATACCCCGATTCCTACTATGCCGCCACGGCGAACCGGTGTTTCGATTTTCCCGAGTTGCAAGGGGAGCAGCATGCCGACGTGTGTATCATCGGCGGCGGCTACACCGGCCTATCCTCGGCCATCCACCTCGCCGAGCGCGGCTACCGGGTAGCGCTGCTCGAGGCGGAGCGGGTCGGCTGGGGGGCTTCCGGCCGCAACGGCGGGCAGTGTTCGGTTGGCCAGCGCAAGGCGCAGGACGAGCTGGAAGAAGCCTATGGCATGGCCGACGCCAGGCGGCTCTGGGAACTCGGCGTGGAGGCCGTGGACACCGTGCGCGACCTGATCGGCCGCTTTTCCATCGAATGCGATCTCAAGCGGGGCAACCTTCAGGCGGCGCTGAAGACCAGCGATACCGAGTGGTATCGGCGTTACGCCGCGCACATGCAGGAGAAGTACAGCTTCGACATACGCTACGTTGAAGGGGCCGAGCTGGAGCGGCTGGCGGGCACGAGCGTTTTCAAGGGCGGACTGGTAGAGCACGCCTCGGCTCATCTGCATCCGCTCAATTACGCACTGGGGCTGGCGGAGGCCGCCCGAGGCCTGGGTGTACAGATCTTCGAGAACAGCCGGGCAACCGGTTACAACCGCAAGCGGCCCACGCGCGTGCGCACGGCGATGGGAAGCGTGGTGGCGAATTACGTGGTGCTCGCCTGCAACGGCTACCTGGGGCGGCTGGAACGCCGGGTCGCCGGCAAGATCATGCCGCTGAACAACTTCATGCTGGCCACCGAGCCCCTGAGCCAGGAGCGGCAGCGTCAGCTGAACCCGGAAGACCTGTGCGTTTTCGACGCCAAGTTCGTCGTCAATTACTGGAAGCTTTCGGGGGACGGGCGCATGTTGTTCGGCGGTGGTGAAAACTACACCAAACGATTTCCTTCCGACATCAAGTCGTTCGTGCGCAAACATATGCTGCCCCTGTACCCACAACTGTCGGACGCGGGCATTGAATACGGCTGGGGCGGCACCCTGGCGATCACCCTCAACCGCATGCCCTGCTTCGGGCGCTTGGACCCGGATATCTTCTACGCGCTGGGTTTCTCGGGGCACGGTGTGCAGATGGCCACCCTGGCCGGCAAACTGATCGCCGAAGCCGTGGCGGGCACGGCCGAACGCTTCGACGTCATGGCGCGGATTCCGTCGCCGACCTTTCCGGGCGGGACGCTTCTTCGCTGGCCGGGCCTGGTGGCCGGCATGCTCTACCACGCGCTGAAGGACCGGGTCGGGGACTGATTCGCCGAACGCGCGTTTCAGTCCGCTGTGGTCACCGCCCGCTGCCCTACTTCGCGGAACAGTCCCTGGTAGCGGGGCGGCGCTTCCCCGCCGTTGATCATGACCGCCACGGCCGGCCCGCCCGGCAGATCCTGTTTCGCGATCCATTGCAGGAAGGGCCCGTCGGTCGTATAGCTGTTACCGAAACCTCCGATCACGATCACGGGCGGCTCGCCCGGATGCGTGGCGATCAACTGCTGAAGCCGTTCGCGTTTGCCGTCGGCCCAGGTGACCGGATAGAGAAGCTTCTCGGTGACCCTGCCGTCCTCGATGGCCACGCGGATGCCGTTGAAGCGTGAGCGGTCCAGGCCCAGGCTGTCAGCTGCGCCGCGCACGAACAGTTCCGGGCTGGCCGAAAGGACCACGGTTTCGATGCCGGCCGATTCCAGTTCGCGAATCAGCCAGGCCGAGGAAGTGAAAATGTGTGGCGCGTAATACTGCTCGAAGGTCTGGCGTGCAACCTCATCGAGTTGCTCGATGGCTGCGCCCCGCAGCATCTGCACAATGAACGGATAGGCCATCCATTCACCGACGTGCTCTTCCATCCAGTCGTAGTCGGACCAGAACTGGCGGAAACCGCCTTCGGCCGGGTACAGGCTGGACAGTCCCGCCTCGATCGTGACCTGGGCCAGCCCAGGGTAGACCTGTTCGCCGTCACGCTGCAGGCCCTCGGAGCAGTCTCCGTCCAGAATCGTCCCGTCAAAATCCCATACGGTCAGGTAGCGGGCGTTATCCGGAGCGCCGGCGGCGGCAACGGCCGCCTTCAGGCTGATCAGTTGATCCAGGATGGCACGGGCGTGCGGCTCGGGCTGCGCGGCGTGCAGCGCTCCGGCCAGCAGCAGGAGAAAAGCGGCGAGGATGCGCGACAGGGTGCGTGACAGGTTGTGGGCGCGTTTCACGGCGTGGCCTCTTATCAGGGTGGACGTCCGAGTATAGGTCCTGCGGCATCGCCGAAAAAGGTAGAATCAGTGCTCGCGGCCGCAGCCGGCCGCGCCCGTGGAGACGATGGCCGCCTGAAGAATCCCAGCCGATGCTTTTCAATTCCTACGCCTTCGTATTCCTGTTCCTTCCGGTGGTGCTGCTGGTTTTCCTGCGGCTGGAACAGCGGCACCGGGAGAGCGCCATCGCGTGGCTGGTGGTTGCTTCGCTATTTTTCTACGCCTGGTGGAAGCCGGTCTACCTGCTGCTTCTTCTCATTTCAATGGTGTTCAACTTCCTGTTGGGCGGGCGCCTGCGCCGGTCGCCGAACCGGCTGGTGCTTGGCTTCGGCGTGGCGGGCAACCTCGCCCTGCTGGGCTGGTTCAAGTACGCCAACTTCTTCGTCGACACGGTCAACGCGATGGGCGGCACGCACCTCGTGCTCGACCACATCGTGTTGCCGTTGGCGATCTCGTTCTTCACTTTCCAGCAGATCGCGTGGCTGGTGGACGCGTACCGGGGGCAGGCGGCGGAATACAATCCGGTGCACTACGCGCTCTTCGTTTCCTTTTTCCCCCAACTGATCGCGGGGCCGATCGTGCACCATGCGGAGATGATGCCGCAGTTCGGCCGCGCGCGTGATCGCGAAGCCCGCCTGCGTGACCTCGAGATTGGATTGACCATTTTCTGTCTCGGTTTCCTGAAGAAGGTCGTGTTGGCCGACACCGCGTCCCTGCAGGCAAACCCGGTATTCGACGCGGCCGGGCAGGGCGAACTGCTGACATTCTTCGAGGCGTGGGGCGGGGCCCTGGCCTACAGTTTCCAGCTTTATTTCGATTTCTCCGGGTATTCGGACATGGCCATCGGGCTCGGCCGGCTGTTCGGAATCCGCCTGCCAGTGAATTTCTTTTCGCCCTACCGGGCGACCAGCATCATCGATTTCTGGCGACGCTGGCACATCACTCTGGCGCGCTTCCTGCGCGATTACCTTTACATTCCGCTCGGCGGCAACCGCCGCGGTCCCGGCCGTACCCGGGTCAACCTGATGCTGACCATGTTGCTGGGCGGACTGTGGCACGGGGCGGCCTGGACCTTCGTTTTCTGGGGCGGTCTGCACGGGCTGTACCTCGTCATCAACCGCTTGTGGCGGGATCTGCGCCGGCGCACCGGCCGGGATCGGGATTTCGGGCGGGCAGGGCGCTTCGTCGCCATCGCCGTCACGTTCCTGGCCGTGGTGGTCGGTTGGGTAGTGTTTCGGGCCGACAGCTTCGAGGCGGCCGCGCGGATGTACGCGGGCATGGCCGGATTGAACGGCTTCGTTCTGTCACCGGGAGCCGGCCAGGCGCTGGGCGCGGCGGGTGACGTATTGACCCGGGCGGGCGTCCGCTTCGAATCAGTGCGGTATCTGTTCGGCTGGCAGGAATGGGGCTGGCTCGCCCTGCTGGCGCTGATCGCGTTCGCCTGCCCCAACGTGCAGCAGCTGCTGGCGAAGTTCTCGCCCGGTCTCATGCCCCGGCGGCTCACCTTGCAGCCGTCTCGCTGGGCCTGGAGGCCCGAGCCTCGATGGGCGCTGGCCATCGGCCTGCTGATGGCCTGGTCGCTGCTGGCGCTCAATCGCGTCGATGAATTCCTCTACTTCCAGTTCTGAGCGATGAAACACAGTCCGTATCTCATACTCCTGCTCGGCAGCTGCGGCGCCATCGTGTTGCTGGCTGTTGCAGTGAACTGGCTGGTCGATCCGATGCGTTACTACCACAGGCCCTGGATGGAAATCGGCTACAGCGAAAACGAGCGTTACCAGGTGCCCGGCCTGGTCCGGCACGAAGGCTACGACAGCGTGTTGATCGGCACTTCGCACACGGAGATCTTCACCCCTACGCGCCTGTCGCGGGAGCTGGGCGGGCGAGCGCTGAACCTGTCGGTTTCCGGATCCACGATCGTGGAGCAGGCGGCGGTCCTGGACCTGGTGCTGCATGAAGGAAAGGCGGATCGCGTGCTGTGGGAGATCAACTACGGATCGTTCAGTACCGGCGAGCGCTTGCTGGATCCCTCCGCCTTTCCCTATTTCCTGTACCGGCCCGGGGCTGAAACGCCGTTTCGCTACCTCGTATCCTGGGACACCTTCGAAGAGTCGCTGGCCGCGATTGCCGGGCGGCGGCCCCCAACCCTGGACGACCTGAACCGCTGGGATCTTGAGTTCGAGTTCGGCGCGGAACGGGTCATGGATAACTGGGACTACATGACCGAGCGCTGGAACGAAAGTCTGCGCCAGACCTGGGCGCTGTACTCCGTTCGCCGGCAGGAGATTCCGCGGCTGGTGCAATCCTACGTGGCCGATCGCATCCGGGCTCACCCGGGGGTGCGTTTCGATCTGTTGTTCCTGCCGACGTCCGCCCTGGATTACGTCAACGACTTCCAGATCTCGGCAGACCGGTTCGGCAAGCGAATGGCATTGCGGCGCTCGGTGGGCCGCGCAGTCGCCGACCTCGAGAACGCGGTCATATGGGACTTCCAGCTGGAGAGCGACATGAGCCTGGAACTCGATCGCTACAAGGACCTGGAGCACTTCGGCCAGGCGACAGTACAGGAGATCCTCGGCGATATGCAGGCCGGCCGAAACCGCGTAAGCGGCGAGCAGCTCGAACAGCGTACCGCCGTACTGGAGCGGTGGATGTCAGGGTATGCGAGGGATTTCTGCGCTCGCCAACCCGAACGCTGCCAGCCCGCCCTGCTGCGGAATCTGGAGGAATACCGGCCATGAAACAGGGCTCGTTCGGGATGGGCCGATCGAGGACTGTGGGAGCACCCCTGGGTGCGATCGGCCGAGTGTTCGCCGCTCCATCGCAGGCGAGCCTGCTCCCGCAAGGGTCTGGTGTCCTTCGTGATGCCGTAGTGGGCCGGTGATTGAATCGCGAACAAGGTTCGCTCCTACGGCGGGCCCGGCTCACAATCGCGAGTGGGACCGAACCTTGTTCGGGATCGGCAGCGAAGGTGGTGTCCCGACCCTATGACTCCGCTCTCTTCAACCCAGCAGCCCCTCAATCCGTTCTGAGCACGCACGGTACTGTGATGTGAATTCCTCCGCCAGGCGCGGGTAGTTCTTCCAGCGGTCAATCGAGGTCGTATAGATTTCTTGCCGCACCTGCCAGTTACTGGCTGTCCTGATGCGCCGAGCATCCTGTTGGCGTTCGTTCAATGCCGACTCGCTCCAATTGCGGCCCAAAAACGTCATGATGGCGTTCATGCTTTCTCGGGGTTGGGTCACCAACTTTTTGTAGTCGGCCTGAAAAATCCGGGAAGACATCAGTGAGCACCAGTGCTGCATTATTGCCTTGTGGCATGCCGCATAGTGGGCGAGGTCCGCCAGGCGGTAGGCAAAGTTGTTTCCTGTTGCATACAGGTTGAAGAAGTTCGACAGGGCCACGTCGCGTTCATCGCGCTGGCAATGAATGATCTTCACGCCGGGAAACATTGCGGCGATATGACCAAGGCGCCAGAAATTCTCGGGCATTTTGTCCAGCACCAAAGGCGATCGTCTGGCTTCGGCGGGCAAGCTTTCCAGATACTGAATTCCCAATTTTTCCGCCTCATCAACATCTGGCGCGGCATTGAAATCGGAAATGAGCCCGGGGAGCACCTCCAGTTCTCCCAGCGCCATGATTTCGGGATGCCCGTCCAGCAGGCTTTCCACCAGGGTGGTGCCCGAGCGGGGTAGCCCCACGATGAACACGGGGTTCGGCCCCTTGGCGCACGAACCGGAATTGAACTGAATTGAAGGAAAATTCTGGTGAAGCGACTTCAGCCGTTGCTCTATCGCCTGTCTGTCGTAGCGAGCGTCGACCAGGTGATTGGCTTCCTGGAGGTAGTCACTCGCCGATTCGTAGTCCCCGATGTCATCATGTATCTTCGCCAGTGCGAAGAGATATCGCCGTCGGGCTTTGTTGTCACCACTACTTTCCGCCAGCCGCGACTTTAGCTGATGGAAAATTTTCTCCCCCTCTGCAAAACGCCGTGTTGAAACCAATGCATGCCAGGCCCCGGCATGATCTGGTTCAAGCTCGGTACAATGAATGAAGTCCGCTTCAGCTCCGGACATGTCACCCAAGTCCTGCCGAATCGTGCCACGCAGGTAACGCGCTCTTGGGAACAAAGGGTCTTCCGGTCCAATGGATTCAATCTGCTGCAGCGCCTCCTGTTCCCGGCCCAGGGCATCCAGAACGAGCGCACGGTTGTAGACAGCGCCGGAGTGGCCGGGTCGAAGCCGCAGGGAGAGATCGAGCGCTGTTAGAGCGTCGGCATGCGCACCCAGTTCGCGGAACAGGTTGCCCAGGTCGCTCAATAGCCCCGCGTTGTCTGGCTTCAGCGTCAGGATATGCCGGCCGTTATCCAGTGCTGCTTCTGCCTGCCCTCTTCGCCAGAGTATGAATGCGAGGAATAGTCTGGCAGAAACCTCATCGGGCTGATTTTCCAGTGTTTGCCGGCACAACGCCTCTGCAGAAGTGAGGTCTCCGCGGGCAATTTGCGCCTTGATTTCTCTCACGACAGACGACTCACGGTTAACAGTGGTTGCCTGGCCGCTGTTCGGCCTCAAGCTGTTCGGCCGGGGAGGGCGCGCCTACCGCTGCGCGAGCAGCCATTTGCGCAGGCGATTGGAATCGCCGAACGGGGTGAGCTTGCCGAAAGAGTCCAGCAGCACGATCGACAGCGTTTCGCCGTCGATTGCCGCCTGCATGACCAGGCAACGGCCGGACTCGTTGATGTAACCGGTCTTGCTCAGGGCGATGTTCCAGTTCTTGTTCTTGAGCAGGCGGTTGGTGTTGACGTAGGTCAGGGGCCCGCGGTCGCGCCACGGCCGTACCTCGACCTTTCGCGTGGTGCTGGCCTGGTGGATGAGGTCGTATTTGCGGGCGGCTTCGACCATCCTGACGAGATCGCGCGCGGTGGACTGGTTCTCCACCTTGAGCCCTGCCGGGTCCGCAAAGTGACTGTTCGTCATGCCGAGTGTTCTGGCCTTTTTGTTCATCTGATCGACAAAGGCTTTCTTGCCGCCCGGGAAGTTCCGTCCCAGCGCTGCCGCTGCACGGTTCTCGGAAGCCATGATGGCAATCAGGATCATTTCGCGCCGGGGCAGGGCGGCGCCATATCCCAACCGTGATCCGGTGAGTTGCACGAGATCCCGATCGTCCCGCGTAACCGTGACTTTCTCATCGAGATCCTGCCCGGAGTCGAGCACCACCATCGCGGTCATCAGCTTGGTGATCGAGGCGATCGGGCGCACCGTGTCCATGTCCTTGCCATAGACCAGGTTACCCTGTGAATCCACGATCATCGCCGATGCCGAACGCAGGCCGGGGTTGCCTTCGAGTTCGGTGAAGTGCGCGGCGAGGGCCGCCTGCGAAAGCGCCACGGCGCTCAGTAGGGCCAACGCATTCGTCAGCGCGCGGCCCAGGTTCCCGATCTTGCGCATGTGTCCTCCCCAGTGGTGTCGTTTTATTCGCTGCCCATGCGGGGGCGGCGGGGCTATTCTGGCGCAAAATGCTCCATGACTCAAAATGACCGGCAAGACCCGCGTTCGGGTTACCATGTGCGCTTTGTTGCAGCAAGAGAACGAGCCATGCAAACCCGATACCACGCGGCGGCGCTGCTGTGTTTCACGCTGTTGTCGACCAGTCCTGTCCGGGCCCAGGACGCCACCCTGTTCAACGCTGCGGGACTGCAAGCGGCGCCCGGGGAGGCGGTGTCCGGTTACCTCGAAGTGCCGGCGGGCGTCGACCAAGGCGCCCGCATACCGGTCAGCCTGGTACGCGGCAGCCGGCCCGGCCCCGTGCTCGCACTGATTGCGGGCATCCATGGATACGAATATCCCGGAATAACCGCGCTGCAGCGCCTGCGGTCGCGCGTAAACCCCGATCGGCTGGTTGGCACGCTGATCCTGGTGCACATCGCGAACCCGCCGTCCTTTTATGGCCGAACCATCTATCGCAGCCCGGTCGATGGCAAGAACCTCAACCGTGTTTTTCCGGGCCGGGAAGACGGCACCCTCAGTGAGAGGATCGCTTTTGCCATCACCACGCGGGTCATCGAGAAAGCGGACTACATGGTGGATCTGCACGCGGGGGACGGCAACGAAGTGTTGCGGCCATACGTATACATGCCCGTTACCGGCGATGAAAAGCTGGACACGGCAACTCGCGGCATGGCGTTGGCCTTCGGCCTGGACCACATCGTGATCGACCAGGGGCCCGTACAGTCCCCGGACGCTTCGATCTACACGGACCAGACGGCCCTGTCGCGCGGCATCCCCGCGATTACCACCGAGACGGGGCAACTCGGATCCGACGACGACCATTGGGTTGACATGGCCCTGAACGGCGTCGAGAACGTGATGCGCCATCTTGGCATGCTCGACGGCGAGGCGAAACCGAATCCCGGTGTGGTCTGGCTGACCGGCTACCAGGTCGTGCAGGCCCCGGCGACGGGCCTGTTCAGGGCGGCTGTGCGCGACGGCTACGCGATCGCGGAAGGTGGCCTGCTCGGTGAACTGCGGGATCCTTATGGCGAGCTGATCACTGAGATTCGGGCGCCCTTCGCCGGGGTGGTCAACTACGTGCTCGGGACGCCGCCCGTGAGCGAGGGTGAGCCGGTGGCCATGGTCAGCCGGTTGGCCGCACCGCCGGCGGTGCGGCCCTGAGGGTCGAAGGCGGCCGGCGCTTGCCAATTGCCTGCCGCGCCGCTATTTATGAACCATGACTTTCCCGAATGGAGACGAACATGGCGGGTGGCTGGAGCACTGACGGCGCCGTTCAGGATCAGATAGACGCAACCGTGGAGGATGCGGTGCAGCGTGCGCGCAGCCGCTTGCCGGCCGGCGCCAGCCGGCGCCATTGTGAAGAATGCGGTGATGCCATTCCAGAGGCGCGCCGCGAGGCGATTCCCGGCGTGCGCTTTTGTGTCGCCTGTCAGTCCGCGCGTGACGCGGAGGAAGCAAAGTCCGGTGGCTTCAACCGCCGGGGCAGCAAAGACAGCCAACTGAGGTAGGACCCGCGATGGAATGGAAGGAATTGACCGAAATGCAGGTGCGGGTGCTCGGCGCGCTGATGGAGAAGAAGGAAACCACGCCCGAGCAGTATCCGCTGACCCTCAATGGGCTCAAGAACGCCTGCAACCAGAAGACGGCACGCAACCCCGTGGTTTCGTACACCGAGGGTGACATAGGCCACACGTTGAGGGAGTTGGAGTCCATGGGGCTGGTCAGCGAGGCCTGGGGCGCGCGGGTGCCGAAATACGAGCACCAGGCCGGCAAAGTGTTGGGCCAGCACAGCAAGGGACTCGCCCTGCTGTGTGTCCTGATGCTGAGGGGTCCACAAACCCTGGGCGAACTCAGGACCAACAGCCATCGTCTCTACGAATTCGACGATCTCGACGACGTCAGTTTTGCCCTGCAGCGCATGGCAGACCAGGAGCAGCCATTGGTCGCCGCCCTGCCGCGCCAGCCCGGCCAGAAGGAAGGGCGGTTCGTGCATCTGCTGGCCGGGGAGCCTGATCCGGCGGCCTTCGCCACACCTGCCGCGACCTCGGGTTCGGTGAGCGGGCTTGGCGAGCGCGTCGAAGCCCTGGAAGAAGCCGTGGCGGCCCTGCGTGCGGAGCTCGAGTCGTTGCGGGGTGGCTGAGCGCGGCCGGTGCTGACCGGTTCGGGCGCGTCGTGAACCCCTGGCTGTTTCTCGGCACGGTCGTCGCCGTCATCGCGCTGGCGCTCTGGATTCCGAGCCTTCGGTTGCGTCGCGCCCTGGCCCGGCCGTTCCCCGATGAATGGGAGCGCATACTCGCGAGCAACATCGGGATCTACCGGCGACTTCCCGCCGGCCTGCGCGAACAGCTGCGCCTGCGCGTAAAGCAATTCCTTCACCAAAAGCACTTTACTGGCGTCGCCGGACTGGAGATCACCGACGAGGTGCGGGTCACCATCGCGGCCGAAGCCTGCCTGCTGATCCTGAACCGGCCGACCGGCGTATATCCGGGATTGCGCTACATCATCGTCTACCCCTCGGCCTTCGTCGTCGAGCGCGGGCAGATGGATGGGGCAGGCGTGGTCGAAACGGCGCAGCGTGGCTTGCTGGGCGAATCCTGGCACAACGGCAAGGTCATCCTCGCCTGGGATTCGGTGTTGCGCGGGGCGCGCAATTTCAGCGACGGCCGGAACGTCGTGTTGCACGAATTCGCCCACCAGCTGGACAGCGAGGACGGCAGCGTCGACGGTGCTCCGCTGCTGGCCGGCCGGCACAGCTACCGTAGCTGGGCCGCTGTGTTTTCCAGGGAGTTCGAGGAGTTGCAGCGTGACACGTTCGAGGGGCGCGAGTCCCTGATGGACCATTACGGCGCCACCAACCCGGCGGAATTCTTCGCAGTCGCCACGGAAACCTTTTTCGAGAAGCCGGTGTCCATGGCAGAACACCACCGGGAACTGTTCGATGCGCTAAAGTCATATTACCGCCTGGACCCGCGGGAGTGGCGGCGGGAATGAACCGGAGCCGCCGACGGCCCCCTTTTTACCGGTCGCGACCGTCCCAATGTTGAATGGGAAGACTCATCGGAAATCACCAAGGAGCAAACAATGGCCCACGTACTACCTCCCCTTCCTTACCAGCGCAACGCGCTGGAGCCGGTTATTTCGGCCGAGACAATCGACTACCACTATGGCAAGCATCACCAGGCTTACGTCACCAACCTGAACAACCTGCTGCCGGGAACGGAGTACGAAAGCGCGTCCCTGGAAGACATCGTGATGAAGTCCAGTGGCGGCATTTTCAACAACGCAGCGCAGGTCTGGAACCACACTTTCTACTGGAACGGCCTGAGCCCCGATGGCGGCGGCAAGCCAGGCGGCGCCTTGGCGGAAGCAATCGATTCGGGTTTCGATTCATTTGATGATTTCAAGCAGGCTTTCGTCAAATCGGCCACGGGTAATTTTGGCTCCGGCTGGACCTGGCTCGTCAAGAATCAGGCCGGTGGCCTGGAGATCGTCAACACTTCCAATGCCGCCAACCCGATGCGTGAAGGCAAAACGCCGCTGCTGACCGTCGATGTGTGGGAGCACGCCTATTACATCGACTACCGCAACGCGCGCCCGAAGTATCTCGGAGAAATCTGGAACATCGTTAACTGGGACTTCGTGGCGGCCAATTTCGGCTGATACCGGGATTGGATGCCAAGCTGAACGTCCTCGGGGAACCGCTGGTTCCCTGTTCGGATGACCCGCTCACCGGGTTCTACCGGGACGGCTGCTGCAACGTGGGCGCCGAAGATCTCGGCGTCCACGCGGTCTGTACCCGGGTGACAGCGGAATTCCTCGA
>JASFKQ010000053.1:0-19504 GCA_050118555.1 Lysobacterales bacterium
TCTTATTGCTCATTGATTCGCATGTCCTCCAGGCAGGCCCTCAGCGATTCCTGCAGCCCGCGGGGCCTGACGCCGAACGTATCGGTGATCAAAGAAGCGTCGAGCACCGAATAGAGAGGCCGCTTCGCCGTCTGCGGAAACTCCGCTGTGCGGACAGCCGTCAGCGACGGCATGCGTTCCAGCAGCCCGAAATCCACTCCCACGCTGAAGATCGAACGAGCGAAATCGAACCACGAGACGGCATCGGCGTCGGCGTAATGATACAAGCCTGACTTGACCTCGGCCCCGCTGTCACCGGTCAGCCGGAATGCGAGCGATGCCGCGGCGTCCGCCAGGTTGCGCGCCCAGGTCGGCCGGCCTATCTGGTCACTGACCACGCTCAGCTTCGAGCGCTCCTTCGCCAACCGCAGCATGGTCAGCACGAAATTGTTCCCGTGTCCCGAGTAGACCCACGACGTGCGCAGCACGAAGTGATCACAGCCACTGGACGTAACGGCCCACTCGCCGGCCAGTTTGCTTTCACCGTAAACATTCAGCGGGCCGGTTGGATCCGACTCCCGGTAGGGCCGGTCCGCGTCCCCGGCGAACACGTAGTCGGTCGAAAAATGAACGAGCCAGGCGCCGTTTCGCTGCGCCCAGCCCCCAAGGCATCCGGGCAGGTCGGCATTAACGACAAATGCCTGCTCACGCTCGCTTTCCGCCCGGTCCACCGCGGTATAGGCGGCTGCATTGACGATCATGTCGGGCCTGACGCGGTTCAGCAGCGCTTCCAGCTTGTGCAGGTCGGCCAGATCCTGGCGAACCGTTTCCCTATCATCCGGCGATGCTGCGTGGTCGACCCGGGTCACGCTGCCGAGCTTTCTCAGCCGCGGCATCAACTCCTGCCCCAGTTGGCCGGATGACCCGGTCAGCAGAATGTTCATGGCGCCATCCGTGGCAGCCGGGAGGCGGGTATCTCACTGAGCCGCGGCGCAGCCTCGTCCTTCTTCGACAGGGTGCCCGAAGCCACCGGCCAGCGGATGCCGATTTCCGGATCATTCCAGGCGATCACGGCATCGTATTCGGCCCGGTACTCACCGGTACACAGGTAGCTGAGCAGGGCCGACTCGTCCAGCACGCAGAATCCATGGGCGAAGCCTTCCGGAACATACAACTGCCGGTGATTCTCCGCGGACAATTCCACGCCAGCCCACTGGCGGAAGGTCGGCGAGTCGCCACGGATGTCCACGGCAACGTCGAACACCCGGCCTTCCAGCACCGAAACCAGCTTACCCTGGGGTTCGGGAAACTGGAAATGCAGGCCACGGATCACTCCCGGCCCCGAACGCGACAGGTTTGCCTGCACGAATCGCCCGGGCAGCCCGGCGGCCTCGTACCGGCTGGCATGCCAGGTCTCCATGAAAAAGCCGCGGGTATCGCCGTGCACGTCCGGTTCGATCACGACCAGGCCGGGAATCCCGGTTTCGATGACGTTCACACTCAGAGGCCCCGGCGCAACAGGCTCAAGAGGTAATCGCCGTAGCCGCTCTTGCGCAGCGGTCCGGCCAGCCGCCGCACCTGGGCCTCGTCAATCCACCCCTGGAGGTAGGCGATCTCTTCCGGGCAGGCCACTTTCAGCCCCTGCCGGCTCTCGATGGTCTCGATGAAGTTGGCGGCCTGCTGCAGGGACTCATGCGTTCCCGTGTCAAGCCACGCATAGCCCCTGCCGAGACGCTCGACGGCAAGGCTGCCGTCTTCCAGGTAGCGCCGGTTCAGGTCCGTGATTTCGAGTTCGCCCCGAGCCGACGGCTCGAGGCTGCGCGCGAAGCCGCTCGCCCGGCCGTCATAGAAGTACAGGCCGGTCACGGCGTAATTCGAGCGTGGTTTGCGCGGCTTTTCCTCGATGCTGAGCACGTGACCCTCCGCATCGAATCCGACCACGCCGTAGCGCTCCGGATCCTTCACCCAATAGCCGAACACAGTGGCTCCGTGATCGCGCTCGGCCGCTTGCTTCAGAACCTCGCGCAACCCGCCCCCGTGAAAGATGTTGTCGCCCAGAATCAGGCACGACGGGCCGCCGTCGAGAAATTCCTCGGCAATGATCAGCGCCTGCGCCAGGCCTTCCGGTTCGGGCTGTTCGGCATACTGAAGCCGCAGGCCCCAGTCGCTGCCATCGCCCAGCAGGCGCTGAAACAGCGATTGTTCATGTGGTGTGGTGATCACCATGATCTCTCGGATTCCCGCCTGCATCAGCGTAGCGAGTGGATAGAAGATCATGGGTTTGTCGTATACCGGCAGCAGTTGCTTGCTGATGACCCGGGTCAACGGGTAAAGCCGGGTGCCGCTGCCACCGGCAAGAATGATTCCTTTCCTGGACATCCTGCGCCTCCGCCCGCCCCTCAGGCCGCCCCGCTCAGCCCGAGGCGCTCACCCTGGTAACTGCCATCGCGCACCCGGCCAACCCATTCCTGGTTGTCCAGGTACCAGGCCACGGTGCGCTCAAGGCCGGTCTCAAAGTCCACCGAAGGGCGCCAGTCGAGTTCTGCCATGAGCTTGCCGCAGTCAATGGCGTAGCGCCGGTCGTGGCCCGGGCGGTCGGTCACGTGGGTCACCAACTGACGGCGCGATTCGTGGTCCGGGTCCGGGCGCAGTCGGTCGACAGTGTCGCATATCGCGTTGACGACCTGCAGATTCGTGCGTTCGGATTGCCCGCCCACGTTATAAACCTGGCCGGGAACACCGCGGAGCAGAACGGTATTGATCGCATCAACGTGGTCGAGCACGAACAGCCAGTCGCGTACCTGGCGGCCGTCACCGTACACGGGCAGCGGCTTGCGTTCCAACGCGTTCAGAACCATCAGCGGGATCAGTTTCTCGGGAAACTGGTACGGCCCGTAGTTGTTGGAACAGTTGGTAGTGAGCGTCGGCAGTCCATAGGTGTGATGGAATGCCCGGACCAGGTGGTCAGACCCTGCCTTGGAGGCGGCATAGGGCGAATTCGGCGCATAGGGTGTCGTTTCCGAGAACGCCCCGGACTCGCCCAGGCTACCGTAAACCTCGTCGGTCGAAACGTGCAGAAAACGGAAGCTCTCCTTTGCATCCTCATCGCGGCCCGACCACCACTCACGTGCGCATTGCAGCAGGTTTAGCGTGCCGACGACGTTGGTCTGGACGAAAGCGGCGGGCCCGTCGATCGAGCGGTCCACATGGCTCTCGGCGGCGAAATTGACAATCGCCCGCGGCTCGTACGACTCCAGCAGTTCGCTCACCAGCGCGCCGTCTGCGATATCCCCATGGACGAAGACATGCCGCTCGTCCCCACGCAGCGACGCCAGCGTGTCGAGGTTGCCAGCGTAGGTGAGAAGATCCAGGTTGACGATGCGCAGTTGGCTATCCTGCGCCAGGCTGCGCAGCACGTAGTTGCCACCAATGAAACCGGCGCCGCCGGTCACGAGCAGGGTTTTCATCAACGGTCCGCTGCGGTTCAGAACGGAATATCGTCGTCCGTGAAGTTGTCTTCCGTCTCCAGTGCCGGCGACTGCGAACCACCCTGGTTCGAGGACCCTGACTGCGCGGACCGGTTGTCACGGAAACCACCCCCCTGCCGCTGGCCGCCCGTGGTTTCGCCGCGCCCCCCGAGCATCTGCATTTCGTTGGCGACGACCTCGGTGGTATAGCGGTCCTGACCGTCCTGCCCCTGCCACTTGCGGGTCTGCAGGCGGCCTTCGACATACACCTGGCTGCCTTTGCGCAAGTATTCACCTGCGATCTCGGCAAGGCGGCCGAAGAACACAACGCGGTGCCACTCCGTCCGTTCCTGAGTCTCCCCGGTCTGCTTGTCGCGCCAGCTATCGCTGGTGGCGATGTTCACGTTGGTGATGGCGGCGCCGCTGGCCGTGTAGCGCGTTTCGGGGTCCGCGCCCAGATTACCCACCAGAATGACTTTGTTTATTCCTCGTGCCATCAGGCACCTCCCTGAATTTCAGTGCGGGCAGTTTAGCACAGTCAACCGCCCACTCCTGTCGGAAAAAAGCTCCGGGACATGGCCCTCAAAAGCCCCGCCCAGAGCAGGCAAACCGCCCCCGCGCCGAGCATCGCCACGCGCGCGCCGAAATGACCGGAAACCCATCCGCCCGCGACGCCGCCGGTAAATGCACCGAGAAACTGGAAGGTGCTGTACATGCCCATGCGCCGGCCGCGGCCCCGTGATCCGGTCAGCCGCGACAGCAGCGCCGGCATGGCCGCTTCCAGCAGGTTGAAACCGACAAAATAGACCGTCACGCACAGGCCCAGTGCTGCCCAGTAGCCGCTGAACGGAAGCAAGGCCATGGCCAGCGCCAGCGCGACGAAGGCCCGGGGCAGCAAGCGGTGTTCCGACAGGTTTTTGCCGACCACGCGCAGGATGGGCATCATGAATGCGACGGCCAGCAGCATGGTCGGGACGTACACTTTCCAATGGCTCTGCAGCGGGAACCCGAAATGGCTGACCAGCATGGGCGGCAGCGTCACGAAGAACAGCGTCATCAGGCAGTGCAACAGGAACACGCTGAGCGACAGGATCCATACGGGACGCATGTCCACGTCATCAGGCGCCGACGCCTCGTGGTGCGCTGCGGGCACGTTGGGCACCGTGGCGATCAGGACCATCCCGGCAACGGCAAAAGCAACGGTGAGCCAGAACAGTCCGTGCAGGCCCAGCACCGTCGACAACGGCACCGAGAGGACCATGGAAAGCAGGAAGGCGCCGCCGATGCCGATGCCGATCACCGCCATCACCAGTGGACGCCGCTCCGGCCGCGTCACGTCGGCAGCCAGCGCCATGGCGACCCCGGCGATCGCGCCGCAACCCTGCAGGGCGCGTCCGGCAATCAGCATATGCATGGAATCCGAAAGCGCGGCCAATACGCTGCCGATGGCGAACAGGGCCAAGCCCAGCAGCATCACCGGCCGCCTTCCCCAGCGGTCCGAGAGCCAGCCGAACGGCTGCTGCAGAATCGCCTGCGTCAGGCCGTAGGCCCCGACGGCAATACCCGCGGAAAACGGTGTAAAGCCCGGAATATCCCTGGCCAGAACCATGAACACGGGTAGAATCAGGAACAGACCCATCATCCTGAGAGCGATGACACCGGACAATGTCGCCGCGTATCTTATTTCACGGCTCTTTTCTCTTGCGGCAGGCAAAATGGGCCTCTCGGTCAGGTCGGAAAGGCCGCCGCACGCAGCGACGGACTCACGGGACGGAACGAAGCATTATAGGGGCTGCGGCCTTGTGTTCAAAACGCCCGGATTTATAATTGGCGAAACCCGCCGCAAGGACAGTAATGGACCAAGCAAGAGCCCAGGCGACCGCAACTGCGGAGGCGCCAACAGACATCCGCCGGCTCCAGGACTTGTGCGCGGCAGACATGGCGGCAGTCGATGCACTGATCCGCCAAAGCCTCGATTCCAACGTCGTTCTCATCCGCCAGATCGCCGAGTACATTATCGGCTCGGGGGGCAAGCGTCTGCGGCCGACGCTGGTCGTGCTCGCCGCCCGGGCCTGCGGCTACGACGGTCAACACCACGTAGACCTGGCAGCCATCATCGAGTTCATTCACACGGCCACGCTGTTGCATGACGACGTCGTGGACGAGTCCGATCTTCGGCGTGGCAAGGAAACCGCCCACGCGGTCTGGGGTAACGCCGCCAGCGTGCTGGTAGGCGACTTCCTTTATTCGCGCAGCTTCCAGATGATGGTCAAGATCGACTCCATGCGCGTCATGGAAGTGTTGTCCGACGCGACCAACACCATCGCCGAAGGCGAAGTCGAGCAACTGCTGAACATGCACGACCCGGAAATCTCCGAAGCGAGCTATTTCAGCGTCATCGAGAAGAAGACTGCAAAGCTGTTCGAGGCCGCCTGCCAACTGGGCGCCGTGCTGGCCGGCCGGCCCGAACTGGAACAACCGCTGGCGACCTTCGGCCGCGAGCTGGGTGCAGCCTTCCAGGTGACGGACGACGTGCTCGACTACACGGCGGACGCCGACACGCTCGGCAAGAACATCGGCGACGATCTGGCCGAGGGGAAACCGACGTTGCCCCTGATCCTGAGCCGCGGACTACTGGAACCGGACCAGGTCGCGCAGATCGACGAAGCCATCCGTCGGGGCGGCGTAGAGCGAATGGACGAGGTGATCGCCCTGGTCAACCGCTGCGGCGCTCTGAGCCGTTGCATGGATCTGGCGAGGCAGCGCGCCGAAACGGCACTGCAATGCATAGAAAGCCTGGCGGACTCGCCCTGGAAAGACGCCATGGCTGCGCTGGCGTCGTACAGCGTTTCACGCGATCACTGAGTCTGAGCCTGCATAGTGCACCAGCCGGGTTTGGCTCCCTTCCCAATCCGTCGAAAGGTCAACGAACTCTGAAGCTCTTCAGGTGACCATCGAAGACCTGGTTGTTCCACCGCCACACCCTATCCCGGCCCTGGCTGGTTCAGGCGCATCTGGACTGGAGCTTCCTTCGACTCGTAGCTAAGGTTACGAATCTCAGTCCAGCACGGCGCCCAGCCGCACCTGCCCTGCGCCATCATCCGGGATGCTGGTGCACGATGCAGGCTGCCTGCGACACCAGCCGGGTTTGGCTCCCTTCCCAATCCGTCGAAAGGTCAACCAAATCTGCAGCTCTTCAGGTGACCGTCAAAGACCTGTTTGTCCCACCGCCAACCCCTCTCCCGGCCCTGGCTGGTTCAGGCACGCCTGGACTTGCTCTTCCCTCAACCCGTAGCGAAAGCTACGGGCCAGAGTCAATGGATATGGGGTCCAGACCGGCGCCCAGCCGCACCTGCCCTTCGCCATGATCCGGGATGCTGGTGTACTATGCAGGCTGCCGCGGCACCGCGGGTCAGCTGAGGACGCGGTTCCAGTCGCTCACCCGCTCGGCCTGCTGCTCCAGGATTCCTTCTGCCCCTTCCAGGTCGATCGACTCGATCACGTCACCGACGGCGATCCCATCCACTACCTGCTGATCGCTGTCGTCAATGACTTCTCCGAACACGGTGTGGCGACCGTCCAGCCAGGGCGTTTCGACGTGGGTGATGAAGAACTGACTGCCGTTGGTGCCCGGGCCTGCATTCGCCATCGAAAGTTTCCCGGGCGCGTCGTGCCGAAGTTCAGACGTGCACTCGTCCTCGAATCGGTAGCCCGGACCGCCCGTGCCCGTACCGTGCGGGCAACCGCCCTGGATCATGAAGTCCGGTATTACCCGGTGGAAGGTCAGGCCGTCATAAAAACCCCTCCGCGCCAGGTTAACGAAATTGGCGACGGTAACCGGCGCCTGGTCCGCAAACAGGCGGAGTTTTATGTCCCCTTTCGAGGTGTGCATGACTGCCTTGACGTCCTGTTCTGGTGTGCTCACGATGGCTTGGCTCCTTTGAAAAAATTGTTTGAAACTTTTTTGCCGCGGGGAGTGTCTATGTTGCGAAGGCCGCGGGATGGTCTCTCCCTCAACCATGGGGTACTTCTGCACTCCTCACCCCTTAAACCCGCGGCCTTCCTTATATTCTATCGTCTCAGCCGGCTTCAGGGTCGTCCCATTCGAAGCCGCACAAGCGTGCAAACTGCCGTCCGCGATCGCGGAAATCCCTGAATTGGGGAAAGCTCGGGGCGCCCGGCGACAACAGTATCAACCCACCCGGTCGGCTGAGTTCGCGCGCCCGGACGATGCCCTCTTCCAGGTTCGGCGCCAGGTGCAGCCCGCACTCTGGCCGAATGCCGGCGTTTTGCAGGGTCGCCACGATACGCGGTCCGTTGGCGGGCAAACCGATCACCGCGCGCGGTGGCGAGGCCGCGAAAACAGGGACGTACGGCGACCAATCCAGGCCACGGTCGAAACCGCCGACAATCAGCACCAACTCCTCACCGGCCAGCGTTTCCAGTGCGGCGGCCGTCGCGACCGGTGTCGAAGATATGCTGTCGTTGACGAAGCGCAACCCGTCCCGCTCCCCAAGCCATTGCAGGCGGTGCGGTAACGGAACGAACGAGTCCAGCGCTGCCAGTGCGGCATCCGGCTCACCGCCTGCCGCCCGGACAGCAGTCAGGGCCGCGGCGATATTGGACAGGTTGTGACGCCCCGGCAGCGCCGGCGGCGCCGATACCGGCAGCCGCGTGGCGCCGTCCCATAAGTATCGGCTGTCGGTGCGATAGCCCTGTTCACCATTGAACCAGGTCACTCCTTCACGCCCGGCAAACGCGGCCCGCAGCGCGGTATCCGCCGCGTTTACCACCAGGGTTCGCCGACCCGCCAGTTCCGCCAGCCGGAGCTTGTCGCGGCGATAGTTGTCCTCGCCCTGGTGCCAGTCCAGGTGCTCTGGCGTGAGGTTCAGGATGACCGATACCCGCGGCTCGGCCTCGAGGTCGGCCAGCTGGTAGCTGGACAACTCGATGACCCACCAGTCCACGCCACGGTCGTCGCAATCCAACAGCGGCTGCCCGATATTCCCGGCCAACCGGACGTCATACCCGCAGGCCTGAAGCAGGTGGGCAATCAGCGCGGAGGTGGTGCTCTTGCCCTTGGTGCCGGTAACGCAGACCGTTTTCGCGTCCGGATGCGCCTCGAACCACAGGTTGCTCGGCGAGGTTATGCGAGCGCCGGCGGCGGCCGCGCGCCGCATGAATGTACGGTAGGGGCTGATGCCGGGTGAGCGCACGAGCACGTCGAAACCCGCCAGGTCGGCCTCCTCGAAGGGGCCGGTTTGCAGGCGGTCGAGCGCGGTCAGGCTCGAGACGAAGACCTGTTCCGGCACGGCTTCGTCAAACAGTGCGATTGGCAGTTTGGGGAAGCGCGCACGCAGGTACCGCCACGCAGCGCGGCCTTCCCTGCCGACACCCAGAATGGCCACACGCGCCGTAGCGTAATCAACCGGGTTCATCGGTGGTGGATCCATCACGGTAGGGCGGCAGGGCCAGTGCGCGGGCGATCGGTGCCGGAATGAAATGGTGGTGCGACGGCGCGAGCAGCTCATCGAGGTCCGGGACGGCGAAACGATCCAGCAGCGGGGCCAGTGCGCGCACAACGGCATGGCCACGCCAGCGCTCGCTTCGGGATAGTGCTGCCAGGGCGGCACGGCTTTCTCCCGCCTCCCCCACGCATTCGAAGGGTTTGTCCCGGCCCAGCGCGCACAGGGCCCTGAAGCCTTCCACCTGCCCCGGATCATCGAGCAAATCCACGCCCTGGATGGCCACCAGCTGTTCCGGCGTCAGGAAGACGGCCAGCCCCAGCGCGGCAAACCGGCACTTCGGGCAGTTCCGGCACCAGCGGCCCTCAACCCGCGGACCGTCCTGGTGGAAGTTCCGGTTGCAGCTGGAGAACACCTCGTGGAACGCCTTCATGCCGCTGAACCGCTGCAACACACCGAGTTCGGAAAAGGGCCTCAATATGGAGAAGTAATCGAGATCGGGGGCCAATTTTGCAGCGACAACCTCGCGCAGCGCACGTTCGAAGGCGCTGCTCTTGCTGTACTGGTGATTGACCGGGTCGCCGGCTGCATCCACCAGCGTGGCCTCGTTGGCGGAGCGCTCGTTGGAAAACACCACGAAGCGAAAATCGTACAGGATCGCCGCGCACAACAGGATCGCTGAATTGATGGCCGTGACGGGCACATGGCCGTTCCACGCGCCGGCCCGGTTCATCGCCGCCAGGCCGGGCGCCAGGCGGCGCTCAATGCGCAATAGCGGCAGACCGGCCACCTCGGCGGTGCGGGCGATCAGTTCGGAGCCACCAACGCAGGCGGCGACCGACTCGACGCCGGCCCGGCGCACCAGGTCGAGGCCGACCAGGCTGTCCTTGCCACCTCCCATGGCCACCAGGGCCCGCTCACGCAGTCCGAGCGGCGGCTTCGGCCGGACTCCGGCGCCCGCATCCCGGGGGAAACGGACCCTCGTGGCGACGTCCAGCTCGTTGACGTAGCCGAACTCGCCCAGGCCCTCCACGTAAAGGGTCTGCAGGAAGTCTCCCAGCCCGGCAGTCGCTGCCGGGTCCCGCAGGTGCATCCGGGGACTGAATCCCGCCTTGTAGTAGCTGACGCCGGCGACCAGGTGGAGTAGTTCGAGTGCGCGCCGGAACGCCTTCGCCCTTGCCCCGGCCGGAAGTCGCGGTGCGCCGGGAAAGCAGATCTGCTCCACCAGTTCGGGACCGTCATCGAAACGGTAGGCGAGTTCCGCGCAGCCCCGCCCCGCGTCATATCCGCAACGAACGAACTCGAACTGTTCGGCCCTTTTCGGATCGGGCATATCCAGCCCGGCCGCCTCGTCTTTGCTGCGGCTCATGCCTGGTCCCGCAGCGCCGCCCAGCCAGGACCGAAGGGCCCGAGGGGTTCGATGCCGGGCGGGATCAACGCCTCGTGCGCGCCGCGCAGCAGGGGCTCGTGGTCACCGGCCGGGACCAACAGGCTGAGACAGAGATCATTGGCCGACTGTGAGGCCATGAGCAGCGCATGGTCATTGAAGTGGGCCATGACGCCGGAGAGTCGAGCGAGCGCCGTGCGCGCGCCACGACCCACCAGGTTGACGCACACGCAGTCGTCATACAGGGTAACCCGGCACAGCGACTTCAAATCGGCGGCCAGCCGCTTGAGCTCGACGCCGTCCAGATGGTTGGCTTCGCGATTCAGCGACACCGTGGTGGTGGTTTCGGAAGTGGCCACCAGGTCGATGGACACCCCACGGCGGCGGAAGACATCGAACACGCCGGCCAGGAAGCCCACTTGCCGGCGCGCATCCAGGTTTTCCAGCAACAACACCGCCATATGGTGTTGGCAGGTCACGGCTTTGACGCCGCTGCCATTCGAACGGGCGTCCGAAATCCGGGTTCCCACCAGTCCGGATCGGCCCGTGTCGCGGATCAGCATCGGCGTCCGGGTTTCCGCTGCCGCACGAATGCTGCGGGGATGCACCACCCGCGCGCCACTTGCCGCCATTTCCAGTGCTTCCTCGTAATCGACTTCGCTCAGCAAGCGCGCTTCCGGGATCAGGCGCGGATCCGCGCTGAACAGGCCCGGCACGTCCGTCCAGATCTCGACGCACTCGGCCGCGAGCCGACCGGCCAACAGTGCCGCTGACGTGTCCGAACCGCCGCGGCCAAGCAATGCGGTCGCGCCGTCCCCGGCCCGCCCGACAAACCCCTGCGTGACAAGTACGGGACTGAGCTGCGCCCAGCGACTCGACAGGGCCGGATCGGCACCGGGCAAGCAGCCGGCCGAGAGCCACCGCCGGGCCGGCGAGAGGTCGGCCTCGGTCTCGATTTCGAGAGCTTCCCGCGCATCGACCCAAGCGGTTTCCATCCGCTGACCCAGGTACAGTGCGCCGATACGGGTGCTGAGCCATTCGCCCAGCGCCAGCAGCCGCGCCCGGTTACGAGGCCCGGGTTCGTTCGCCATGGCTTCAACGGCGTTCTGCAGGGATCTGGCTGCCTCGGCCAGTGTTGCGTCGGCATCCACGCGCAGCGCGCTGGCCAGATCACGGTGCCTTTCGACGATTCCGGCCACGGCGCCCGGCGCCGCCGGATGATCCGCCAGTTCGGACAACCGGTTGGTAACGCCGGCCACGGCCGAGCAGACCAGGAGCACGCGGAAGCCGGCGTCGCGCCGCGCCTGCGCCAACGCGGCAATGGCTTCCCATTGCGGCCGCCCGGCCACACTGGTGCCTCCGAATTTGAGCACGATCCACTTGTCAGCCAAGATTGCGGCGTCCCGGTGCGCGGATTGGGTGTCGGGTGCGGGAACGTTACCTGAAGCAGCGTGGGCTGTACAGCCACGGCCCGACGGTTGCCGCGGTTTTGCCCCGCCTGCCCCGGGTTCGCCCGAATTGGCGGCAAAAAAAACGGCGCCGGAGGGCGGCGCCGTGAAGGAGGGAGTCGTGCAGATAGAGAGAGACGTCCCTTGAGGAGTGTCAAATGAAGCTAATCTTCACTGTTCCATGTGACCGCAACATCGAGCCTCGAGTTCCATGACTGACGAAAAAATTTCTCTCGTCTTTTTCAGCCCTCGGTCCTTGACCAGAATCAACGTTCGAAACGTCATTCCCGCCTACCATGGCAGCCAGTTGTTCCGATCACCTTAAAGTCTAGACCCAACGACCTGAATGACCGCTGAACGGCGGTCTCCAAACCACGCCGAGACGGGATTTGGCGCATCCGCGAAAAAGTACTAGGATGACCGTCCCGGATCGCAGAAGCAGGATTACCGAATGCCGAACTATCGCACCGAAGACATCCGCAACATCACGCTGGTCGGTCACACCGGCTCAGGCAAGACCGCCCTGGTGGAAGCCCTGCTGGAAAAGTCCGGGAAAATCGGAGAAGCCGGCAGCATAGACCGCGGGACCACCACCTCCGATCATGATCCTCTGGAACAGGAATACAAACACTCGCTGGATTCGGCGATTGCCAGCTTCGATTTCGAAGGCATTCACGTCAACCTGATCGACACCCCGGGATTTCCGGATTTCCGGGGCCCCACGCTCACCGGCATGGCAGCGACCGAGACCACTGCCATCGTGATCAACGCCCACAATGGCATCGAGCTTTCGACCCGTCGCCTGATGCGCCGCGCCAAGCGCCGCCGCCTCTGTCGCATCATCGTAATCAACCGAATCGATCAGCCGGGGCTGAAGCTGGCCAACGTTGTGCGCTCCATCCAGGATGAATTCGGACCGGAGTGCCTGCCGGTCAACCTGCCGGCGGAAAACTACAGCACGGTGCGGGACTGCTTTTTCGGCACCGATGGCGAAACCGATATCCTCTCGGTGGCGGAAGCCCACGAGGCCATCATCGACCAGGTCGTCGAAACCAACGAGTCGCTGATGGAGAAATACCTCGAAGGCGAAGAACTGAGCCGCGAGGAACTCCACAACGCGTTCGAGCAGGCACTGCGTGAAGGACACCTGGTGCCGATCTGTTTTACTTCGGCAACCACCGGCGCCGGCCTCGGCCAATTCCTGCGCTTCTGTAAGCGTCTGCTGCCGAATCCCCTGGAGGGCAACCCACCGCCCGTGCTGAAAGGCGAAGGCAAGAACGCGAAGCCGGTCGAAGTCAAACCCGACCCCGACCAGCACGTCGTGGCCCACGTGTTCAAGATCACCAATGACCCCTTTGTCGGCAAACTGAGTGTTTTCCGCATCTACCAGGGAACCGTGCGACCGGATACGCAGCTGTACATCGGAGATGCCCGCAAACCGTTCAAGGTGGGCCACCTGTTCAAGGTACAGGGCGGCAAGCATGAAGAAATCGACGCCGGCATCCCGGGCGACATCTGCGCGGTGGCCAAGGTGGATGAAGTCCACTATGACGCCATCCTTCATGACTCGCACGACGCGGACAACTTTCATCTGAAGCCGCTGGATTTCCCGCAGCCGATGTATGGTCTGGCCATCCAGACCAAGAGCCGCGGCCAGGAACAGAAGCTGGCCCAGTCGATCCAGAAATTGACCGAGGAAGACCCCTGCTTCGTGGTGGAACACAACCAGGAACTGAACGAAACCGTGATCCGCGGTCTCGGCGAACTGCACATGCGCATCATGCTGCAGCGCATGAGTACGCGGTACAACGTGGAAGTCGATACGCGACCACCGCGTATCGCCTACCGCGAAACCATCACGCGAGCGGCCGAAGGCCATTACAGGCACAAGAAACAGACCGGCGGCGCCGGCCAGTTCGGCGAAGTATTCCTGCGCGTGCGCCCGTTGCCGCGCGGTAGCGGCTTCGAATTCGTCAACAAGGTAGTGGGCGGCTCCATCCCCACCAGCCTGATTCCGGCCGTGGAGAAGGGCATCCGGCAAATCCTTGACGAAGGCGCCATCGCCGGCTATCAGCTGCAGGACGTGGAAGTGGAAGTCTACGACGGCAAGTACCACCCGGTGGACTCGAAGGAAATCGCGTTCGTGATCGCCGGCCGCAACGCCTTCCTGGACGCCATCCACAACGCCGGCCCACAAATTCTGGAACCGATCGTCAGCGTGGACGTAACCGTGCCCGAAGCAGTGATGGGCGACGTAACCGGTAATCTGGCCGGAAGGCGCGCGCGCATCAGCGGCACCGAGAGCCTGGCCGGCGGCCAGGTCACGATCAAGGCCGACATGCCGCTCAGCGCGCTCAGCGATTACCACACCGAGCTGAAAAGCATGAGCCAGGGCCAGGGCAGCTTCACCATGGAGTTCAGCCACTACGACCCGGTGCCGCATAACGTGCAGCAGGAACTCGAGGCGGCCTTCAAACCGAAGGAAGAGAGCTGAGCAGCGCTCGGCACAGCCAGGCGGCGGGCGCTTCGGCGCCCGTTTTTCAGACCGTCGCGGAGCCGTGTGCGTGCAATCGCCCATGAACAAGCCGGCCGGTGCGTCTCCCTTGCCGGGTTGGGTGGCGGCGCTCGCCATCACGGCCGTCGCCCTGCTCGCCTTCGCCAATGCTTGGCCGAATGCCCTCGTTTTCGACGACAAGTACTTCGCTGGCGCCAGACTTTTTGAGTACCTGAGTTCCCATTTCGTCTACTTCAGCACCGACGTCTGGTCGCTGGCCGGGATGCGAAGCGAGCTGTACCGGCCCCTGTTGCTGATGAGCCTGATGCTCGACTGGCGTCTGTGGGGCGACTGGCACGCGGGTTTTCATTTGACCAACCTGGCGCTCAACGCGCTGGCCAGCCTGATGGTGTTCGGTTTCGTCAGGGAATTGATCAGACGGTACACCGAGGACGGCCGCACTTCCGACGTGTATGCGCTGTTCGCCGCCCTGCTGTTCGCCGCGCACCCGGTTCATGCCGAGGTCGTCAACTCGATTTTCAACCGCTCCGACCTGCTGGTGACTATCGGCGGTGCGGGCGGGCTGTGGTGGTTGCTACACCACCTGGACCGGTACCCCGCCCGGGCCTGGACGGGGTTCGCGTTGGCCTACCTGTTCGCCCTGTTCTGCAAGGAAAGCGCGACCGTGATCCCCGGTCTTGCGGTGGTCATTATCGTACTGTACGAGCCAGGCAGCCTGATGGACCGGATCAAGAAATTCCTGCCGGTGTTCTGGCTGCTGCTGCCCATGGCGCTGTACTTCGTTCTGCGCAACCATGCGCTGTCCACGCCGGTGCCCTCCGCCGAGGGTGGTGAGGAACTGGTTTCCGGCCTGTCCAGGGAACTCTTGCACGCAAAGCTGACAAGCGGCAGGAATCTCGTCTTGACCCTGAGCTACCTGGGCGAGGGACTGAAATTGCTGATCTGGCCTTATCCGCTACGCATCTCGTATCCACGGCCGGAGACGCCGGCCATCATTGGATCGATCATTGCGCAGACAGCCCTGTTGATGACGGGTGCCTACCGGTTCTGGAAAGGCAAGCCTGGGCTGCTGGCCAGTCTGGCGTTTTTCTATGTCGCCATCCTGCCAGCCAGCCGCCTGATCAATATCGACGGGACTGAACCTCACCTCGCCGAACGCTACCTGTATTTTCCCTCTGTGGGCCTTGCAATCCTGCTGGCATTCGCCCTGCGTTTCCTGGGCCGGAGACGAAGCCGCCGGACCGCATTGTTCGCAACCGGACTGGCGCTTGTGTTAATCATTCCGATCTCCTGGGTGCGCAATGGTCAGTGGACCTCGGATGTCTCGCTGTTCGAGTCCGACTACCTGCTTGGGCAGCCCAAACCCTACCTGCTGCGTCTCCTGTCCGCTACCCAGGTAAAAATGCACAATTTCAGGCGAGTAGAGGAAATCTGCGACAGCTATCCGGACTTCATGTCAGACGATCTGCAGTACGCCATGCAGTGTGGAGTGGGCTATGCCGCACTGGGGCGTAAGGACGAAGCTGCGGAAGCCTTCAAAATGGCTGCGGCCGATCCCGCGGTCGCAGCAGACGCGCACGCGAGCCTGGCGCGTTGGTACCTGGAAAACGGCAACCGGGAAGAAGCCGACCGCCAGTTCCAGCAGGCCATCGACGCCGAGCATTATCCATACGTCAGAGCATTTCGCACCGCTGATCGCCTGATCTCGCTCTACCCAACGGATCCTGAGAAGCTCGAAGAGGCGCGCAACCAATTGCGCGAAGCGCTGCGCATGGCCCCGAATTTCGAGATGGCCCGGCAATGGCTCGACAAGCTGGACAAGCTGCTGGGCCCAGGTCCGACGGCGACCACGCCCAGTGCAGAACCGAGCCCCGGTGACGGCGGCTGATGGACTTGGGCGAACCCCAACCTCGCAGGTTCAAGCAAGAGAAATCTTCTCAATGATCCCCGGCTGCAATTCATACCCGTGCAGAAACTCGTTGCGATTTGGGTCGATCCAGGCACTGTCGACCAGATCAACTTCCGCCGGCTGCGCCGAACCTGAACCGGGCCGTTCCCATTCGTTTACAGGTCGACAGAAACCCCCACATCCGCTCCTCACCACCGAACCAGTTCGGGTTGTCCGGGTCGATGGCTTTGCGCTTGTTGGCCACGACCAGGGACACGGCCAGACGGCCACAGATCAACGGGTAGAGGGCGTCGAGTTCGTCCCGGCTGACCGGACGCACTTCATGGAAACCACGAATCACAGTTCGTGCGATTTCAACTGGGTCTCCCTCCCGCATCATCAGGTAGCTCAGACAGATGGCCAGCTCGCAGATGGTGGGGTTGTGGCAGCAGTCGCCGAAGTCGACCAGGCCGGTCACCCGGTCACCCTCCGCGAGGATGTTTTCGTCGTGGCCATCACCGTGGATAAACTGGTGGGGCAGCCGTCGGACTGTTGGCATGGCGGCAACCCAGGTGTCGAAGGCCCAGCTCAGCAATTGCTGCTTTTCGGGGTCGTTTACAATACCGATACCGTCGCGGTGGCGGTCGGCCTCGGCCAGGTTCCAGCGGTGGTGGCGGTGCGCTGCGGGGTGGTCGAAGTCCTCCATCGCACGATCGAAGCTTGCCAGCGATCTGCCCACGTCAAACAGCAGTTTTTCTGATATATCAGGTAAAACATCCATTGGAGTCCCAGGAACAAACTCCATTAAATGCAAGCGATCTGCGCCATTTATAGGTTTTTTTATTCGTGTTTCTATATTCCCGCTTTCTGTTTCTATGATTTGCGGTAGTTTGAGTTCGAAACCAGCCCGGAGAGCGTGCTCGATGGCCTCATGTTCCATCTGCACCGTCTCGACAGGCATGTGCTCGTCGACGATTTTCAGCACGTATCGCCGGCCGTCGGGCGTGGTCAGCCGGTAGTTGAGATTTTCCCCCGAAAGACGGTCGAGTTCACCCTCCAGGCCGTACTCGGCCCCCAGGGATTCCAGCACCAGGGCTTTCAGCGGGTCAGTGGTCATGGCTCATTATCGTGATCGGATTGATGCATTCTTACCGCTGCGGGCGCGAAAATCGACCCCTTAGGATGGCCGGGAATCGCATAACTCCGGGCATGCAAGACCCGAAGGCGGTTTGTGCCCTGCGTGCAGCCAGGGGGCAATTCAGACTAGAATAGCGTGCAACCTTGCCGAACGGGGCCCGTCTCAGGGATGAAAACGCGAACCCTGCTCCACCTTGCTCTGACCTGTGTGTGGTTCGCCGCCCTGCCCGCCCAGGCCGCTGATCCGATGGTTGCCACTCCGGAAGCCGCGGTCTCCGAAGCCTTCGAGCACTACTTCAAGCAGCACGTCGCCGCCGACGACATCACCGGCGCCGCCTTTGTGGTGGTCACGGCGGGCGGCATCGTACGCCTGGGTACGGCCGGTTACACCGACACCGACCGCAAGCAGCCGATCACCGACCGCACCGTGTTCCGGGTGGCCTCGGTGTCCAAGACCTTCGCCGCCGGGCTGGCAGCCGTGCTGGTGCACGAAGGGCGGTTCCGCTGGGACGACCGCGTGGTGGATTACGTGCCCGGCTTCCATCTGAAGGGCGACGCCAGCCTGGTGCGCGTCAAGGACCTGCTGGGCCAGAGCACCGGCCTGATCCCGCACGCCTACGACAACCTGCTCGAGGACGGCGTGCCACTGGCGCAGATCCGGCAACGCTACCGCGACCTCTCCTATATCTGCCCGCCGGGCGACTGCTACTCCTACCAGAACGGCGTGTTCAGCCTGATCGAGCCCGTCATAGAGAAGACCACCGCGCAGGACTACGCCGCGCTCATGGCGCAGAAAATCTTTCGGCCACTGGAAATGCACGACGCGTCGGTGGGCTACAAAGCCTTCCTGGCCAGCCCCGGCCATGCCCTGCCCCACGTGAAACGGCACGGGCGCTGGACGGCCGTGTCGGTGGAGCCCAATTACTACCGCGTTGCGCCGGCAGCAGGCGTCAACGCCAGCATCTCGGACATGGCCCAATGGCTGATCGCCCAGCTCGGCGGGCGCCCGTCCGTTTTGCCGCCGGCCACGATTGCCACCCTGACCACGCCGCGCGTCAAAACGGCGCGCGAACTGTACCGCAAGTACTGGCGCGATCTGCTGACCGATGCCCACTACGGCCTGGGCTGGCGCATCTACGAACTGGGCGGACATGAACTCGTCTACCACAGCGGATGGGTATCCGGTTTCCGCGCGGATGTCGCCTGGTCACCCGAATACGGGATCGGCCTGGCCGTTCTGATGAACGTGGAGGGCACCGCGATCAGTGAGCTGAGCACCACGTTCTGGCAGATGGCGTTCCGGCAATTGCCACCGGCAAAGGCGGCGCAGCGGGGCACGCTGGTCGCTTCCTCCGGCCACTGACCCGGCCCCTCAGCCGGCCCTGAACTTGCGGCTTCGCCGCGCTCGGCTATACTCAAAGCACGCCTCAGGGAATGAGCGCGCTGACAGGGTGACCCAGAAAGTGAACGAATCAGGTCGGTATCTGCCCGACCAACCGCAGCACGGGACGCGGTCTATGGAGCGCTGCCCCGGGGCTCGCCGCGTACGCAAAATCACATTGCGCCTGCATCACGCCCCTCGCTCCGAGGCACGAGGAGCGGGTTACCCGAATTCACGTGCCCCACGACTTTGGAGAAATCATCATGCCCAACATCGCATTTGTGCGCGGGCTGCTGTTTGCATGCCTGGCACTCGGCCTTAGCCTTACCGCCACAGCCGCACCACCCTCCGGTGTGCCTGGCGAACTGCATCGCCAGGCCGCCACCGAGTTCGCCGCGCAACCCTTCGACCGGGCCGCCGCGCTGCAGCAACGCGCCCAATTGAACCAGTGGCTGGTATCGGAAACCGTCATGCAGGGTCTGAAGAACCCGGTCACCGCCACCTTCTCGACCGACGAAACCGATGCAGTCGACCTCGCGCGGGGCGAATCGCCCGTGCGGGTGGGTCTGACCCGCCAGCTCAATGCCAACGTGAACTTCGGTGACCTGAGGATGGGTCGGCTCAAGGGCCGTACCGTCGAGCGCGCCAACGGGGCCATCAGCGGCACCGACGACGGTGGTTTCGTCTACACCATGGCGCTCAGTTCACCGGGCGCCGTTGCCTTGCGTGTCCATTTCACCGGCTTTCACCTGCCCGAACGCACCGGTGTGTACCTGTATACCGACGACGGCCAGACTTTCGGCCCCTACACCGGGCGCGGCCCCCTGGGCGACGGCA
>JASFKQ010000054.1:0-19368 GCA_050118555.1 Lysobacterales bacterium
ACTTATCGTGTACGGCGGTACCGGCAAGGCGGCGCGCAACTGGGCCTGTTACGAGAAAATCGTGCAAACCCTGCAGCGCCTGGAAAATGATGAAACCATGCTGGTGCAGAGCGGCAAGCCCGTGGGCGTCTTCCGCACCCATGACGAGGCTCCCCGGGTCCTGATCGCAAACGCCAACCTGGTCCCCCGCTGGGGCACCTGGGAGGTGTTCCGGGAACTGGAACGCAAGGGCCTGACCATGTACGGCCAGATGACGGCAGGCTCCTGGATCTACATCGGGTCACAGGGCATCGTGCAGGGCACCTACGAGACGTTCGCAGAGTGCGCCAACCAGCATTTTGCAGGCAGCCTGTCAGGCAAGCTGGTCGTGACTGCCGGTCTCGGCGGCATGGGCGGCGCCCAACCGCTGGCGGTAACGATGAACGGCGGCAACTGCCTGGCCGTGGAGGTCGACCCGACCAGAATCCAGCGGCGGGTGGAGACCGGCTACTGCGACCGTATGTGCGAGGATCTGGACGAAGCCCTCGACCTGTTGTCGCAAACCGGCGACGGCCTGTCGGTTGGCCTGCTCGGCAATATCGCCGACGTCATGCCGGAACTGGCGCGCCGCGGGGTCGTGCCGGATGTCATCACCGACCAGACCTCCGCCCATGACATACGCAACGGCTATATTCCTTCCGGCTATTCACTGGAGGAAGCCGCCAGGCTGCGGGAATCGGATCCCGCTTCGTACGACGAGGCCGTGCTGGATTCCATGGTGGTGCACGTGAAGGCCATTCTCGACCTCCAGGCCCGCGGCGCCGTCTGCTTCGACTACGGGAACAACCTGCGGGGCCAGGTGGCGGACCACCGCAACATGCCGGAGGCCTTCGACTATCCCGGGTTCGTCCCGGCCTATATCCGTCCCCTCTTCTGCAAGGGCGCAGGCCCATTTCGCTGGGCCGCCCTGAGTGGTAACCCGGCTGATATCGAGGCCACCGACAAAGCACTTCTCGAGCTCTTTCCGGAAAAGGAAGCGCTGCATCGCTGGATCCACAAGGCGCGCGAGAAAATACACTTCCAGGGGCTGCCGTCCCGGATCTGCTGGCTGGAATACGGTGAACGGGCAGAGGCCGGCCTGAAGTTCAACTGGCTGGTCGAAAAGGGCAAAATCGATGCCCCCATCGTCATCGGCCGTGACCATCTGGACACAGGCTCGGTGGCATCGCCAAACCGCGAAACCGAGGCCATGCGGGACGGTTCGGACGCGATCGCGGACTGGCCCCTGCTCAACGCCCTGCTGAACACGGCTTGCGGCGCGAGTTGGGTCTCGATCCACCACGGCGGCGGTGTCGGCATCGGGTACTCCCTGCATGCCGGGATGGTCTGCGTCGCCGACGGATCCGACATGGCCGATCGCAGGCTGGAGCGCGTATTGACCGCGGACCCCGGCACCGGCGTGATGAGACATGCCGACGCCGGCTACGATCTTGCCATCGAAACCGCAAACGAGCGTGGCGTAGACCTGCCGATGGTCAATGGCTGATCCACCGTGATCCGAATACCGACGCTCTACTCCGACATCGCCGCGAGCATGGAGGCGCTGCGCGCTGGGCGCGAGGCGCTCAACCGCAGCCGCGAAGTGGTCCTGGCAACGCTCGACGACGGGCACGCCCATTACGGCATCAACACCGGGTTCGGCGTACTCGCCAACAAGCGGATCGACAGCGAGCAGCTTTCCGATCTTCAGCAGAACCTGCTGCTCAGCCACGCCTGCGGCGTGGGCGATCCGATCCCGCCGGATATCACCCGGCTGATGCTGCAGCTGAAGATCCACGCCCTGGGCCTGGGTTATTCCGGAATTTCCCGAACGACCTTCGCCCAGTTGCTGAAAATCGAGGAGTCCGGCCTGGTTCCCTGGGTGCCGAGCCGCGGCAGCGTGGGTGCTTCCGGCGACCTCGCTCCATTGGCGCACCTGTGCCTGCCGCTGATCGGGCGCGGTGAAGTCTGGAACGGAACGGGTTCCGGAAAGAGGCCCGCCGACGAAGCCATGCGCTTGCTCGGCATCGAGCCGGTCCGACTGAAGGCAAAGGACGGCCTCGCCCTGATCAATGGAACCCAGATGATGGCGGCCTACGGGGCCTTCGTGCTGGAACGGGCCCTGGTGCTGCAGCGGGAAGCCGACATCCTCGCTTCGATGAGCCTCGAAGCGCTGCAAGGCAGTGCGGTGCCGTTCGACGAGCGCATCCACGCCATTCGGCCTCACGCGGGACAACAGGCTGTCGCGGCAAACATCCGCCAACTGCTAGAGCACAGCGAGATCATGGATTCCCACCGGGATTGCGGCAAGGTACAGGACCCGTATTGCCTGCGCTGCGTGCCGCAGGTGCACGGTGCGAGCCGTGACGCGTTGGCCTACGCAATCAACGTGGTCGAAACAGAACTCAATTCCGTTACCGACAACCCCCTGGTGTTCGAGAACGGCGACATTCTCTCCGGCGGCAATTTCCATGGCCAGCCTCTCGCCCTGGCACTGGACTTCGCCGCGATCGCGCTGGCAGAACTCGCCAGCATTTCGGAACGTCGCACGTACCTGCTGCTGGAGGGGCACGACGGGCTGCCGCGGCTCTTGATGAAGGACACCGGCGTCAATTCCGGCTTCATGATCCCGCAATACACCGCAGCCGCTCTGGTATCCGAGAACAAGATACTCTGCCACCCGGCCAGCGTCGATTCGATTCCGACCAGCCTGGGCCAGGAGGACCACGTGAGCATGGGTTCGATCAGTGCCCTCAAGCTGCTGTCGGTGCTGCACAACGTCGAACGGGTCCTCGCCGTCGAATTCCTGACCGCCGCCCAG
Source organism: Lysobacterales bacterium (assembly GCA_050118555.1). GTDB lineage: Bacteria > Pseudomonadota > Gammaproteobacteria > Xanthomonadales > SZUA-36 > CALKKN01. The sequence continues at coordinate 2,840 of JASFKQ010000054.1, forward strand.
GCGCTCGACTTCAGGGCACCCCTCAAACCCGGACGCGGCGTGCTCGTGGCCCACGAATATCTGCGCCGACAGATAAGCCACGCCAACCAGGACTACGAGGTCAGGAACGATCTCGACATCTGCGCGGACATTCTCAGGCGCGGCGAACTCGGGAAGGAGGTGGAGTCCGCCACCGGGTCCCTGCTCTGATGCCGGTCCTGCGGAACCTATCGCAGCTCGCGACCTGTCCACCCGGCCAGCCGCAGGGCGACGCCGGATTGATCGGAAACGCGGCGTTGGCCTGGGAAGGCGCCACTGTTCAGTGGGTCGGTCCCGAACAGGACCTGCCCGAGACCTGGCGGCGCGAACCGTCCATCGACGGTGGCGGACGGCTCGTCGTCCCCGGTCTCGTGGACTGCCATACCCATCTCGCGTTCGGAGGCTGGCGGGCCGACGAGTTCGACCTGAGAATCCGTGGCGCCACCTACCAGGAAATCGCCGCAGCCGGCGGAGGAATCTCGAGCACGGTAGAAGCCACGCGGGCGAGTAGCCACAATCAATTATGCGCCAGGGCAAGCGCTGCACTGGATGAAATGCTGGCTCTGGGTGTCACCACCGTGGAGGCAAAATCAGGATACGGGCTCGACGAGGCCAACGAGCTGAAACAGCTTGAAGTCTACCGGGAACTCGACGCCAGCCATGCCGTCGATATCGTACCGACGTTTCTCGGCGCGCACATCATACCGCCGGAATACCGGGATGACCGGCAGCGCTACCTGCAGTTGCTCTGTGACGAGCTGTTGCCTCTCGTGGCCGGCCGCCGCCTGGCACGGTTCTGCGACGTCTTCGTCGAAGAGGGGGCTTACACGGCGCGCGAAGCACGCACCATTCTCGGCCGCGCTCGCGACTGCGGACTGGGGCTCAAGGTCCATGCGGACCAGCTTTCGGACGGCGGCGGCGCAGCCCTGGCGGCCGAACTCGGCGCGGTTTCAGCCGAACACCTGGAGTACGCGAACACCGAGGGCATCGAGAGCCTCGCCCGTTCGGGGACGGTTGCCGTGAGCCTGCCCCTCGCTTCGCTCTACCTGAATGAGCGATTCATGCCGGCACGAACCTTCCTGGATGCCGGCGTCAGGGTCGCCGTGGCGACGGACTTCAACCCCGGATCGGCGCCCAGTTACCATCTGCCGCTGGCATTGACCCTGGCCTGCTTGAAGCAGTCCATGACGCCGCAGGAAGCCCTGAACGGGGCGACCACCGTGGCGGCGCGCGCGCTGCGCCTGCACGAACGCATCGGTTCGCTTCTGCCCGGATACGCTGCCGACCTCGCCCTTATCAACGCCCCCAGCCTCAATCACTGGCTCTACCACTTCGTTCCCAACGCCTGCCTGAAAGTGCTCAAGAACGGCAGCTGGGTTTGAGCCCGCAAGTTGCACCCATATCACGGCCCTGGCTGGTCCGGGCACGCCAGGGTCCGCGATAGGGGTTCAGTACGCGGATCAGAAATGAATTAAAGCGACGTTGTTCACACTTCCCGTGGCAGAAGGCCTCCTTGGATTGTCAACGCTTCCTTTCGATAAGCCCCGCCGGCTGAGAGCGGCCATACCCCTTCCAGGACACGCTGCAAGTACATCCCTGTAAGCTCGGATGCGTCATCCATGACGCATCCGGTCCTGGAAGTGGCAGGGTCACTCTTTCCGGCCCATCGGAGGCTTTTGGCGGCAAGGCACTTCACGCCGGCGGTCCACCGATCGCCGCGCTCTTGCCGTTAATTGATCTATGTCTATGTACTGCCCGAACGTTTTCCTCTAAAATTCATCTAAATGAAAATCATTCTCAATTAGAATACTGAAATGACACTCAAGGAATTGCATCGGGGCCAGTCGGCTCGAATCGAACATGTGGACGCAACGCAGCCGGGCGTCGTCCGGCTGATGGTGCTCGGATTGATCGAAGGGGCGGAGGTCCAACACGAGAATTCCGCCATCGGCGGAGACCCGATGGAGGTGTCGGTCTTCGGCACGGCAATCTCTGTCCGCAAAGAACAGGCAGGCTGCTTCCAGGTTTCACCGCTTTATCCGGATGTCTGAGCCCAACACGGCCTATGTGCCGGTCGAAAAGATCGGAATACGGCGTCGGGCGACTGCGTCGATCGCGGTTATCGGCAACCCGAATTCGGGCAAGAGCACACTGTTCAACCGACTGACCGGATTACGCCAGACGACAGGTAATTACCCGGGCGTCACGGTCGAAAAACACTCCGGTATCGTCCAGTTGGCGTCCAGCGCGATCGAACTGGTCGACCTGCCCGGTATTTATTGCCTCGGGGGGTTCTCCGCGGATGAGCGCATCGCCGTGGAGGTCATCCTGGGGCGGATCAACCACACGCCGCCGCCCGACGGCCTGCTGGTGGTGCTGGACGCGACCCACCTGTACCAGGGGCTTTACCTGCTGCAGCAACTGATGGAAATGCAGGTGCCGCTGGTTGTCGCCCTCACCATGGGCGACGCCGCCACGGCCAGCGGGCTCGACGTGTCCGTCGAGGTCTTGCAGCGACATCTCGGAGGCGTGCGTATCTGCCCGGTGGTTGCGACCACCGGCCGCGGCCTCGAAGACCTGCGGGAGGCCCTGGAGAAGATCTCCGCCTCGCCGACGCCGGCGTTTCCGGAATCGTGGCCTGAACTGAGCAAGGCGGCCAACGAACTGATGAAGGAAGCCGGCGGTATCCTGCCACGCATCGATGTGATCCAGGCGTTGCTGCATCCGGAGGGGCAGCGCGCTGAAATCCTGGAAAAGCGGCTTGGGGCCGCGCATGTCGGTGAAGCACGGCGCGAGCTTTTCGGAGATGAACCGCCCCAGGCAGTAGAGGCAAGGCACCGATACGGCTGGGTCCGGGAGGTGCTTCACGAGGCGCAACGCCAGGCGCCGTTGCTGGAGCGCTTCGGCGCGAAGGCCTTGCGCTGGTTCAACCGGCCGTGGCCGGCCACCGTGCTGTTCTTCACGGTGATGGCGCTCGTGTTCCAGGCCGTTTTCTCGTGGGCGACACCGCTTATGGACGGCATCGATGAACTCGCTACCGGGCTGTCCGGCTGGCTTAGCGCACATTTGCCGCCCGGCGCGCTGGCCAGTTTCCTGACCGACGGCGTGATTGCGGGCGTCGGCAGTGTCGTGGTGTTCCTGCCACAGATCCTGATACTGTTCCTGTTCATTATCGTGCTGGAGGACTCCGGGTTCCTGGCCAGGGCCGCCTTTCTCATGGACCGCGTGATGCGCGGCGTCGGCCTCTCCGGTCAATCGGTGATTCCGATGCTGTCGAGCTTTGCATGCGCCGTGCCGGCAATCATGGCGACGCGCGTCATTCCCAACCGACGCGACCGCATCGCAACTATCCTGGCGGCCCCCTTCATGACCTGCTCGGCCCGACTGCCGGTATACGCGTTGTTGATCGCGGCTTTTGTGCCAAACGAGAAGTTTGGTTGGTTCAACCTGCAGGGCCTGGTTCTGCTCGGCCTCTACCTGCTGGGAATCGTCGGCGGGCTGGCCACAGCCTGGCTCCTGAAGCGCTCGGCGTTGCGCGGCCCAAAGCCCCAGTTCGCGCTCGCCCTGCCCGAATTCCGCTGGCCGAATCCGCAGACCATCCTGATCAAGTTGCTGGACCGGGCCCGCATTTTTCTGCGCCGCGCGGGCACGGTGATCTTCACCGTCGCCATCATCGTCTGGGCCATGGCCTACTTTCCGCGCTCCGCGGAGGTTCAGGCGACTTACGACCGGTCGGTGGCCGAGGCCCGGGCGACATTGAGCGGCCAGCAACTGGAAACGGAGCTGCAGCGGCTCGAGAACCGTGCGGCCGCCGACCAGCTGGGCCAGAGTCTGCTCGGCAAGGCGGGCCGGTTCGTCGAACCGGTCTTTCGGCCGCTCGGCTGGGATTGGCGGGTGTCGGCTGCCGTGATCGCCGGCTTTCCGGCACGGGAGGTAGTAGTCGCGGTGATCGGGACGATTTACGCCGTGGGCGCCGAAGCCGAGGAGTCTAGCCTGGCCGTCAAATTGCGTTCGGCGGCCTGGCCGGACGGCACACCCATTTTCACCGTTCCCATGGTGCTCGGTCTGCTGATCTTTTACGCCTGGTGCCTGCAATGCGCCGCCACGATTGCGATCATCCGCCGCGAGACGAACAGCTGGCGCTGGCCGGTCTTCGCCTGGTCCTACATGACCATGCTGGGTTACGGTGGCGCGTTCCTGGTTTACCATCTGGGTAGCATGGCAACATAGGTTCGTGACGATGAATGCACCGGCTCCCGGCCGACGGCTGATGATGATCGAACTCGACTCACTCAGCCTGCCGTTCGTCAGGGAGCACCTGGATGCACTGCCGACACTGCGCGGCCTGATCGAGACCGTTGGCGCAGTGGAAACACAATCCACGGCCGATATCGCCAGCGCGAGCGTCTGGCCCACGTTTTCCACCGGTACGCTGCCCGGCGTCCACGGGCATTACTTTCCCTTCCAGTGGCACCCTGGCCGCATGCGATTCCACCGCACGTATTCCAGCGCGTGGAAAGGGGCGTTGGACTACGAACCGTTCTGGTACGACCTCGCCCGCGGGGGGATTGACTGCCTGGTGCTCGACGCCGCACAGACCGTGAACCACGTCGTCTCGCCGTGCCTGGAGATCAACGACTGGTCTGCGCAAAGCACCGGGCACGCCATGGCGTCGAACAGGGAGGTCCTGCGGGAACTCCGACGGCGGTTCGGCAAACGTCCGATCGGCATGGAAATCGCGGCCATGAAGTCACGCGCGCAAGCTGAACGCCTGCAACGGGTGCTCATCCGATCGCTTCGCCAGAAGGTCGAGGCGGCGATCTGGCTGGGCCGGACACAACGCTGGCGCTTCTACCTCATGTCGATCCAGGATATGCACCGGGCCGGGCACAACCTGTGGCCGATCGAGTCCGATTTCGCCTCTGAGGTCCCGAAGAATGCACTGCTGGAGGTCTGCCGGGCGCTGGATCATGGACTGTCGAACATGCTCACGGCCTTCGACGATGGAAACACGGACTTCATCGTGTTCACGCTGAACGGTATGGAGCCGAACCGCGCCCAGAATCATTTACTGCCGCAGATCCTCCACCGCCTGAACCGGCTTCGCGTCACCGGCCGCTCCGAAACGGGGGTGTCTGAAAGGCGCCTCGGACTGATTCCCTGGCTCCGCGACCGGCTGCCGTCCAGGTTGCAGCTCGAGGCCAACCGGCTGCTGGGGGAGAAGGTGCAGGACTGGGTAGTGAACCGGGAGTACACAGCGCATCTCGATTGGGCGGAGACTCCTTCGTTCAACCTGTCGACCGGTGGGGAAGGACTGGTGCGACTCAACATCGCGGGGCGGGAGCGCCGTGGAATTCTGGAGCCCGACAGCAGCGCACTGAATGACTACATTTCCTGGTTGAGCGAACGACTGCTCGCGATTCGCGTTCCGGCAACGGGCGAACCGCTGGTGCGCCGGGTCAGCCGGATCAGCGATCACTTTCCCGGCGAACGCGCGCAGCTGCTGCCGGACCTCGCTCTGGAATGGGGGCCGTCGCAGCCGGCCACCGAAGTCGTGTCGGAAGACATCGGCATTGTCCGGAACCGGCTCCGAACCGGGCGTGGCGGCAACCACAACGGTCAGTCCTTCGCACTGTTCACCGGACGCTTCGCCGGTCGGCCGCCGCAAGACGCGATCCGCCATATCTCCGATTACGCGGAGTATGTGCGCGCGCTGATGCTGGCCTGACCCGGCAGCCGAAACCATCCGCCATGGCTTGGACGACCAAACAAAAAGCCCGGCAATGCCGGGCTTTTATCGATTGACGCTGAAGATCGCGGTCAGTCCAGTTCGACTTCCTCATCGACCCGCGGGCGATCCACCAGCTCAACGTAGGCCATCGGCGCATTGTCGCCGGGCCTGAAGCCACACTTCAGGATGCGCAGATAACCGCCCGGACGCTCGGCATAGCGCGGACCGAGTTCGTTGAACAACTTGGTCACGGCCTCGCGGTCACGCAGGCGGTCGAATGCCCGGCGGCGGTGCGCCACGCTGTCTTCCTTGGCCAGGGTGATCAGCGGCTCGGCGACGCGACGCAATTCCTTGGCCTTGGGGACCGTGGTCTTGATGATTTCATGCTCGAACAGAGAGGTGGCCATGTTGCGGAACATGGCTTTGCGGTGCGAGCTGTCACGGTTCAGTTTTCTTCCGGATTTTTGGTGACGCATGGTCCTGTCCTTTCACAATCCCGGCTGAGATCGACGGCGCTCAAACGCCGGCGAGACTCTCAGGCGGCCAATTTTCCAATTTCATGCCCAGGGACAGATCGTGGGACGCCAGTACGTCCTTGATCTCCGTGAGGGATTTCTTGCCCAGGTTCGGCGTTTTCAGCAATTCGACCTCGGTGCGCTGCACGAGGTCACCAATGTACAGAATGCTCTCCGCTTTGAGGCAGTTTGCCGAACGAACCGTCAGCTCGAGGTCGTCGATCGGGCGCAGCAGCACGGGATCGATTTCCTGCTCCTTCTCCTCGACTTCCACAGCCTGACGGGCCTTGAAATCCACGAAGACGGACAGCTGGTCCGCCAGGATGTTGGCCGCCAACTTCACGGCGCCCTCGCAGTCCATCGTGCCGTTCGTCTCGATATCGAGCACGAGCTTGTCAAGGTTGGTGCGCTGTTCGACGCGAGCCGCGTCCACGCTGTAAGCCACTTTGCGCACGGGGCAAAAGGACGCGTCGAGCTGCAGTCGGCCGATCGGACGGCTCTCCTGCTCACCAATCGTAATCTGGTTGGCCGGCTGGTAGCCCACGCCACGCGCCACTTTGAGGCGCATGTTGACGCTGCCATCCTGGGTCAGGTTGCAGATCACGTGGTCGGGGTTCACCACCTCGACCGTGTGGTCCACCTGGATGTCCCCGGCAGTCACCGGGCCCGCGCCGGACTTGCTCAGCGTCAGCACCGCCTCCTCCCGCTCATACATTCGCAGGGCGATACCCTTGAGGTTCAGCAGGATCTCGATGATGTCTTCCTGCAGGCCTTCGACCGCCGTGTACTCGTGAAGCACACCGTCCATTTCCACTTCGACGATGGCGCAGCCGGGAATGGACGACAGCAGCACGCGCCGCAGCGCGTTGCCAAGCGTGTGGCCGAAACCACGTTCCAGCGGCTCCAGGGTAATTCGCGCACGATTGGGATTGACCTCGTCAACACCCACCGCGCTGGGTTTTAGCATCTGTTCAATAACACCCATCATAGGGATCGGCCTCGCAACTCAAATACTGGTTTTTTCAAAGACTACGGCGTGTGAATCGCAGCCCGGAATGAATCTGCCGTCGGGGGACTTCGCTCCTTACTTGGAGTAAAGCTCCACGATCAGGCTCTCGTTAATATCCGGCGAAAGATCGTTACGTTCGGGATAGGACTTGAACACCCCTTCCATCTTCTTGGGGTCGACCTCGATCCACGCCGGCACCAGGTTCATTTCCTGGCTCAGGGTGATCGCCTCCTTGATGCGCAGCTGCTCCTTCGCTTTGTCGCGAATGGCTACGGCGTCTTCGGGCTTCACGCGGTACGACGGGATGTTGACTGTCTCGCCGTTTACCGAGATGGCCTTGTGAGTGACCATCTGCCGCGCCTGGGCGCGAGTCACGGCGAATCCCATCCGGTACACCACGTTGTCCAGACGGCTCTCGAGCAGCCGCAGCAGATTTTCGCCCGTGGCGCCCTTTTGCTGCGCGGCCAACTTGTAGTAATTGCGAAACTGGCGCTCGAGCACACCGTATATACGGCGCACCTTCTGCTTTTCGCGCAACTGCAGCGCGTAGTCCGACAGCCGCATGCGGCGCGAACCGCCGTGCTGGCCCGGAGGCTGACTCAGCTTGCACTTCGATTCGAGTCCGCGGGCCGGGCTCTTGAGCTCCAGGTCCACGCCTTCTCGGCGAGCCAGTTTACAGGTAGGTCCGATATATCTTGCCATGCTGTTGCTCCACTCAGACGCGACGTTTCTTCGGCGGCCGACACCCGTTATGAGGAATCGGCGTCACGTCCGTGATATTGGTAATCTTGTAGCCCACCGCATGTAGCGCGCGAACTGACGATTCGCGGCCCGGGCCCGGGCCCTTGACCCGCACCTCGAGGTTTTTCAGGCCGTAATCCTGCGCTGCGCGGCCCGCCGTCTCGGCGGCGACCTGCGCTGCAAACGGCGTGCTCTTGCGGGATCCGCGGAATCCCGCGCCCCCTGCAGTCGCCCACGCAAGGGAATTGCCCTGGCGGTCGGTGATCGTGATGATCGTGTTGTTGAAGGAGGCATGGACGTGCGCGATGCCGTCCACGACCGTTTTCTTGACCTTCTTTTTTCTGACTGTCGGCTTTGCCATGCGTCGTTCCGTTATTAGCGCTTGATCGGGCGCCGCGGACCCTTCCGGGTGCGGGCGTTGGTTTTGGTCTGCTGGCCGCGCACCGGCAGGCCGCGGCGGTGCCGCAGGCCCCGGTAACAACCGAGGTCCATCAGACGCTTGATGTTCATCGCAACTTCACGGCGCAGATCACCTTCGACGGCAATCCGGCCAATCTCGGCGCGAATGCTCTCGACCTCCGGTTCGGTCAAGTCCCGAACCTTCGTCTCCGGGGCGACACCCGCCGCTTCGCAGATCTGCAGCGCTCGGGTCTTCCCGATGCCGTAGATGTGCGTTAAGCCCACCCAGGTGTGCTTTTGGACCGGTATGTTGACTCCTGCAATACGAGCCATTCTCTTGAACTCCTGTCAGCTTGGTGCCGCGAATGTGAACAGCACATTATATCCAATTCGAAGTGCCTGTAAAAGCCTGAAACTCTTTCAGTTCCGGCGGGCAATGCCCGGCCTCAGCCCTGGCGTTGCTTGTGCTTTTTCTCGCTGCAAATAACGAACAGCACGCCTTTGCGCCGCACGATCTTGCAATTACGGCAGATCTTTTTAACCGAAGCCTGCACTTTCATCACTCTTCTCCAATACTCGCGGGGCGGCCGGCTCGGGCCGTCCCAGGTTCACCGCCGAGGCGGAGTGGTTGCCAATTACCTCCGGACCACGCCGGACCGGCCGTATGATCTCAGGTTCGCCTTCTTCATCAGGCTGTCATACTGGTGCGAAATCAGGTGAGCCTGAACCTGGGCAATGAAGTCCATGATCACCACCACCACGATGAGTACGGACGTGCCGCCAAAGTAGAACGGCACCTGCCAAAGTACCCTGAACACGTCGGGCAACAGGCACACCGCCACCAGATAGACCGAGCCGACCATCGTCAGACGCGTTAGCACGTGATCGATATACTCGGCGGTCTGGCGGCCCGGCCGGATTCCCGGAATAAACGCGCCTGAACGCTTCAGGTTGTCCGCTGTTTCTTTCGAATTGAACACCATCGCGGTGTAGAAGAAGCAGAAGAAGATGATCAGGCCCGAATACAACACGGTGTACGCGAGATTGCCGGGGGTCAGCGCCGCCGACACGTCAGTCAGCCAACCCAGCCCCTCGGTCCCACTGAACCACGTTGCCAGCGTGGACGGGAAAATCACGATACTGGAGGCGAAAATGGCCGGGATCACACCCGACATGTTCACCTTCAGCGGCAGGTGTGTGGACTGGTTCTGATAGGCCACCCTGCCCTGCCGTTGCGCGTAATTGACGGTGATTCGACGCTGTCCGCGCTCCACGCGGACCACGAAATAGATCACGCCCAGCACCAACGCGATGATGATCAGCACGGCCGGGATGCTGAGCTGCCCGGTGTTGACCAGTTCCAGCGTGCCGGCTATAGCCCGTGGCAAGCCCGCGACAATGCCTGCAAAAATAATCAGCGAGATGCCGTTGCCTACGCCACGCTCGGTAATCTGCTCACCCAGCCACATCAGGAAGATGGTTCCGGCGGTGAGTGAAACCACAGCCGTGAACAGGAAACCGAAGCCCGGCTGCAGGACGATGGTCGATTGCCCCTGCAGGGCGATGGCCACGCCACCCGCCTGAACGCCCGCGAGGATGACGGTGAAGTTCCTCGTGTACTGGGTGATCTTCTGCCGACCGGACGAACCTTCCTTCTTGAGCTGCTGCAACTGCGGCACCGCGCTGCTCATCAACTGCATGATGATCGAAGCCGAGATGTACGGCATCACGCCCAGTGCGAACAGCGAGAAACGTCTCAGGGCGCCGCCCGTGAACAGATTGAACACGTCCACGATCGTGCCCTGCTGAGAGTTCATGAACTGCAGCAGTGCCTGCGGATTTACGCCCGGTACGGGAATGAAGGTGCCCACGCGGTAAATAAGCAGCGCGACGAGCACGAACAGCAGACGCTGGCGCAGCTCCGTCAGGCGGCCGAGTCCGCTCAGCGTTTCCGCCATTTGTGACGGGGAACGCGACATTATTCTACCTTGCCCCCGGCGGCCTCGATCGCGGCCTGGGCGCCCTTGGTCACGCCGAGTCCCTTCAGGGTGATCGCGCGATCCAGGGTACCCGTGTTGATGACCTTGACTGTCCGCGTTTCGTGCCCGATGACGCCTTCAGACCGGAGTGTTTCGATGTCGATCACGTCGGCCTTCATCACCTGCAACTGGTACAAGCGCACCTCGGCGTTGTAGCGGGCCGTGCGCGAAGCGAAACCGCGCTTCGGCAGACGCCGCTGCAGCGGCATCTGGCCGCCTTCGAATCCCACCTTGTGGAATCCGCCCGAACGCGCCTTCTGGCCCTTGTGACCGCGCCCTGCCGTTTTGCCAAGGCCCGAGCCGATACCGCGACCAACACGCTTGCGATCCTTTTTGCTGCCCTCAGCCGGGCTCAATTCGTTCAGTTTCATATCCGCATTTTCCGATTGCTGGGGTCAGAGTAAAAACTCATGTCCCGTATCTCGACACCTGCAAACAAGGTCGGAGTTTTCACTCTGACCCCATTTATCCGGTCAGGCTTTTTCCACGCGCACCATGTATTCGACCTTGTTGACCATGCCGCGAATCGATGGTGTATCCTCCAGGACCACGGTCTGGTGCATCCGCTTCAGGCCGAGGCCACGGACGGTTTCACGGTGCTTCGGCTGGAAGCCGAAGGGGGATCGAATCAACGTCACCTTGATCTGTTTTTTCTTGGCCATGGTTCTTACCCGACATTCGCCATGATTTCGTCAACGGACTTGCCACGCTTGATGGCCACTGATTCGGGACTCTGCATAGCCTGCAGGCCCTTGATCGTGGCGCGGACAAGGTTGATCGGATTGTTCGAACCGACACTCTTGGCCAGCACGTTGCGCACGCCCACCGTTTCCAGGACCGCGCGCATGGCGCCGCCCGCGATAACGCCCGTACCTTCGGAGGCCGGCTGCATGTAAACGCGCGACCCGGCGTGAGTGCTTTTGACCGCGTGCCACAGCGTACCTTCGCGCAGGGAAATCGTGACCATGTTGCGTCGCGCCTTCTCCATCGACTTCTGGATGGCGACCGGCACTTCACGGGCCTTGCCATAGCCGAAACCGATCTTGCCGTTTCCGTCACCCACGACGCTCAGGGCCGTAAAGCCGAAAATCCGGCCGCCCTTCACCACTTTGGCAACACGGTTGACGGCTACCAGTTTCTCGAGCAGGCCGTCGCCTGAGTCTTTATCCATATTCGCCATGTCTTCTACCTGTCTCAACAGTGCCAGCAGCTTCGCCGGCCTCGGTTTAGCCCCGTCAGAACTTCAGTCCACCCTCTCGGGCTGCATCGGCCAACACCTGAACCCGGCCGTGGTACCTGTAACCCGAACGGTCGAACGCCACATCCGTAATCCCCGCCTGCACGGCGCGCTCGGCAACCACGCGGCCCACCTTGGCGGCGGCTTCCTTGTTGGACGTGCTCTTCAGCTCGGCGCGGACGTCCTTCTGCACCGTCGATGCAGCCGCGAGGACGTTGCCGTTCTCGGAACTGATAATTTGCGCATAAATGTGCTGCCCGCTGCGAAACACCGTCAACCTCGGCTTGCCGAGGCGACGAATGTGAGCGCGGGCTTTCTTTGCCCGTCGCGTACGCGCTGCTTTTTTCTGTTCCATTTCTCTGATACCTCGTGATCTGCGGCGAGCCATCCCGACCGCAGCCAATCTCGTTACGCCTTCTTGGCTTCCTTTCGAACCACGCGCTCGTCCGAATAACGGACACCCTTGCCCTTGTAAGGCTCAGGCGGCCGGTAGGCCCTGATCTCGGAAGCGACCTGGCCCACCTTCTGCTTGTCGCAGCCCTTCACCAGGATCTCGGTCTGGCTCGGCGTTTCGATGGTGATCCCTTCCGGCGCCTTGTACTCGATGGGGTGCGAAAATCCCAGCGAGAGCGTCAGGGTTGTGCCCTGGGCCTGTGCGCGATAACCCACGCCAACCAGGCTCAGCTTGCGCTCGAAGCCGTCGGACACGCCAACCACCATATTGTTCACCAGTGACCGGATCGTGCCGGCCATCGGGATGTGTGCGTCGCCAGACGGTTTCACCATGATGCTGTTGTCTTCCTGCTCCAGGCTGACATTCGGGTTCAACCGCAGCGCGAGGTCTCCTTTCGGGCCCTTCACATTGACCTGACCGCCGCTGACCTTGACGTCCACACCGGACGGCAAAACAATCGGGGCTTTAGCTATGCGTGACATCTTCTTCTCCCAGTCCTCGGTGCATCACGTCACGATGCACAGGATTTCGCCGCCCTGCCCGGCAGCCCGCGCAGCCGCATCGGTCATGATGCCCTGCGACGTACTGACGATGGCGATGCCCAGACCGTTCTGGATCTTCGGCAGCGCATCCTTGCCGCGGTACTTGCGCAGGCCAGGCCGGCTCGCGCGCCGCAGCGTTTCGATCACGCCCCTGCCTTCCATGTACCGCAGCGTCACTTCAATCATCGGCTTACCGTCGACTTTCTGGTCGCGGAAATCGTTGATGTAGCCCTCGTCCTTCAGAACTTTGGCGATACCCGTCTTCACCTTCGAAGCGGGAATGACCACGGTCTTTTTCTGTACGGCCTGCGCGTTGCGGATCCGCGTCAGCATGTCCGAAATCGGGTCGCTCATGCTCATGATGTGATGTCCTCTTTACCAGCTGGCCTTGCGCAGGCCCGGCACGTCACCGCGCATGGCGGCTTCGCGCAGCTTGTTTCGTCCCAGGCCGAACTTGCGGTAGAAGCCGCGCGGACGACCCGATATCGCGCACCGGTTGCGTTGCCGCACCGGGCTGGAGTCACGGGGCAGTTTCTGCAACGCAAACATCGCCTGCTGCTGCTCGTCGAAACTGACGTCAGGGTTCGAAATAATCGCCTTGAGCTCTGCACGCTTCTTCGCGTACTTGGCCACCAGTTTGGAGCGGCGCTTCTCGCGGTTGACCATCGATACTTTTGCCATCGTGATTCCTTTGCTTACTTTTCTCTGAACGGGAAGTTGAAAGCCTGCAGGAGCGCCAGAGCCTCCTCGTCCGACTTCGCCGTCGTGGTAATGGTGATGTCCATGCCCCGGATCATGTCGATCTGGTCGTAGTCGATTTCCGGGAACATGATCTGTTCCTTGACGCCCATGCTGTAGTTGCCGCGGCCATCGAACGACCGGCGATTCAGCCCACGGAAATCGCGCACGCGCGGAATCGCGACATTCACCAGGCGGTCCAGGAACTCGTACATCCGCTCCCGGCGCAGCGTGACCATGCAGCCAACCGGCCAGCCATCGCGAATCTTGAAACTCGCAACGGACTTGCGCGCCTTGGTCACGACGGGCTTCTGACCGGCGATCGCGGTCATGTCGCCAACCGCGCGGTCCATGACCTTCTTGTCGCCGACAGCCTCGCCCACGCCCATGTTCAGCGTGATCTTCGTTACCCGCGGTACTTCCATCACGTTGCTGTAGTTGAACTTCTCCAGCAACTGGGGAACCACGGTTTCCTTGTAGTAGTTCTGTAATCTGGACATCTGCCGATCCTTAAATATCCACGGCTTCGCCGGTGGATTTGAAAATCCTTACCTTGCGGCCGTCTTCCAGGGTCCGGAATCCGACGCGGTCGCCCTTCCCCGTGCCCGGGTTATACAGCGCGACATTGGACACGTGGATCGGGGATTCCTTTTCCACGATGCCGCCGAGCTGGTTAACCGCCGGATTCGGCTTCTGGTGCTTTTTCACCATGTTCACGTTCTCGACCAGCACCTTCTCGGCGCCGATCTTGCGCAGCACGTGCCCACGCTGACCCTTGCTGCGGCCGGCGAGCACGATTACTTCGTCACCTTTACGAATTCTGTTCATCTTCCTTCCACTCCCGCTTACAGCACTTCGGGCGCCAGCGAGACGATCTTCATGAACCGCTCGGAGCGCAGCTCGCGCGTTACAGGCCCGAAAATGCGCGTACCGATCGGCTCATACTTGTTGTCCAGCAGCACGGCCGCGTTGCCATCGAAGCGGATCAGCGAACCGTCGCCGCGGCGCACACCGGAACTGGTGCGCACGACAACCGCGTTGTACACCTCGCCCTTCTTGACCTTGCCGCGCGGAATGGCCTCCTTGACCGTGACCTTGATCACGTCGCCAATGCGTGCATAACGCCGCTTCGACCCGCCCAGCACCTTGATGCACTGGATCTGCCGCGCGCCGCTGTTGTCGGCCGCCGCAAGCATGGATTGCATCTGAATCATCTTGGATGTCCTCTGCCAGACACGTACCCGGGGCCACTGGCCCTACTGGGCACGCTCCACAATTTCAATTACCTGCCAACTCTTGGTTTTGGAACGCGGCCGGCATTCCGAAATGCGGACCAGGTCTCCCACCGAACAGCTGTTGTCTTCGTCGTGCGCGTGCACCTTGGTCGACCGCTTGATGTACTTGCCGTACAGCGGGTGCTTGACCTGGCGCTCCAGCATCACCGTCACCGTCTTGTTGGGCTTGTCGCTGACGACCCGACCCAATTTGCTGTGCCTGATTGCTCCGCCCGTATTCATGACGTCTCACCTTCCTTCTTTTTCTCGTTCAGAACCGTTCTGACACGAGCGATATCCTTGCGCACCCGGCGCATGTCGTGCGGCGAGGCCAGCTGGCCGGTGCCACGCTGCATACGCAGATTGCATTGTTCGCGCAGCAGGCCCGACAACTCGTCACGCAGCTCGCTCTCGTTCTTGGCTCTCAAATCTTGCGCGTTCATCACAGCACCGACCTCTTGACGAAAGTGGTTTTCACAGCCAGCTTGGCCGCGGCCAGGCGAAACGCCTCGCGTGCCTGGTCCTCCGACACGCCCTGGATCTCGTACATGACGCGTCCGGGCTGAATCGGGGCCACCCAGTACTCCACGTTGCCCTTGCCCTTGCCCATACGGACTTCGACCGGCTTCTTGGAGATCGGCTTGTCCGGGAAAACCCGGATCCACAGCTTTCCGCCACGCTTCACGTAACGGGTAATCGCACGTCGGGCCGCCTCGATCTGGCGGGCAGTAACGAAGCCGCGAGTAGTGGCCTTCAGGCCATACTCACCGAAGCTGACGCGGTTTCCGACCTGCGCCAGGCCGCGGTTTCGGCCCTTCTGCTGCTTTCTGAATTTGGTTCGCTTAGGCTGCAGCATTTCTCAATCTCCTAGCCGGCGTTCGCCGGGTTTTGCCTGGCGTCCCCGTCCGAGGCGTACAGGTCGAAGACCTCGCCCTTGTAAATCCAGACTTTCACTCCGAGGACCCCGTAGGTTGTCTTGGCCTCGTAGAAACCGTATTCCACGTCCGCACGCAGCGTGTGCAGGGGTACGCGACCTTCCCGGTACCATTCGCTGCGCGCGATGTCCGCGCCGTTCAGGCGGCCGGCCACGCAGACCTTGATTCCCAGGGCGCCCAGCCGCATCGCATTACCGACCGCGCGCTTCATCGCACGCCGGAACATGATGCGGCGCTCCAGTTGCTGGGCGATGCCTTCCGCCACCAATTGGGCGTCGAGTTCGGGCTTGCGGATTTCCGCCACCGTGATGTGGGTGGGGACGCCCATCAGATCACTGACCTCGCGCCTAAGCTTTTCGATGTCCTCGCCCTTCTTGCCGATCACGATGCCCGGCCGCGCGGTGTGAATCGTAATGCGCGCGGACTTTGCGGGGCGCTCGATCTGGATTCGGCTGACGGCCGCCTGTGCCAGGCGCTTCTGCAGGTATTCCCGCACCTTCAGGTCCGAATTCAACTGTTCGGCGTAATCGCCCTTGTCGGCGTACCAGGTTGAGTTCCAATCCTTGGCGATGCCGAGGCGGATTCCGGTTGGATGTACCTTCTGACCCATTATGCTTGTCCCGTCTTGTCGTCGGCCACGGTCACCGTGATGTGGCTGTTCCGTTTCAGAATTCGGGTGCCGCGACCCTTTGCGCGGGCCCGGCCACGCTTGAAGGTGGGCCCCTCGTCAACCACGATCGTGGAAACCTTCAGCTCGTCGATGTCCGCGCCCTCGTTGTGCTCGGCATTCGCAATGGCGGAGAGCAATACCTTCTTCACGATATGCGCCGCCTTCTTGTTGCTGAAGGTCAACAACTGTTCGGCTTTTTCCACGGGCAGGCCGCGGACCTGGTCGGC
>JASFKQ010000055.1:0-18991 GCA_050118555.1 Lysobacterales bacterium
CGGATCGATTCCTCGGTGCGGTCGGTCTCCCGCGTATCCAGAAGCTGGATGATGTGCCAGCCGCCCTCGGTCTGGAAGGGTTCACTGATTTCGCCCGGCTTCAACGCCATCAGGGTCTGGTAAACCCGGTCGCCGTAGGCCTCGGGCGGGAACCAACCCATATCGCCGCCCAGGTTTGCGCTGGTCGGATCGTCGGAATATTCGTCAGCCAGCTCGGCAAAATCCTCTCCGTTGTCGAGCCGCTTCTTGATATCGATGATCTTGTCCATCGCCAGCCGTGGTGTGACGAGTTCGTTGACCTCGATCATGATGTGCCGGGCGTGGTATTCCTTGACCACGACCTGCCGCTGCTCGCGGTAGTCGTTCACCTTCAGTATGTGGAAGCCGGCCGGGCTGCGGATGGGTTTCGTAAAGTCCCCGGGCTTCAGGCCGCGCACCGCGTCGGCAAAAAAGGCCGGAACGCTGTTCAGGTCCCGCCAACCGATCAGGCCGCCTTCAAGCGCCTCCTGGCTGTCGGAATAGCTGATCGCAGCAGAGGCGAAGTCCAGCCCGTTGACCAGCCGATCGTAGATGTCGTCCGCCTTGGCCTGGGCCGTCTGGATCTGCTGAGGGGTGGAACCGTCCGGCAGCGCAATCATGATGTGCGAGAGATTGTATTCGCCGCCGCTCAGATCCTCGGATGCGAGCATGATGTCCACTTCCGTGTCCGTCACCGGATCCATGCTGGCAACGATGCGTTGCCGCAGCCTCTCGGTCAGGATTTCTTCGCCGATGTTGCGCCGGAATTCCGCGAAATCCTCGCCTTCGCCTTCGATGACCTGGCGTAGCTGCTGCAGGGTCATGTTGTTCTGCTGCGCCAATGTGACCAGGGCCTGGTCGATATCCGAATCGCTGGCGCGAATGCCGGTCTGGAGTGCCCGCTGCACCTGCAGCTCGCGCATGATGAGGCGCTCCAGAACCTGGTTCTCGATCAGGTTCATCGGCGGCATCGACTCGCCGCTCGCCTGGATGCGCTGGACGATGCCGGCAACCGCCAGGTCCAGTTCGCTGCGCAGGATCACGTCCTCGTCCACCAGCGCCACGATCGAATCGATGGGCTGAAGGTTGCTCGTTTCCTGCGCGGAAACGCTGAAAGGCGCCGCGGCGCCCAGCACCGTGAGGGCCAGCAGGACGGTCCTCGCGAACCGGTTATTTGAATGGAACATCGGGGAATTCTCCGAAAATAAAGCCGTGCACCCAATTATGACGCTCGAGCGCGGAAAAGTTCACATTCTATCCGAAAACGCTGACGGGGAGGTCATGCCCGGCTGCTTTAACCTGCATCCTGCAACTGGCGGGCTAGTCCGGGAACAGTGCCTGGGATCGCGTGCCGAGGCTGGCCAGGCCCTTCAGGTTGAACTCGATGTAGATCGTGTCGCGGTAGTCACCGTCACGGTTCTTGAGGTAGCGACGCAGCACGGTGCGAAAGGCCCAGCAGCAGCTCTCGTATTCCAGACCGGCCTGCATTTCGAGCATATCGTTGTCGGCAAACGAATAGTTGACCCTGGACAGCACGCGCCAGCGATCGTTGATCGGCCAGAATACGCGGAAGTCGAACTGGTCGACGCGCGCCTGCCTGAACCGGTATTCGAACGCCATGCGCCGCCCATTGGGGCCACGGTAGCGGAGGCCAATCGTGCCGACGTCCAGTTCATTGCTGTCCCAGTTCCACTGAACACCGGCTGCGGCGCTGATATTGCTGTACAGGCGCCATTCGAATTCGGCCAGGAACGGCGAAACATTCCTGTCGACCGTGGGTGCCCCTTCCAGTTGCACCCGTTGGTCCTGGAAATAGAAAATCTGCCCCAGGCTCAGGCTCCAGAGTTCAGCGGCCGTGACGCCGTCGAAGGTGCGCGTGGTCACCGCAAGGGATAGCTGGTTGGCGTCGCCCTGGCGGTCGCTGCCGGAAAAGCGGTTGGTATTGAACAGCTGGCTGAAGCCGAAGGTAAATTCACCGGTATCGAATAGCGGCAGGTCGTCCTGCTTCTCGTAGGGCACGTACAGGTAGAACAGGCGGGGCCGCAGGGTCTGGAAATTACCGCTGCGCGTAACCCGATCCAGTGTCAGACCGGTGTCCAGGCTGGCGATGGTGTTGCCCCGGTGGGGTGACGAGTTCCCCGGGGCTCCGCGCAGGTCGAGGTCGTAGCCGGTGTAGCGATAGCCCAGGCGCGGGCGGAGGAAACCCCAGCTGTTGTGGCCGTACCAGGACAACTCCGGGGACAGGTCCAGGCGCGCGCCCACGGTGCCCTCCGCGCGGTCGAAGTAGACGAGCTCCGAGTCCAGCCCGAATGCGAGTCCGCTGTTACCGAACGGCAGGTCGACGCCATAGGTCATCCGGGGCGCGCGGCGGTAGGGTTCGTTGCGGGGCGCCACGGACTCGTCGATGACCTGGAAATCGTCGGCCAGCAAGTCGAACCTCCAGTAGCGCCCCACACCGCTGATCGTGGCGCTGCTCCGCAGGAACTGTTTCGAAGTCTGGCCGAGGTTCGTGCCGAAATCCTGGAAGTAGCGGTCGTCGCTGACGCGCTCCAGAATCAGCGAGGTGCGCCAGCGCTGCCTGGGCGCCGCGAAGTGCCTGAGCAGGTAGTGATAACGGCGCTCGCCGGTTTCGTTGTCGTCGGGCAGGACATCGCCCTGGAAGGTTCCGTTCGTGCGCCGGGTCAGAAACCGGTATTCGCTCGACAGCATGAATCCACGGTTGGTGTAATAGCGTGGTTCGATCGTCGCGTCCTGGTTCGGGGCGATGTTCCAGTACCACGGAATGCCCAGCTCAAAGCCGCTGTCGCTGTTGTGCCCGAGACTGGGCAGAAGGAAACCGCTCTTGCGCCGGTCGTCGATCGGGAAGGAGAACCACGGGGCGTACAGGATGGGGACGCCCTTGAATTCGAGCCTGGCGCCGCGCGCCGTGCCGCGGCCCTCGTCGTGCAGCAACTTCAGCTGGCGTGCATAGATCTGCCAGTCGGGCTCGTCCCCGGGACAGGTGGTGTAATCCAACTGCCGCAGGACGGATGTGTTGCCGCCGACCAGCTCGGCCGATGCGGCGCTGCCGTTGGCGCTCGATCCGGTGAGCCCATAGTTGATCTTCGAGAAGCGGCCGGTTTCCTCCAGGAAGTTGTAGTTCGCCTCCGCGCCTCTCAGCCACAGCTGTTGGTCTTCGTATTGCAGCGGGCCGGGAACGGTGACCGTTTCCTTGACCGGGTCGAACAGGATGCGTTCGGTGGTCAGGTGCTGATCGGCACGAAACAGCTCGACGTTGCCGCTCGCTTCACCCTCGGTTTCCGACCCGGCCTCCATTTCCCTGGCGTAGATCACGATCGGCGCTCCCGAGCGGTCCGGGGCGGGTGGCATGACCGCTCCCAGCAGACGATCGGGGCAGCTTGCGGCAATCGGGGCAGTCGACGTATCGGCGGGTAGTTCCTGCCCGGTGGCCGCGGATGTGCCCACGAGAAAGCCCGCCAGCACCGCAAGAGCAGCCGCCGCAGCGCGTTGTGATGGCTTGAGTGGTGGCAAGATTCGTAGCGCCTTCAGGGTTCGGCTGTTCTTCTGCGAGCTACGTTGTCATAGATCGCCATCTGGCGCAATGACTCCGCAGGGCTGTTCAAGCCAGGCCCGGCGCTTCGCTGCGGGCAGATCCGCCTTTTGCATCGCCAACGCGTGGAACCGCTCCATGTCGTGAGATGCCTGCCGGTAGAGGTCCGCAAAGGCGCACATCCCGCCCCGGTAGCTATCCAGCAGCGCCAGGCCGGCATTATTGACATTTTTATCCATCCAGCCGGCAAAGTAGTTGCGCCCGCCCCAATCATCGCTGACGAGCCGGGCGTACGCTATCTTCAGGGCATCGAGCACTTCGGATTTTTCCACCCGCATCGTTTCCGCAGGCGCCTCGGACGCGTATATACGGGCCAGACGGTCACGTGCTTCGCGCGTGAGGCGGTTGAATTGCGTCTCGGCCTGCGCCCGGTGTCGCCATGCCCGCAAACGGTCGCTGTTCCCCGACCGCTTCAGCCAGAGCCGGACACCGGTTTCCTCTACGAAGCTGGCATAGGATTCGTTGAAGGCGGTATCACCTTTTATATACAGTTTTCGGTGGGTCAGTTCATGGAAGAGCAGCCCGGCGATCTGTTCTTCGGGGTAATCGAGCATTGTGTCGAGTACGGGGTCGTCGAACCAGCCCAGGGTCGAGTAGGCCACGGCGGGGCTGATGGCGACGTCGTCGCCGCGTCGCGACATCTTCGCGGCGAAGCGCCGTGCCGCGTCTTCCTTGAAATAGCCGCGGTAGGGAACGCAGCCGGCGACGATGAAGCACCATCGCCGAGGTTCGAGAGAAAACTCCGGCGCCGCCACCACATTCCACGTCGCCGCGTCCCGGCCCGTGTGTACGAAAGTGGTGTAGCTGTCCGCCGCCGGCAGCGCCAGTCGATCCTGCGCGAATGTCCGGATCCGCTGGATGGTCTCCAGCCGCCGCGCCAGGTCCGGATCCGTGCGACCGTTCGCGAGCAGGGCGGAGATGTCCTCGCGTGACCGGAGCATTTTCCACTGGCCCGCCACGGCCTGCGCATAGTAGCCCGGACCGGCGCACCCCGCGGTCAGCAGCATCGCCAGCAGTAGCGCGACGCATGTTGGCCCGCCGGTCTGGCCCGGCCGCCGGGTTCGATAGGCAGTGCTCTTAGAATTGGTTACCATTCGCGGATAGTGGCCTGAGCCGCGGGTGGACATGGAAAGATGTGCAAAATTAGCAAGACAGACGAGGAATGGAAAGCGCAGTTAACCCCCGAGCAGTATCGGGTGACGCGCCAGGCCGGCACCGAGCGGCCCTTCAGCGGCGAGTACGATCAATGCTGGGACCGGGGTGTCTACCACTGCGTCTGCTGCGGACAGCCGCTGTTCGATTCCGAGAGCAAGTTCAACGCCGGCTGTGGCTGGCCCAGTTTTCGCTCCGAGCTCGAAGTTGCCGGTATCGAACAGCGCCCCGATTTCAGCCACGGGATGAGTCGGATCGAGTTGCGCTGCAGCCACTGCGGGGCGCACCTTGGCCACATCTTTCCGGATGGCCCGCCGCCCACGGGAATGCGTTACTGCATCAACTCGGCTTCGCTCGTGTTTCGTCCCGCGGGGGAAAAGGCCGGCGAAACGTGATCAAGGTTTTTGAGAATTTCGACTTCAGCCGCGTGGGGCAGATGCAGTCGGTGCTGGAGTCGAACGGTATCCGCACGTTCATCCGTAACCAGTACGGCTCGTCCGTGATGGGCGAGGTGCCCTTCATCGAGGTGGTCCCGCAGCTGTTCGTGCTGGAGGACCGCGATGCGCCGAGGGCCCGCGAACTGCTCCGTGACCTCGAGGAACCGCCCGCCGACGTGCGCGGTGACTGGACTTGCGCGAAGTGCGGTACGGGCGTCGAAGGCAACTTCGAGAGTTGCTGGCAATGCGGCGCCGCGCGCCCCGAGGCCTGATCCAAGGCGCGGGTGGCTGATTTACCAGGGGATTTCTGTCCCGTCCCAGTTCAGGAAGGCGCCCGTCGGGCCCTGGCCCGGCTGCCCAATGACGTCCAGTATCCTCGCAGCCGTCGTTTCCGGAGCGTAGAGTCTTTCCCTCGGCACGTTCCTTTGGAATGGGCGGGAAAGTCCCGTATCCGTGGTTCCGGGGTGCACGGCCAGGATCGCTGCATTGGGAAAGCGAACACGGCACTCGTTGGCCAGCGTCCGCAGGAACTGGTTCAGGGCCGCTTTCGAAGCGCGGTAGCCGTACCAGCCGCCGAGGCGGTTGTCGCCGATGCTGCCGACCATCGCGGACAGTGCCGCGAACGTAAAGCGGCGTTGCCGCGATTGGAGAGGCAGCAGCGCCCGTGCGAGCATCAGGGGTCCAATGCTGTTGACCTCGAACAGATGCCGCAGGGCGTGGCGATCGCAATGATCCAAAGTCTTCTCCGGCTGGATGCCACCTTCGTGAAGGAACCCGGCGGCATGCACCGCGATGTCGAAGCCACCCTCGAGCGAACCGATGCGCCGGGCGAACATCTCGATGCTGCTATCGTCCGTAACGTCGAGCGGCAATATGAGCAGGCGGTGGTCATGGCGGTCCGCCAGGGCCTCCAGTTCGCCGGGACCACGCTGCGGGCGAAAGGTCGCGATGACGCGTGCGGCCTGGTCGTCGTTCAGTTGGGCCCGCACCAGCGCCAGGCCGATGCCGCGGCTGGCCCCGATGACCAACCGGCATCCATTGAGGTGGGCGGCCCGGTCAGGCATCCGGCCCTGCCTCGAGCCGGTATTCGATGTCGTGCACGGCGAGCGAGAAGGGGCCCGGCTGGTGGCTGGCCAGCATGAACCCCAGGAATCGCATGGCGCCGGCGTCGAGTGCACGTGAATGATGAACGCGTCGGCCGCGGAACACCGGCTCGAAATCCGGCAGTGCCAGGTCCACGGTTTCACGCGCTCCCGAGGTGTCGAACAGCGCGCGCCAGGCGGGCGCGTCCGGATGATCGGTCGCACGCAGGCGGAACTGGTAGCGACGCCCGTCGCCGGTAACCACCAGGCGGAAGCCGATGGCGTTGTCGGGGATGCTTCCCGCCGAGGCGCGGATCGACGAAAAGCCGCCCTGGTTTTCGATCGACAGGATGCCACTGAAGCGAATGCCCTGGGTCAGGACTTCGACCTGGCCTTCGGACAGGCCGCCCATCACGCCGTCGTCAACGACCTTCCAGGCCAGGCGCGCGGGATCAGGCGGCATCCCGCAGCCACCATTCAGGCTCGGGCCGGCGAGTCCAGCTCGCGAAGACGCGCTTTTCCCCGCGGTAGAAGGCCCGATAGGCGGCAACTGCGTCGCCCGGCACCCTGTACTTGTCCGGCATGGCCTGAGCGAATTCCGTGAGGCCCCTCGAGACAAAGCGCGCATCCGCGATTTCTTCCAGCACGGCGATGGAGGCGTGGTCGCAGTCGCGCGGGTAACGATAGCGGAACTCCCGGTTCAGGGCGCGCGCGAGTTGCGCCAGCCACCGGAAATTATCGAGGGACTCGCCCGCCCAGATGACACAGGGATGCTTCACATGCGTTGGGCGGTAGGGTGTCTGATGCCCCTTCTGATTGAGCGCCGTACACAGGATCTGCACGCTCTCCAGGATCATCTTGGAGACGTGGCGGTCGCAGTGCGCCTGTGCGCAGCGTTCTATGTCCGTGTCGAGTACGAAAATATTCATCCGCTGGTCGCTCGATGGGAGCCCACAAACTGGGGGTTTCTGCCGGGCAGTATCTAATACTGTATAGATATTGTACAGAAATATAATGAATTTTCAAGCTAAAACCTCTACAAAGAACGGCCGCAAGCTTTCTCGCCCAGGCGCGGGGCCAAAAGTTCAGCGTCGGCGCAGCGTGGACAGCAACAGGATCAGTGGTGGGGTCACTGCCAAAGCGACGGGCCAGAACCAGCTCCACGCTGTTTCAGCGACGATGTCCCAGTGGATGCCGCCGGTATCGTGGAAAATCCCTTCGGGATTGAGCCGCCAGTCGAGAAAGGTCATCACGGCGGCAACCGCAAAGCCCGCGATTATCCCGACCAGGAGCCCGATGCCGAGAGACCGCATGCTTGCGCGGCTCACCGGTCCTCGCCTCGCAAGCGCCTCACCTCGCTCTCTATCCGGGCCGCTGTCACCTCTTCGGGCGGCACCGGATGGCCGATGCGCAGTTCGATGCGGGCCCAGAGCTTGTATGGCCGGCGTTTGTGCAGCGGATCGCGCCGGCTGAACAGCGACCCGTAGAGATTGCACAGGGCCGCCGGCACCACGGTGACGGGTTGTTCCGAAACGATCTTTTCAATGCCCGGCCTGAACGTCTGGATTTCACCGTCGTCGGTGATGCGTCCCTCGGGAAAAATTCCGATCACGTCACCGGCAGCCAGGACTTCGTGGATGCGGGCGAATGCGCGATCCAGGATCTGGGGGTCCTCCGACCGTCCCGCGACGGGGATCGCCTTGCCGGTGCGAAAGATGAAATTCAGCAGCGGAATTCGGTAAATCCTGTAGTGCATCACGAAGCGAACGGGCCGCCGGATCATGCCGCCCAGGATCAGCGGGTCGACGAAGCTGACGTGGTTGCTGACGACAATGACCGGACCCTCGTCGGGAATACGGTCCATGCCGCTGACGCGCACGCGGTAAATCGTGTGGATCAACAGCCACACCAGGAACCGCACCAGGAACTCCGGCACGAGCGTGAAGATGTAAACCGCCACCACCGCGTTGAGGATGGCCGAGATCAGGAACAGGTCCGGAATGCTGAGCCCGGCGGGGCCCAGCACCAGCATGGCCATGACCGCGGCGACCACCATGAACAGCGCGTTGAGGATGTTCAGGCCCGCGATCACGCGCGAACGGTGAGACGGCTGTGAGCGTGCCTGCACCAGGGCATAGAGGGGCACGATGTAGAAACCGCCGAACACCCCGATCAGCACGAGGTCCGCGATGATGCGCCAGTTGTGCCCGCTGGAAAGGAACTCCATCGCGGTGACGCCGGTGGCCGGGGTTCCGGGCGAGGCAAAGTAGAGGTCCAGTCCGAACAGGGTGAGACCTATCGCGCCAAAGGGCACCAGGCCGATTTCCACCTGCTTGCCGGACAGCCGCTCGCATAGCAAGGAACCGGTGCTGATGCCGATGATGAACAGGCCCAGCAGCGTCGACATCAGGTTCTCGTCGCCACCCAGCACGTTTTGGCTGTAGCTCGGTATCTGCACCAGGAAGGTCGCGCCGAAAAACCAGAACCAGGAAATCCCGAGCACGCTGTTGAGCACCACCGAGTTCTCATTCAGGAACTTCAGGTTGCGCACGGTTTCGCTGAAGATATTCCAGTTGATCTCGAGGTCCGGCGCCGCCGCTTCAGCGCGCGGCACACGCAGACTGAAGAGCCAGCCGGCCACCGCGACGGCCAGGCCGGAGGCGCTCACCCAGTACGGCCATGGCGCTTCGATGCCGGCCAGTTGGGGCCCTGCGATGGTTCCCAGCAGGATGGCGACAAAGGTCCCCATCTCGATCAGGGCATTGCCGCCGACCAGTTCCTCCCTGCGGAGAATTTGCGGCAGGATGCCGTACTTGACCGGACCGAACACGGTCGACTGAAAGCCCAGCAGGAACAGCACGAACAGGAGTAGGGGCACATTGCCCAGCCAGAATCCCAGTGTGGCCAGCAGCATGATAACCACTTCGAACAGCTTGACGCGCCGGACCTGCAGCGATTTTTCATACTTGTCCGCGAACTGTCCGAACAGCGCGGAAAACAGGAAGAAGGGCAGAATGAACACCAGCGCACTGAGGTTGACCAGTTGGTCTGTATTCAGCCCCGCCAGGTTGCTGGCCTGGAACACCAGCAGCGCGGCCAGCGCGTTCTTGAAGATGTTGTCGTTGAGGGCCCCCAGTCCCTGGACCATGAAGAACGGCATGAAGCGCCGCTCACCGAACAGGTCGAACTGGGAGTGATTGGCGGCCATTTCAGGCGACGGTGGTCAACACCCCGGCGATCGTGGCCGTCATCATCGTGGCCAGGGTCCCGCCGAGCACCGCGCGCAGGCCGAAACGCGCCAGGTCGGAGCGGCGGTCCGGCGCGATGCCGCCAATGCCTCCGATCTGGATGGCGATGGACGAAAAGTTGGCGAAACCACACAGCGCATAAGTGGAGATCAGCAGCGCCTTGGGCGAGAGGACGCCCTGGATCTCGGTGAGGTGCGCATAGGCGACGAACTCGTTGGTGACCACTTTCTCGCCGATCAGGCCGCCGACGGTTACCGCGTCCTGCCACGGAACACCGATCACCCAGGCGATGGGAGAGAGCGCATAGCCCAGCAGGGTCGACAGGCTGAGCGCGCGGCCGGTCATGGCCTCGAACCCGCTGAGCTCGCCGATCCAGTTGAGCGGGTAGTCGATCATCGCGATCAGGGCGATGAACGCCAGCAGCATGGCGCCCACGTTCAGCGCCAGGCGCCAGCCGTCGCCGGCCCCGTTCGCAGCGGCCTCGATGACGTTGGCGGCGGTCTTTTCGACATGGAGTTTCACCTCTCCGCGGGTCAACGATTCTTCGGTTTCCGGCTTCAGGATCTTGGCGATGACGATGGTCGCGGGCGCGGCCATGATGCTGGCGGAAAGCAGGTGCTTGGCATAGAAGATCCGCATCGCCTCGTCGGCGCCACCCAGCATGGTGATGTAAGCCGCCAACACGCCGCCGGCGATGGTGGCCATGCCGCCGACCATCATGGTCAGCAGTTCCGAGTCGGTCATGCGCGAGATATACGGTCTCACCACGAGCGGCGCCTCGGTCTGGCCCACGAAGACGTTGGCCGCCACGGAAAGGGATTCCGCGCCGCTGATGCGCAGGATCTTGAACATCACCCAAGCCATGCCCTGAACCACCTTCTGCATGACACCCAGGTGGTAGAGCACCCCCATCAGCGAGGCGAAAAAGATGATGGTCGGCAACACCTGGAACGCGAACACGAACCCGAGGTTGGAAGGGTCCGCCAGGGGGCCGAAAACGAAGGCCGCCCCGTCGAGCGAGAAACTGATCACGCGCACGAACACGCTGCTCAGCCCCTCGAAGAATTGCCGCCCGCCCGGAACGAGTATGACCAGGATCGCGAACAGCAACTGCAGGCCGATTCCGGAAACGACCATTTTCCAGTCGACGGCTGAGCGCTTGTCGGAAAAGAGGAGCGCAATCGCGAGGAGCACGGCGAGTCCAAAAATGCCGAAAGCGACAGTGCCGATCATCGTGAGCCCTCCAAGGCGACGTTTCCGTGAACCCGCATTCTAATGGCGACCGGACGCAAAGGGGCAACAATTACAGGATTTACGCGCATAGCTTTCCCGCAAACGGCGAGGTGAAGTCACCGACCCCGGACTTCACGGGCCCGACGGGTACGCCAGGTATGGAGCCAGGTAGCGTGTCGCGCGGGTGTCAGGGGTGGGGCAGCGGAGCGCGGGCAGGTCAGCGGCCGTCACCAGCAGCCAATCACGTCTGTGGCGGTGCCCGACCTCGATTCCGGAAACCTCGCCGAAACATTTCGTCAGGGCGCCTTCCGCCGCCAGCAGGTAACGGTCCCGCCCGGCCCTGAGCCAGTCCGCCGCATCCGCCATCTGGCTTTCGATGGGATCGTGATACGACCAGTGTGTCACCGCGCGGTCCGCCTGCAGCATTTGCTGCTCCCTGAACCCGGCGATGGCCAGTTCGCCCTGCGGGTCGATATTCTCACTGACGGTCTGCATCAGCAGCCGGTCGGAGCGGTAGGGGTCGATCAGAACGTACATCCAGGTGGAATAGAGCAGCCAGCAGACGCCTATTCCGACCGTAAACGCGCCCCCCTTGCGCAGGAGGACGGCCGGCAGCAGCCAGCCCAGCCCGATGGCCATGATCAGCAGCAGGGCCGGCTGCAGTTCGATCCCGGATTTCTCCGCCAGGCGTGGCAGCGGGCCGTGGCCGAGCTGCGCCAATACGGCCAGGCCGAGCAAGGACAGGCCCAATACGAACGCGACCGTGCGCAGCGCGGTGACCGGCGCGCGTTTGCCGGCGAGCGCGCCGAGGCTGCCGCCGGCCAGGATAGCCACGGCCGGAAGCAGCGGCAGCATATACACGCCTCGCTTGCTCGGGCTGGCGCTGAAGAACAGGATGCCGAGCAGCACGAAGCCCAGCAGCGCCCAGTGCGGCCTGCTGAACGCGCGAAGGCGCCGGATCCAGTCGGGTACGAGCCAGATCAGCAGCAGGGAGAGCGGCATCCACAGTGCAGGGATCACGTTGACGATGTAATACCAGGGCGGCGAGGCATGTCCGCCGCCCTCGGCCACGTAGCGGTGCACGGTCTGTTGGAACAGGATTTCCTGCAGGTACGCCGCGATGTCCTGGCGACCTTCCACCCAGCCGGCCAGCGCCAGGGGCAGCAGCCAGAGAAACGGGGGAAGCAACAGCAGTAAGGGTGCGGCGCGGGTCTTCCAGTTGCCGGGGACTCGTGAGTCTGCGCCCGCCGGGTCCAGCCGGCTGCATAGCAGCAGGCCTGGCAGCGCCAGAACGGGCAAAAAGCCGACACCCTTGGTGATGACGCCCACACCCATCGCCAGCCAGGCGACGGCATGCCAGCCGGGGCTCGGTCCCAGGCAATGGTGCCGCACCAGCCCGTACAGCCCCAGGGTGGTGAACCCGCAGACCGTGGCGTCAATCTGCCCTGATCGCGCCTGCAGGCTGAACTGAACCGTGGCCAACAACGCCAGCAGCGCGAACAGGGCCTGCTCCTTTCCGAACAGGCGGCGCGTGAGATCATGCACCATCCATGCCGTGGCCAGGGAAGCCAGCGCCGAGGGCAGCAGGAACGCTACTTTCATGTTCCCGGTCAGCAGGAAACCCAGGGCCTGCAGCCACATGAAAACGGGAGGCTTGTCGGCGTAGATTTCGCCGCCGCGATGCGGCAGCAGCCAGTGCCCGTTCAGCACCATGTCCATCGAGGCAAGCGCGAAACGCGGTTCGTCCGGCGACCAGGGCGAGCGCAGGCCGACCCCCAGCCCGACGAAGACCAGCACGATCAGCCAGAGCAGGGGTCCGGGTATGCGCAGCATCAGCGGCCAGCCGCGCCCGGCGAGTGCCAGCCAGCCTGACCCGGCCGAGTGGCCCGGGGAGATCTCCTGCGGAGAAACGTTGCCCATACCGTCCCGATTCTGATTATTCGCTCAGCGCCCTGCTCGCAGCGGGATGCCGGACAAGTATAGGGGCCTGCGCAAGCCCCGCCAAATGCTGGCTCCGGTGAGGCGGGGCGGCGGGTCTCAGTCAGCGAAGACCGTGGTCTCGCGCGTCGCGGAAAAGCGGATTTCGGGCCAACGCTCCTCGGTAAGCTGCAGGTTCACGCGGCTCGGCGCCAGGTAGACGAGCTGGTTGGCGCCGTCCAGGGCCAGGTTGTTCTCCAGCTGGCGGCTGAACTCATTGAGTTTCTTCTCGTCCTTGCAGTCCACCCAGCGCGCGGTGTGCACGTTGACGTTCTCGAACACGGCTTCCACGCCGTACTCGTTCTGCAGCCGGTAGGCCACCACGTCGAACTGCAGCACGCCGACCGCGCCCAGGATCAGGTCGTTGCTGGCCAGCGGCCGGAAAAACTGTGTCGCGCCCTCCTCCGAGAGCTGTGCGAGGCCTTTTTGCAGCGCCTTGAGCTTCAGTGGATCCCGGAGCTGGGCGCGCCGGAACAGCTCCGGGGCGAAATGGGGTATGCCGGTGAACTGCAGCGATTCGCCCTCGGTGAAGGTGTCGCCGATACTGATGGTGCCGTGGTTGTGCAGACCGACGATATCACCGGGCCAGGCGCTTTCCACGTGTTCGCGGTCCTGCGCCATGAACGTCAGCGCGTTGGCGGCCTTGATCGTCTTGCCGAGGCGCACGTGGTTCATTTTCATGCCGCTCTCGAAGCGCCCCGAGCAGATGCGCATGAAGGCGACGCGGTCGCGGTGGGCGGGGTCCATGTTCGCCTGGATCTTGAAAACGAAACCGGTCAGCGGCTGCTCGTCCGGTTGCACGTCGCGCCCGAAGGTCTTGCGCGGCCCTGGCGGTGGCGCCCACGTGACGAAAGCATCGAGCAGCGGCGTCACGCCGAAATTGTTGATCGCCGAGCCGAAAAAGACCGGAGTCTGGTCTCCCGCGAGGTAGGCCTCAGGATCGAACGCGTGGCTGGCGCCCCGCACCAGTTCGATCTCGTCGCGCAGATCCTGTGCGTCGCTGCCCAGCCGCTCATCCAGCGCCGGGTTGTCGATGCCCTCGATGATCTCCGCGTCCTGGGTCACGTAATTCTTGCCCGACTCGTACAGGTGCACGGCGTCGTCCAGCAGGTGGTACACGCCGCGCAACCGCTTGCCCATGCCGATCGGCCAGGTAATGGGCGCACACTGGATGCCGAGCACGGACTCGATCTCGTCCAGCAGTTCGACCGGGTCCCGGCCCTCGCGGTCCAGCTTGTTGATGAAGGTGAAGATCGGTGTCTGCCGCAGCCGGCAGACTTCCATCAGGCGGATGGTGCGTTCCTCCACGCCCTTGGCGCAGTCGATCACCATCAGGGCGGAGTCCACCGCCGTCAGGGTACGGTAGGTGTCCTCGGAAAAATCGGCGTGGCCCGGTGTGTCCAGCAGGTTGACCACGCGGTCGTGGTACTTGAACTGCATCACCGAGGAGGTCACCGAGATGCCGCGCTCCTGTTCCAGTTTCATCCAGTCGGAGGTGGCGTGACGGGCGGCGCGCTTGGCCTTGACGGCGCCCGCCATCTGGATGGCGCCGCCGAACAGCAGCAGCTTCTCCGTCAGCGTCGTCTTGCCCGCGTCAGGGTGCGAAATGATGGCGAAAGTCCGCCGCCGGGCGATTTCCTTGTCGAGTCGGGTCATGGTTCGGTGTGGCAGAAAAAAGCGCGCCATTCTACCAGAACGGCCGTTCAGTGGCTCATCGAGACTCCCTGCAGAATCATGTTCTGCTCCGGTTCGAACAACGAGCCGTCCGGCGCCTGGAAGCGGAAGGGGATGGAGATCAGCTTCATGCCAGTGTTCTGCTGCAGGGCGAAGTGGAGGTGCGGTCCGGAACTGAAGCCCGTGTTGCCGGAGCGGGCAATCCGGTCGCCGGCCCGGACCCTCGCGCCGGGCCGCACGCTGACGCTGGCCAGGTCCAGGTGCGCGTAGAGGGCCATCGTGCCGTCGTCGTGCAGGATCCTGACGTGGTTCGCCTTGTCGACGAATTTCTTGCGGTTCGTGCCGCCGCTGTTGAAATCCTCTTCCACGTCCATCACGATGCCGCCGCGCGCGGCAAGGATTTCCGTGCCGACCGGCATCACGATGTCGATGGCGTACTGGCTGTCCGGCGTGGTATGGGTTTTGCCGCCATTGAATCCCTGGCTGACCGGGTATTCCTCGCCGGCCGCAAAGGGCGGAACGAGGACCACGCCCTCCACCGGTTGGCTGATGGGCCGGCCGGGCACCGACGCCATGTTCAGCCGGAACTGGAATCCCCGCTTCGGGTCCATCGCGCCGATGCCGACCAGGGTTCGCTCGGTTTGACCCGGGACGACGAACCGTGCCGGCAGTTCGGGCTCGGAGATCACATTGACCGCATCAAGCAGGGACAATTCGATCTGGGCCGGGCCCCAGAAATCGTTGAAGACGCTATAGACAGGATTCTGCTTTGTGCCTTCCTGGCGCATCGTGATGCGGGGTTCCGGTTCCCGCTCCATGTAGATCGCCTCGTACTGGATATCCTCGTCGGGCACCCGGTCCGTGAAGTGCCAGATGCCGTTCTCGTCCTGGAACTTGTAGATGTTTTTCGCGGCTGCCCCGACGGGCGCCCACAACAAGACCACCGCCAGCAGGGTCAGTAAGAGGTCGCCCGGTTTGCACACGCGCATCAGCATTCGATTACGTTCACGGCGAGTCCGCCGCGCGAGGTTTCCTTGTAGTGGCTCTTCATGTCCGCCCCGGTTTCCCGCATGGTCCTGATCACCTTGTCCAGCGAGACACGGTGTTGTCCTTCGCCGCGAAACGCCATTCGCTGGGCGTTGATGGCCTTTACCGCCGCCATCGCGTTGCGCTCGATGCAGGGAATCTGCACCAGGCCACCGACGGGATCACAGGTCAGCCCGAGGTTATGCTCCATCCCGATCTCCGCCGCGTTCTCCACCTGCGACAGCGTGCCGCCCATCGCCGCGGTGAGCGCACCGGCCGCCATGGAGCAAGCCACGCCGACCTCGCCCTGGCAGCCCACCTCGGCGCCCGAGATCGAGGCATTCTGAAGATACAGAATGCCGATGGCGCCGGCCGTCAGCAGGAATTCAAGGATGCCTTCCTCACCGGCCCCGGGCACGAATTCACAATAGTATTGCAGCACGGCCGGGATGACGCCGGCGGCGCCGTTGGTGGGTGCGGTCACCACTCGCCCGCCGGCGGCATTTTCCTCGTTGACGGAAAGGGCGTAGAGGTTCACCCGGTCCAGCACGGCCAGCGGATCGCCCGCATTCGTGTTGTCCGCCAGTTGCCGGTAGAGCAGGGGCGCCCGGCGAGTCACCCTGAGGCCACCCGGCAGCACGCCTTCCTGGCGAAAGCCCCGCTCCATGCAGGCTTTCATCGCGTCGCGTACTGCGATGAGGCCCTCGCGGATTTCGGTGTCGCTGCGCCAGCAGCGTTCGTTGGCGAGCATCAGCGCCGCGATACGGAGGTCGTTCCGGCGACACTGTTCGAGCAGGTCATCCGCCGTACCGAAGGGGTAGGGCAGCGGCGTCTCGTCCTCCACGATGCGGTCCGCCGCCGCCTTGTCCTGATTGATCACGAAGCCGCCGCCCACCGAATAGTATTCGCGGGCCTCCAGCGTAGTTCCGTCTTCGGAAAACGCCTCGAAGCGCATGCCGTTGGTGTGGTGGGGGAGCCGTTCCCGCTTGCGGAACAGCAGGTCACGCTTCTCGTCGAAGTCGATCGTCCTCGACCCGAGGAGTTCGATCCGCCCGCTTTCCCGGATACGCTGAAGGGCCGGGTCGATAGTGTCCGGGTCGATCGCCTCCGGGCGTTCGCCCTGGAGCCCGAGCATCACGGCCTTGTCCGTGCCGTGGCCGCGCCCAGTGTGGGCCAGCGAGCCGTACAGGCTGGCCTGCACCCGCGCCGTCGAAGCGAGCAGGTCTTTGCTCTCGAGCCGGCGTGCAAACATGCACGCAGCTTTCATCGGGCCCACCGTGTGGGAACTCGACGGCCCGATCCCGATTTTGAACAGGTCGAAAACGCTGACAGCCATGGCCGGGAATTCATCGAAGTCTTTGGAATGCGGATTGTAGCCTGTCACAATGCGACTATGACAGGCGACCGATCACTGGTGCTCTATACAAGGCCCGGATGCCACCTCTGCGAACAGGCCGCTGCGCTGCTCGAGCGGGAAGGCGTACTTTTCGAAGAGGTCGACATCGAAACGGAACCGGAACTGGAGCGGCTGTACGGCTTGCGAGTCCCTGTCCTGAAGCATCCGGGTTCGAACCTGGAACTCGATTACCCCTTCGGCGTGGATGACGCCCTCCAGCTCGCCGACAGCCCCCTGTAGGAGCCCGCTTTGCGGGCTCATGCGCCAGGTTAGTGGTGGTAGCCGCCGCGATCCCGAGGTGCGAAGGAGTTGCGCAGCCAGGCCGCGCCCTTGTCAACCTGCTCCCGGATCACGATCGCCAGGCCGGAGAAGAACGTCCGGGTGCGGACCTCCGTTTCCCGCATCACGAAGCCGGCGATCACGTAGGCCGCGACGGTGGGGATCGTCCATACCAGGGCCAGTATGATGGCCACCAGACGGAACACCCAGGGTTCCCTGCCAAAGCGCTCGGCCATGGACTTGCAGACACCGAAAACGATGGGCTGGCCGGGCCGCCCGTTGAGCGAATCGCGAATTTCGTTGATGACGCTTTCGGATGACATGTGGTTCTCCGTGGTTGTTCCCTGGATAAGAGGATGCAGGTTTCATGCCAGCTTGTCATGTACCGGAAGTCATCGCCGCCCGCTTCCGAAATACCGTGCGTTGCGGCACCGGGCGGCAGCCTGGCAGCGGAACGCGGTGCCGCAAGTTGACCTTTGATCGTGGTCAAATCAGCTACAAAGCGGGAAGATTGACCAACCGTGGGCCTGTGCTACACTCGCGCCGACCAGACGCACCTCCAATGGGCCGAAATCCAACCGCCATTGCTTACCTCGATGCCCCGCGCCTGCTTCGCGCGCTTTCCGCGGGCATCGGGCATGTGTTCCGGAGACGCGAGTATCTCAACCGGATCAACGTGTTCCCGGTTCCCGATGGTGACACCGGCACCAACATGGCGTTCACCTTCAAGAGCATTCTCGAGGCGACCGCCACGTCGCCCGACCAACGCGTAGACCAACTCATGAACCACATTGCCGAGGCAGCGCTGGATGGCGCGCGCGGCAACTCCGGGGCGATCATGGCTCAGTACCTGCATGGCTTCCGCGAGGCCGTGGCCGGTCGGGCGATCCTGACGGCGGAAGGGTTTGCGCAAGCCGCGGTGGCCGGTGCAGAGGCTGCGTGGAAGGCGATGTCCAGACCGGTTCCCGGAACGCTGCCCACCGTCCTCGAGGACTTCTCGAAGGAACTGGCTGATCGGGTGGCTGGAGGTGCCCGGGACATCCAGGCCCTGCTCAGGCACGGCCTGGAGCGCGCGCGGGATTCGCTGGCCAACACGCCCAACCAGCTACCGGCCCTGAAGCAGGCGGGTGTCGTGGACGCAGGCGGGCAAGGGTTCGTGGACCTGCTCGAAGGCGTCTGGTCGTTCGTGGAGACCGGCAGGATGGACCGTGCCGTGGCTGATCTCGGCAAGGACATCACGGGCAGGGGCGAAGAATTCGAGGTCGGCGATCACCGCTTCTGCACGGAGTGTGTCGTGCAGGGCTCCGATATCGACCGGGCGGCCGTGATGGCCCGGTTGGAACAGCTCGATGCCAGTTCACTGGTCGTGGCGGGCGGTCGCGACCGGGTGCGTGTCCACATCCACGTCAACAATCCGGCCGAAGTGTTTTTGGCCTGCGAGGCGTTCGGCCAAATCAAGCAGCAGAAGGCCGACGACATGCGTCGGCAGCATTCGCTTCTGGATCACGCAGGCGAAGTCGCCGTGGTCGTCGATTCCGGCGCGGACATACCGGAGGACGAGATCGACCGACTACGCATCCACGTGGTGCCGGTCCGACTCAGTTTTGGTGACCGCGAGTACCTGGACCGGGTTTCACTGACCGCCGGCGAGTTTTACCGGATGCTTGCCGAATCCGCCGAGGCGCCGCTCACTTCCCAACCACCAGCCCAGGACTTCGCACGCGTCTATGCACTGCTGACCTCGCACGGCTACACGGTCATTTCCGTGGGACTGTCCGAGCAGTTGAGCGGCACCACCGCGGCCGCCCGCCAGGCCGCTGGACGCCGGGACGCCGGAGACATCCGGGTCATCGACAGCC
>JASFKQ010000056.1:0-18908 GCA_050118555.1 Lysobacterales bacterium
GGCGTTCCCCCGTGCTGCTGATCCAGGGTGACGACGATCGCAACGTGCCGTTCCACCAGACGGTGGATCTGGTGCGCCGACTCCAGAAACGGGGTCTGCCCTACGAAGAACTGGTCATTCCGAATGAGATCCACGGGTTCCTGCGGCATCGTTCCTGGCTACAGGCCGACCGGGCCACGGCAGACTTCTTTGCCCGGAAGCTTCAACGGCAGTAAGCGCCGCAGTCGGAAATCACGGGGTCAGAGAAAATGATGGGGTCAGAGTAAAGGGACAGAGTAAAGGGACAGAGTAAAGGGACAGAGTAACTCCTTGCCGAGTGAGGGACTTTACCTCGTCCCCTTGCGCTGACCCCATTTCTGCCCACTTTTTCTCTCGTTACCGGTCACATTGTTGATGACGCGGGAGGAGGTCATTTTTCAGCGAGCTCTTCTTTGATGCGTTCGGCCAGCGATTCGGCTCTCTGTGACCTGTTGCGTGAGTCATCGCGTAACCGTTCCTGCATGGCGCCCATGGAGCTCAATGAGTCGATGATTTCGGGCCGGGCGCCTGCCCGTTCCAGAAATTCACCACGATCAAACTCTGGCAAAGGCGCTCTTTCCGTGGGCTTTTTTATCGTATTGGCACGCGCCCAGGCGAACTGTTTGCGGGTCAAAATCCCGCGTATCGCGGCGCGGTAGGCATACTGTTCGTCGCGCACGAGATCGTCCCACTGACGGCCGGCGGCCTGCCAGAAGTAATACTCGGCGAGCGCACGTTTGAGCTCCGCGTTGTCGAGGAGGCCAAGCCCGCCGGTGCTGATCATTTCGTCATAGGTCGCCCGATTGCCATATGGCAAAAAAGCATAGCCCGCCATCGGTACCGCCGCGATCAGATCGGCGTCGCTGATGGCCGAAGCCCTGGCGTCACCCTCCAATACGGAAAGCAGGGTTTCAGCCGCGTCGTCGATCGTGTTTGAAAAAGCAACACCGCGCTCGCCCACGGCCACATCGCTATCCAGGTCGATTAGGAGTTGTTGCAAATAAACGCGCGCACGAGTGTGTTCGGCACGCGCGGTATTCCAGTTGTCGACCTGTAAGCCGATGAAAACGCCAAGAATGACGATCAACAGCTCGACAAAAACGGCGGGCCAGTGCTGTTTCTTCACATGCTCGATGACGCGGGAAAGGATCACAAGGTCCTTCGTCCGGCCCCGTCTGGCGCGGTTTCAAGCTGGCTTTGCATCGCCGCCATACTGACAAAACTCTGGGGTCAGAGCAAAACTCTGGGGCCAGAGTAAAGGAAAACTCTGGGGTCAGAGTAAAGGGACAGAGTAAACCCTGGCGCGAAGAGGGAATTTACCCTGTCCCTTTAGTCTGACCCCATGCCCGGGACTTCAGCCGCCGCCACTCGGGCAGGCAATTCGCGTCGCCGCCAGCTTGTATTGCTTGACCCAGGCTCCGCTCTCGTCTTTCGTGTAACCGATTCGGGCCCAGTGGTCCGGGTCGGATATCTCGAATTCGGCACGGAAATCCGGCCGCTCCGGATAGACCTGCCACATGACCAGGCGGCCGTCCTCCATGCGGGCGCGAAGATCCTGCACCTGGTGGTTTTGTGTCGCCAGCCACATCATGTCCCATTCACCGTTTTCCGAATCGTACATGCGGACATTGACGCCCCGCGGGGCGTCCGGGTCCTGGGCCGGATCGGGGTAATACCATTCATCCATGATGGCCATGCCACCCAGGGCATAGCGTCCGTTCCAGCGGGCGGTAACTCCCGCCTTTGGCGGTGACCAGTTTTCGCCGTCCCAGGCGTGCAAGGTAATGGAGTAATCGCCTATCAGGAACGCGAACTGGGAGAGTTCCGGCGCTGCATTCGGGTGGGGTTCGCCGTAGGCACAGGTGGGTGGTGCGGTTTCCAGCGCCTGTGCGCCGGGACTGACCAGGATCAGGGCAGTCAGAATCACGGGTTTCATAATCGACCTCAGCGCTTGGGTGTGGGTGAGAACATAGCAGTCACAGTCAATCGCAACCCCCTTCGTGCGTTGAAACGTGGCGGTGTTGCGGCGAAAGCCTGCCAGGCCCTCACCCAGGCAGAACCGGGAAACCCCATTGCCACAAGGCAAGCAGAGGAGCGAGAACGTGAACAGCCAAATACCACCCGTAGGGCACGAGGAAACACCCAAAGGCGGAAAGTTCACGATAGGCCGGGACGCCATCATGACCTACCGTAAGGTGGGCGACGGACACATCGAGGTCAACCATACGCGGGTCGCGCGCGACGCCCGGGGCCAGGGGCTTGCCGGCGAGCTCTACCGCGCGATGATCGACCATGCGCGTGCGCATGGCCTCCAGGTCACCCCAACCTGCAGTTACGTCATCCGGATGTTGGAGCGTTTCCCCGAAGACAGGGATGTGCTGAAAGAAAAAAGGACTCTGACCCCTTTTTTCTAGCCGTATTTCACGCTGAGGTCATGCAATGCCTCGCCGACATGAGCGAGCCGGTCGGCGGCGTTCGACAGGTGACGGTACACTTCCCGCCGCTTGATACGGTCGACAACGAACTCGATACACTCTCTCCCTGACAGCGTAGCGGCATTGTTGGTTGCGCTCTGGTAGCCTTCGCCCGCGAACAACTCGGCCAGCGCGTCGCGATACAGCGCTTCCACTTCGCGTTCGGCGTGGCGTGCGCGGGCCGCAAACGGTTCAGCCTGCTCCGGTCGTTCGCGGAAACGCACGAAACCTTCGGTCAGCGCCGAGGCGCCTTCCCGCAGCTGTGCCACCATCGCCTTCATCCATGTATCCGCCGAAACACCCAGCACTTCCAGTTCGCGCATCGAGGTTTCGGCGTAATCGAAAACGTGGTCGACGCGCGTCAGCAGAAGGTAGATGTCTTCCCGGTCGATGCGGGTAATGAACGAGCGGTGTAGCCGGTCGAGACCGTCCCGACCAAGCGCACGTCCGGAATCGATGCAGCGCCGGACTTCGTGGACGTGCTCGGTCCGGGCGTCGTCCAGAAAGGCCTCGAGCGCCTGCCATGTCTGCTCCAGCAGGCGGCACTGTTCGGCGATCAGCGCCTGGAAGTCCGGCACTTGCGGAAAAACCTTGTGCCACACGCGTACGAGGAAACGTTCTTTCGGCGAGTTCATGGTATGAGCCTCAGAAGATACCAGCCACCGGCCCCGAACATACCTGCGACCGGCAGGGTAACCAGCCAGGTGAACACGATCTCACCGGCCTTGGACCAGCGCACCGCTTTCGGCCGTTCCGCGGACCCTATGCCCATTATCGCGGAACTGACCACATGCGTGGTCGAAACCGGCCCTCCGAAAAGCGCAGCGCCCTCGATCACCGCCGCCGCGCTCAATTGGTCGGCGAGCGCATGCAGTGGCCGAAGTTTGTAGATACCGAAACCGACCGTGCGGACGATGCGCCACCCGCCCGACATGGTTCCCAGTGTGATTGCCCCTGCGCATACGAGGATCACCCACCACGGGACCTCGAACCGGGGAATGAAACCGCCCAGCAGCAGCACCATCGTGATGACACCCATGCTCTTTTGGCCGTCGTTGGTGCCATGGGTGAAGGCCAGCCACGCCGCTCCCAACCATTGCAGCCTTCGCAGCGGGCGGTTGGCGGCAGGTGTTGCACGGCGCAGCAGCAGGCGCAGTACCTTGAGCAGCAACCAGCCGACAGCAAATCCCGCCACGGGTG
Source organism: Lysobacterales bacterium (assembly GCA_050118555.1). GTDB lineage: Bacteria > Pseudomonadota > Gammaproteobacteria > Xanthomonadales > SZUA-36 > CALKKN01. Next base: position 3,693 of record JASFKQ010000056.1, read on the forward strand.
AAAGCAGCAAGGCGGTGACGATCTTGGTTACACCGGCAAACTCGCCGTATTCCAGCAAAGTGTGCCACCCCCAGCTCACGTGATCCGGCCCGGCGGATATCAGTACGGCTCCGAGCAGTCCGCCGACGAGGGCGTGCGTAGAGGAAGAAGGCAATCCGCGCCACCAGGTCAGCACGTTCCAGGAAATGGCGCCGGCTGCGCCGGCCAGCACAATAACAATGCCGGCGGCCGGCGAATAATCGTCGAGCCGGACGAACTGTCCCAGGGTATCTGCAACTGCGGTGCCCCCCAGTACGGGCCCCAGAAAGGTGAACAGGCTGACCACACCGATGGCCTGCATCGGCGTCATTGCTCGCGTTGCGACCACCGATGCGACCATGTTGGCTGTGTCGTTGAAACCGTTGGTGTAATCGAACATCACCAGCAGTACGACACAGGCGACGGTTAAGCCAACCAGCAGTTCCATATTCCGGCACCAGCCTTCGAAGCGGCGAGCTCCTGAACTTCACCGTAGTGATTAACGGAGACAGGGTAAAGCCTCAGGGCAGACCTGCGTGAGCCAGGTCTGTTCACCGCGCTGGCTCGGATTGGGCTCGCCAGGTGATGGACTCCGCGTGTGTGGCTATAATCGACACCTCCTCGTAAAGGAGCCCCACCATGTGTGATGAACGTACCGAGCAGGACATCGAACGCTTCCTTCGTCGCCGCGGCATGACGCGCCGCGACTTCAATGCCGCCTTGTCCGCGGCCGCTCTTGCGGCTTTGCTGCCGCCGGTCGCCAATGCCAGCGAGGTGACAGAATCCGACGTGATGGTGACTACGCCGGACGGCCAGGCCGACGCTTACCTTGCGCACCCCGCCGAGGGTCGGCACCCGGGAGTGATCATGTGGCCTGACATCAAGGGCATTCGGCCGGCTTTTCGCATGATGGGCAAGCGCCTGGCCGGATCCGGTTATTCGGTCCTCGTAGTCAATCCCTACTACCGGTCCGTGCACGGCGAGGTGATCGAGGAAGGCGAGAGTTTCGGTGACCCGGCAGTGCGCGAGCGCCTCATGCCGCTCGCCCGTTCGCTGTCTCCGGAGACTTGCGTCAGCGACGGTGGCGCCTTCATCAAGTATCTGGATGCGCACCCATCCGTGGATCCGGATCGTCAGCTGGGGACGGCCGGCTACTGCATGACCGGCTCCTATACTATCCGGCTGGCCGCGGCTTACCCGGAACGGGTCGGCGCCGGCGCCTCATTCCACGGTGGTGGCTTGGCTACCGACCAGCCCGACAGCCCGCACCTGCTCGTTCCGGAAATCGACGCCGGTTTCCTCATCGCTATCGCCGAAAGTGATGACGAGAAAGACCCCGAGGCCAAGGGTCTGTTGCGGGAAGCATTCGACAAGGCGGGCGTGACGGCCGAGATCGAAGTTTACCCGGGCACCCTACATGGCTGGTGCCCGCCGGACGGGCCGGCCTACAACAAGGCACAGGCCGAGCGGGCGTGGGGAAGGATGCTTGACTTGTTTGGGCGCGAGCTGGCTTGAGTGAACTCTTTTTTAGCCCGCTTCGAGAATCACCTGCCCCGGAAACATCGCGAGCAAATCCGGATTCTCGAGCAGCTTGTGCGCCAGCACAAAGCCGGCCGCTGACCAGGTCTGGTTGAGGTTGGCGCGCTGCCCGATGAGCCGCCCGCTGCGGCCATCGTAGTATTCAGGCCATTGGTGCTCTCTCAATTTGCTCGCGGCGATGTCGCAGGCCTTTTCGGCCAGGTCGCGCCGCTGCGCCTTGAGCGCCGCCGCCACGAACGGCCAGAGCAGCACGGGCCAGTTACCGCCGTTATGATATGACCAGGGTCGGTTCTTGGGATCGCTGCCGACCATGGCGCGCCATAGCTCCCCTTCGAGCGCGGGAAAGCAGATCTTGACCGGCATGGTCCCCACGAGGTCGGTCCAGCGCGCTTCGTAGAGGTCCATCAAGGCCTGAGTCTGCTTCTCGGAGGCGAGCCCGAAGAGAACGCCCAACAGGTTGCCCAGTGCGAAGAAACGTGCGTCGATGCGGCTCGGACCCAGGTTGCCCACGAGGTATCCGCCCTGCTCGGGAATCCATTCCTCGAGCCAGCCCGGCAGCGACTCCGGATAGATGTTCAGTATATTGTCGGCGTCCGACCCGAACTCATCGGTGTGGAGCCGGTGCATTTCGTTCAGCCTGGCGAGGTCCATCCAGTACTGGTCCCGGATGTAGTCACGCAGCGTCTCCATGCGCTCGCGAGCGCGCCCGAAAGGCCCTTTCGACTCCCCCTCGGGATCGAACAAATCACCCGTGGTGTGCAGCATCCCGTAAAACAGCGCCTGGATCTCCAGCGGATGCCCGTACATGGCGAGACGGCGGTCGATCATGCACGAGCCGTCCGGCACCAGGAGCGTCGGCAGACACTCGAAAGAAGCGCGCAGGCCCAGTTCGAGAACTTCCCGCATGGCCCGTTGGAAGTCTTCGCGCGCCGGAAGCTCTCTGTCGCCGGAGGCCTGCACGTAGGCATGGAGCACGACCATCCACCACATCATGGAGTCCACCGGCGCGACGCGCCCGATGGCGCGCTGGCCGAAGTCGGCGAGCAGTCGTTCAGAGCCGTCTTCGTCTTGTTCCACGCGGAAGCTGGCCGGCATGACTCCGGGCTGTATGTCGTGCCCGGCGAGCGAAATTTCCTGCTCGCGCAGATGCGCCACCGTCTCGAGGAAGTTGCGTACAATCTCGAACTTTCCGTCTGCCAGAAAGACGAATGCGGACACCGCGAAATCGCGAATGAAACACTCTTCGTAGTTCCTGGCTGCCGGCGTCCCTGGCGGGCGTGCGGCCACGGTGCCGACGGGCCGGCCCTTGAAGCACACGACCGCCTCGTCGAGTAGCCGGGTAGCCTCTTCGAGTATCGAATCGATGTTTTTCGCCATCGCTGTCGTCTTTGCTCCGTACTGTCACATTGGTCGCCGGACTGCGATCCGGTTCGTAGCATTAAATCTGTTGCTGGTTGTGGTTGAACTCAAGGCGCGTGCGCCGCCCGACGAAGAGGACAACAAGGGGTCAGAGCCGGCAGCAAGTTGCGTGCAGTCATTGAGATAGTGGCGGAAGACCATAGGTTTTGAATGGATGTGCCTGATTCGTTGTCTAAATTTTATGCGGACAGTCAGAAAGCGATCGAAGGAGTGAAGACCATGCCGAGCAATGAAGAAATCAGCAAAGATGTCGAACAGCTCAGAAAAGACCTTCACAGTCTCAAAGGCGACATCAGTTCGTTGGCCAATGCGTTGAAGGAAGCGGGACTGGACCAGGGCCGGGCAACCTATGAGCGGGTGAAGAAAGAAGGAGAAGAGCTTCGTCATCGCGGCGAGGACGCCATTGGCGCCGTCGCCGAGAAGATCGACGAGCGCCCCGTGACCAGCGCGCTGACGGCTTTCGGCACCGGAATCGTAATCGGGCTTCTTCTGAACCAGAAGCGGTCCTGACGTCACGGATTTGGCATTGGGAACGGGCGCGCCCACAGCGTGAGCGGGTGGGCGCGGGCGTTCCGGCGAGGGAAATGAATTGAAAAAGGCACTGTTCCAGTACTTGCTTGCCTGCTACCTGATATTTGTGGTCACCTTGCTTGGGCTGACCGGGATGGGTTTTCTGGTGGCGGGGCTGTACATGGTGCTCGACAACTACCTCGCGGCCTGGGCAGCGGCCGTGGTGACGGGGGTCGTGATGCTCGTCCTGTTGCTGGTGGTGTTGCTGATCGCGATGTTCGTAGCGAGGTCCGGAAAGAGGGGCTCTGCGGCCGGCAGAACAACCGAAAAACATGACGAAATTGCGGCGCTGGTACTGGAGTTGTTTGAGAAATCCGATATCGATGCGCGGGATGTGTCCCTGGCCGCCCTGGTAGCTGGGATCATACTCGGCGCCAGCCCTGAACTGCGGCGCCGCCTGTTTGGGGGTGGGAGCAAGGCGGAGTAGTGGAGAAACGAACAGCGAAGGCGTTGGCGTCCCAACACTGCGTCGTTGGTGAAGGGACGGTGTACGAGTGTGCTCGTCCCAAACTGCGGCTACTTATCGGACAAAGAAGTTACTAATCATATCAACGAGTTCCAGGCTATTTTTAATGACGGCATCAGGTTTGTGCGGGTGGCGAATGGTGTCTGGAAAAATCTTGTCCAGCCAGGCCTGGTCCCAACCGGCGCCGTTATAGAATACGTTGGTGACGCCCGCGCGCTTGGCTGCGATGGTATCGGTGGTGCTGTCGCCGATGTACCAGGTGCCGGGCCCGGGTTTCACATCGAGGTTGTCGAGCGCTTTGAAGATCGAATCCGGCGCCGGCTTGCGCCGGGCGACGTCGTCGCCGCAGACCATGGTATCGAAATAATGCCGCCAGCCTGATTCGCCGACGGCGTCGATTTCGTGCTCCATGAATTCACGGTCCCGGTTTGTCAGCACGCCCAGCATCAACCCCATCTCCCGCAGTTCAGCCAGGACGCCCGGAAACGCTTCCTCGAACGGTGTGACCCTGCCGTAGTGGTTTCGATAGGCATGGTGGAATTCCCGGTGCGCGATTTGTTTGGCCTCCTCATCGGTGCCGAACAGGATTTCGAAGATGTCGGTACGTGAGATTTTGCGCGCTTCCACAATCTTGGGATGCAGCTTGAGATACTGGCGAACGTAAATTACGAGTTTGGCGTCATCCAGGGTCTTGCTTTCCTCGGGGGAGATGATGCGGTCTGTCAGCCCAAGTGCTTCGAGCTTCGGAAGTACGTCGTTGACCGCGTAGTACATGGCGTCGTGGGTGTCGACCAGGGTGGCGTGCCAGTCGAACAACAGCACTCGCGGTATGGCATGCGGAAGATTGAGGATGCTCATCGGACTTCAGATTTCGCCGGTCATGGCAACCGATTGCCAATCACCATAATGCCAGGAAAATGGGTCGAGACCTCGTCGCCGGCGCTTAGGGCGCTATGTTCTGATTTCCGCTGAAGAAATTTGTCGGATCGTATTTCTGCTTGATGGCCACGAGGCGGTCATAATTGACCTCGTATGTGGCGTGCACGCGTGCCGCGCCCTCGTCAGCCGCCATGTAGTTGATATAGCCGCCACCGGTAGCGAAGGTCTGTAGGGCTTTGGCGTACGCCCGCGTCCAGGCGATGTTTTTCTCGTCATCTGCGGGATTCGTCCAGCCGGCGAGTATTGACGCGTTGTACTGTGCGTCGCGGTTGGAAAACGCAGTGGCGTGCGGTCCCACACGGCTGACCGCGCCGCCCAGGTGCTCCAGGAGAACCATCGTACCTTCTCCAGCCAGAGGCTCAGACGAGCGTTCGATGATGGCGTCAATCGCCCCGTCACTGAGTTCCCGCATGAAATTCGACTTCCAGTAGTTACGGCCGCCCGGGCCCGACCCCGCATCGAACATGGTTTGCAGCGCGATATAGGACATCGGGCCAATGGTGTCGATTGCCGGTGGACCGAAGTCCTTGATCGGCTTCAGCAGCCTTGCGCCTTCGTCTTCCGGCCCTGAGTGGCAGGCAATGATCATGCCGACATTCTGGCCTTCCAGCGGTGAGCCGGGCGGTCCGGCGGCGACGCCGAGCATGGTGGTGACCGAGTCCGGCGCCGAGGCCGTGAAGTCACGGAAGAAGCGCAACAGGTCCCCGATCATCGCCTGCGGGTACATGGCCATTCCGCCGACAATGGGTTCCAGGTCGTGGAGCCCGAACTCGAAGGAAGTCACCACACCGAAGTTACCTCCGCCTCCCCTCAAGGCCCAGAACAGGTCGTCGTTTTCTGCGGCACTGGCCTGGACCAGGCGGCCGTCGGCGAGAACCACGTCGGCCGAGACCAGGTTGTCGCACGCGAGCCCGTACTTGCGCATCAGCCAGCCAAAACCGCCGCCGAGCGTCAGCCCTCCGATCCCCGTTGTCGATACGGTACCGCCCGTAGTGGCCAGACCGAAGGCGACCGTTTCCCGGTCAAAGGCGTGCCACAGGGAGCCGCCCTGGGCGCGGCCCGTCTTCCGGGACGGGTCGACCCTTATACCGTGCATCGGGCCGAGGTCGATCGTGATCGCACCATCGCGCAGGGCTTTGCCGGCCACGTTATGCCCGCCGCCACGTACCGATACCGGCAGGGACTTGTCGCGTGCGAACTTGATGACATCGATCACGTCCGCCACGCCCGAGCAGCGGGCAATGGCCAGCGGGTGCTTGTCGATCATCCCGTTCCAGACTTTGCGGGCCTCATCGTAGGAAGCGTCGGTCGGCAAGATCAGTTCGCCGCCCAGCATCTTCCCCAGTTCATCCAGCGCGTGGGTAGCCGGCGCAGCCGCGGCCGCTTCACCCGCTGCCAGCAAGAGTGACGGTGATCCGACCAGGGCACTGCCACCGATCGCCGCGCTTCCGAGCAGAAGGTTTCGTCGTGTCAGGGAAAATGTCGAATCGTTCATCGCTCTTCTCCGTATCGGGGCCTGGTCATCGTCCACTGGCCGACGACAAGTCGGCCGAGAGGATCACCTGAGGGTCTTTCGGTGTGTTGCTTTTTCACCGTAGCACATACGAAGCACTTGGTGGATTCACCATCGCGGAGGCGAAAGGTCATCGGGCGCAGAAGTTTTTACTCGAACGGTTAAGCGTGCGGCGGCCGGCGATTGTTTCCCCGGCGATTCCGTATCAATCACCCGGGCACTGTCCGCAGTCACGCGGATGCAGGTGTCGCAGCATCAGCCTCCCGGTTGGGCTCCGGCAACCGGGTTTGGCGGGATTTGTGGTAAATTAAGGCAGAACATGTGATGAGCGTCGCGCGACAGGAGTCCGTGGCCGGCCATGAAAGGGATAGCGGGGAGGTATCAGTCTCCAGTGCCTGGGCATCATCAAACGTGTGGGCAGACGTACCGGAAAACGGAATACACCGGTCGGGCCCGGAGGTACCAGTATGAAAGCGATTGCCTTTTTGCTTGTGTTCGGATTGATCGTTGCAGCCGTGTTCTGGAAAATGCGGAAGGCCGAGGCCGAGGCCGCCCGTGCCAGGCGCGAGGCCTTGCACAAACGTAAGAAGAAGCACTCGGAGGCGCTGGCCCAGGATACCGAGATGATTTGGCCTGTCATCGTCAAGACGGTCAGCGGCAAAAGCCCGCCGGGGCAGGAGTCGCAGGAACACGAGCCGAGCATGACCGCCATTGATTTCGAATCTGCGGGACCAAAAACTGCGCAGCAGGGCGGGTCGAAGTAGACGAAGCTCCGCGGAGCGCCGTCAGTCAATCAGTCCCAGTACGTACTTTGTGGCGAATCCCACGAGGGTTGCGGCTGTGAAGCTCATCAGGGTGCCGATCAGGATGTACTCGGCCAGTTCCCGCTGGTCCGGTTCCTTGATTTCACCGAAGCGGAAAATCGACTTGGCGGCCACCAGGAAACCGATGCCTTCGGGGACGCCGCTGAGTATGAACAGATAGATCAGCGTACGCTCGCCAATGCCGATCCAGTAGCCGCCATTGGCCAGACCGCCCTGGGCGAAGTCCTGGCCTGACGACTCTTCGAAGCGCCGCAGGAAGCGGCCGAGCAGCGCCCCCGCGAGCAGGGTAGCCACCCACCAGCCGCCCAGGCTGATGCCAATCCGGACAAGGATGGTCGTGACACCCTGGATTTCAGGCATTGCCGAGATGCTCCAACACGAGGCGGGCTGCCTGTTCAGCTTCCATGATGCGGTCGAATTTCGTTGCGCGGAGCGCACGGCTGATAGTTGAGGGGGATTTTCCCGTGGCCCTGGCCACTTCGATCTGTGAATGATCGCGCGCCTGCCTTGCGTACACTGTCTGTTTCTCCGTCCAGTCTTCGCGTATTGCGCCCATCAGGTTCATTATGGCGGCCAGGACCGTGCTTGTGAACGGTTCGATGCCCTCGGCTTCAAACCATGTTCCTTTCTTGCGGCTTCGTTCCAGCGCCTCGCGGGCCCGGTGGAAGCACGGGCCGTCCATCAGCGCCACGTCTTCGGCGACGTCGGTGCTCAACTCGCCAAATCCCAGTCCCCAGGAAAACTGCGCCGGTGCGACGGCATCGGCGAGAGCGACGATCAAGTCCAGCACGTAGCAGGGGTCTTCAGCGATGCCCTGGATTTCGTCCCCGGCGGTCAGCCTGACGGGGGGGAGGGACCGTGCGGGAATCTCGGCGTTGAAAGCGGTTATGGCGGCTTTCAGGTGGCGTTGGATGACAGCCCGGTTTTCGAGTTCCCTGGACCGGTTGAGGTCCCCGATGATGACAAAGCAGGTCATGGCTGTTACACATCTCCTCGTTTGCATTATATTAAGCAAATCGATATAAATTGCATAAATATAGACAAATTAAATCAGATTGCCAAAATAAATGCAATTTCTTGGTGGCAGGCAGCATCTGGCGGGGAGGTGGACGCAACAGGGGCGAGCGCCAGTGTCGAACCGTGATTCGTCTCGTCATCCGGGCCATCGGCGCCAATTCGCCGCTGGCGCCCCAACGCGCGGCCGGCTGGTGTAGACTGCGCCCATGGATTGGTCAGCAACGGTGCGTTTCCTGGCGCCGTATCAGTTCTCCCCCGTCATTGTGGCCGGCAGTCTCCTGCTGGTGGTGCTGTATGTCCGGGGGCTGAGGGAAGCACGGCGCGCCGGGCAAACGGTCGGTCTGGGGCGGCGCATCTCGTTTCTGTCGGGTCTTCTGCTGTGCTACGCGGTCATGCATACCCGCCTCGACTACTACGCACAGTACCTGTTCTTCATGCACCGCTTGCAGCACCTCGTATTGCACCATGCCGGACCGTTTCTCATCGCGCTATCCGCTCCGTGGGCAGTGCTGGGGCGCGGCTTGCCCGCCAGGCTGAGGGATCGCTGGCTGCGACCGCTCTGGCAGCACACCGCGGTGCAGCACGTCTACCGCTTCCTGCAGCATCCGGTGATCGCGCCGATTCTGTTCGTCGGGCTGATCTACTTCTGGCTAACGCCCGCCATACACTTCGACGCGATGCTGAGCCTGCCCCTGTACCACCTCATGAACTGGAGCATGCTGATCGACGGTTTGCTGTTCTGGTGGCTTATGCTGAATCCGAAGACCACCGGAGCGTCGGTAGTTCTCGGCCTGGGATTGCGCATCGTGATCCTGTTCCTGATCATGTTGCCGCAGATTGCTCTGGGGGCCTATATCGCCTTGTCCGACCGCGACCTGTACGACGTCTATGACGTTTGTGGACGAGCCTGGCCGATCGATCCGCGAACGGACCAGCAGATCGGCGGTTTATTGACCTGGATTCCCGCCGCCATGATGAGCGTACTCGGTATACTGAGAGTGATCGGTCTGCTCCTTCGCCAGGATCGCGGTCCCGGGGGCACCGGGCGCACCGACGCGGAACTTGCAGTCTCCCAATCGGGCCAGTGAGAGGTGTGATTCATCACCCCGGATTGCGGCCCTCGGACTTTGTGCAAAGAATATGAACATCAGCCTCAGACTCTTCATCACCATCGCGGCACTGACCGTGGCCGGATCGCTTTTCGCCGGCGGCGGGCTCGTGGTCGATAATGCCTGGATCCGCTATCTGCCCGGAGACGGCCCGATGGCCGGTTACTTCACGCTCCGTAACGAAGGCGAGGTAACAAGGACGCTCGTCGGCGCTTCCAGCCCGCGATTCGCGAAAGTCCATCTGCACCGCACGATGCAACGGGATGGAATGTCCTCAATGGAGCCGGTGGACGCCGTTCCCGTTCCTGCGCACGGTGAGGTGGCCTTCGAACCAGGCGGCTACCACCTGATGCTGATGCAGCGACAGGGCGATCTCTCGGTCGGGGACGAGGTGTCGGTCGCGCTGGAGTTCGGCGATGGAAGCGTCCGGCAGGTGCGGTTCACTGTCAGGCCAGCCTGGCAGGAGTAACACCATGCGCCTGTTCCTGGCCGCGGGTCTGCTCGTGTTGATGCTCAACGGTTGCGGCCAGGGAGAAAACTGGCGGACCAAGGATATCGAGGGCGTGATGCCCCGACTCGAGTTCACGCTCAGTGGCGAGGATGGACAGACGGTGACGCAGGACGCGTTCGCGGATAAGGTGAACCTGCTGTACTTCGGCTACACCCACTGCCCTGACGTCTGCCCGATCACCCTCGCAAAGCTTCGCGGAGTCATCTCGAGCCTGCCGGCCGAGGTGGCGGACCGGATTGACGTCCTGTTCGTCAGCGTGGATCCGAAGCGCGACACGCCGGACGTGCTGCGGAATTACACCGATGCGTTCGGGGCGCGCTTCATTGGTCTCACGGGCTCGAAGCAGCAGCTGGATGAAGTAACGCGGCGCTACCGGACCACCTACGGTTACGGCAAGCCGGATGACCGTGGCAATTACGAGGTATCGCACAGCAGCGCCGTATACGCCTTCGACCCGGAGGGCAGGGCGCGTCTTCTGATCCGGAACGACGACAGGCCGGAAGACATCGCACACGACCTGAAGCAACTGGCCGGCGACTGAGGATCTTGCCGGTCCACAAAGACCGGAATCAGAGGGCTTCTACGATCGTGTCGGTCGCCGTGCGAATACGGAGCTCATGCAAGGGGTGGGCTGACGCGCCATTCGGCCTGTTCCGCGTCACCCCACGCCTGGCCAGGCGCACCATTGACGATATACTGAATCAGTAACTTTCGCCTGGAGAAGAGGAGCCTGCCCCCGAATGGATCAGGCAGAAACCACGCGGTGGATCCGCGCTGCCCAGCTGCTGGAGCAGGTGTTGGACCTGCCGATGGATGAACAAGCTGCAGCGGTGGCTGAACTCGGCCGGGCCAACGGCGTGCTCGAAGAATTGGAGGGCTTGCTGGCCGGTTCGCGCGGCGCCAGCGTGCTGGACGGCTCAGTCGAAAGCTTCCTGAGCCAGATGCCCGGGTCTTCTGTTGCCCGCAACGCCTACAAGGGCCAGATACTGGGTGCCTGGGTCGTGGGCGAAGAGATCGGCCAGGGTGGCATGTCGGTCGTTTACCATGCTCAGCGGACAGGGCAGGACTTCGAGCAGCACGCGGCGTTGAAGATCCTGTCGGTGGCCGGCCTCGGCGATGATCTCGTGGACAGTTTCGTGCGGGAGCGGCAAATCCTGTCCGATTTGCAGCATCCGGGTATCGCCCGCCTGATCGATGGCGGGATTACGCCAGACGGTGCGCCGTTCCTGGTCATGCAATATGTCGATGGGCAACGCATCGACAACTGGTGCCGGGACAATGGCGCCAGCCTGAAAACCATTGTCCGTCTGATGCTGAAACTGTGCGATGCGACAGCGTATGCGCAGCGACGACTCGTGGTGCACCAGGACATCAACCCGACCAACGTCCTGGTGGACGAGCACAACCAGCCGATCCTGATCGATTTCGGTATCGCCAAGCTGCTTGGCCCCGCTTCCAAGAGCGAGACCCTGCGCGCTTTCACGGCACGCTTCGCGGCGCCCGAACAGACGGCCGGCGGCGCCATCACCACGGCGACCGATGCCTACGCGCTTGGAAAACTGCTGCTGGAGCTTGCTGGGAATCATCCTCTGGACAGCGATCTGGAAGCGATCGCGCGGGTCGCGACCCAGGACGATCCGGAGCAACGCTATCCCAATGCCCGGGCGTTGGCGCTCGACTTGCAGGCCTGGTTGGACAAGCGGCCGGTGCAGGCGCGGCCGGCTACCGTCCGTTACCGCGCTGGGCGTTTCATAGCCCGGCACCGGCTGCCAGTAACAGCCGCCGCTGTCATCATGATGTCCATCATCGGCGGGTTGGGACTGGCGATCTGGCAGGCCCGGATTGCCGCGCAGGAGCGCGATGTCGCACAGGCCGAGAGCGCCCGTGCAGGTCAGGTGACCGAGTTTCTCAAAGACCTGTTTCGGGCTTCGGATCCGGATCGCGCCCAGGGTGAAGAAGTGACTGCCCGCGAACTGCTGGACCAGGGCGGCCACCAGGTGCGCCATGCGTTCAATGGCGCACCGGACCTGAAAGCCGAGATGATGGTGCTTCTCGGGAACCTCTACCGGGAACTGGGTGAACTGGACAGTGCCAATCCACTGCTGGAGGAAGGCCTCGAGGTGGCGAAGAGCCAGGGAGACGATTCGCTGCAGGTCGATGCGATGCGGGCCCTGGCGCAGGCCAGGATGGAATCCGGTGAATACGAGGAGGCGCTGCAGTTGGTAAACCGGGCCGAGGACATGCTGCGGACCGCGGGGAAGATCCCCGGCCGGCAGCACGCAGCGCTGATGCAGCCGATTCTGTTTACTCTGGCCGAACTGGGCCGTGTTCCCGAAGCCGTTGAGCGCGGCCAGGCGGCCCTGGACACCGCGCGCGCGGACACTGACCTGGCTCCGGAAGCGCTCTACGATTACCTCAACAGCGTCGCAAATGTGATGTTGATCGCGGAGCGGCCGGACGATGCCGAGTCGCTGCTGCGGGATGCCGCGACGATGAAAGTCGACAGGGCACACGACCCCACGAAACAGATTACGCTGCATTCCAATCTGGCCGGGGTGCTCGAGCGAAAGGGCGATCTCGAGGCCGGCCTGGTTCATCGGCGCGAGGCTTTGGCCATCACGGAACAGATTTATCCGCCGGGCCACTCCGAACGTGCCCGCATGCAGAGCAACCTCGGCAGTTCCCTCAGCAAGTTGGGCCGGTACCAGGAGGCGCAGGGTGTTTTGCGACAGGCGCTGGCCATCTACGACCGGATCTATCACGGTGAGCCGAACCCCCGGGTTGCTGCAGCGGAAAATAACCTGGGGCGGGCGCTGCAACAGGCAGGGCAGTATGCCGATGCCGAAGCCCACGTTTCCAAGGCGCGCGACCTGGCGAGGGAATTGTTTGGTGCTGACGACCCGCGCTTCCTGATCGCCACGGGAAACCTGGGCGACCTGGAGCGACAATTAGGTCACCTGGATCAGGCCGACAGCTTGCTGTCGGAAAACCTGGAGTTGCGGCGCAACATCCTCGGGCCCGACCACCGGGCCGTTGGCAATGCACTTTCGCTGCTGGCCGCTCTGCGGCTGGACCAGGGACAATATGAGGCCGCCTTACAGTTGAGCGACGAAGCGTTGGCGCTGTTTCAGCGCATCAACTACAAGAACCCACGGGCCCTCACTGCCACCTTGACCCGGCGCGCCCAGGCGCTGGCCGGCCTGGGGCGCGACGAGGAGGCCGAGGCTGGCTTCGCCGACGCCATGCAAATGGGTGAGACGGCCGGCGTCGACGCTGGCCGGTCCTGGCCGAATCTGCTAACGGCTCGCGCCGAGTTCCTTGTCGACCGCGGGGAAGAAGCCGCGGGGGACGCACTGCAAAGGGCACTGGAAGCCAATCTCGGCCTGTTCGGCCCCGACCATCCCATCACCCGGCATGTCGAGGCGCTGATCGAGCGTTACGGCGCGGCGCCGCGGGCCTCCGGCCAACGGGCTCGAACGTCGCCCTGAATGGGCCGGTCGGCCCGGTTTCACTTGATGTCAGTCCTCAAACCGGTCGGAGCCGCCTTGACGCTGCGAGACTGGCCCCTTACAAGAGACTGATTCATTCCGACAAACAACGGCGATCTTTCGGGGAAACCAATGAGCGAACAAATCAAGGTGGTGCTGAACGAGGACGAACTTCCGCGGCAGTGGTACAACCTGGCGGCCGACTTTTCGAAGCCCATGCCGCCGCCGGTCGATGCAGCGGGAAAGCCGATCGGCCCGGAAGCGCTGGCGCCGGTGTTTCCGATGAACCTCATCGAGCAGGAAGTCAGTACCGAGCGCTGGGTCGACATACCCGACGAAGTCATGGGCTTCCTGAAGATCTGGCGTCCCACGCCCCTTTACAGGGCCCGGCGCCTCGAACGGGCACTCGACACGCCCGCACGGATCTACTACAAGAACGAGGGCGTTTCGCCGGCGGGCAGCCACAAGCCCAATACGGCGATTGCCCAGGCTTGGTACAACCGGCAATTCGGCATCAGGAAGCTCACCACGGAAACCGGCGCGGGACAGTGGGGATCGGCGCTGGCTTTTGCCTGTTCGCTGGTCGGAGAGCTCGAATGCAAGATCTACATGGTCCGGATCAGCTTCGATCAGAAGCCGTTTCGCAAAGTCATGATGCGCACCTGGGGCGGTAATTGCGTGGCGAGCCCCAGCGTGGAGACCGAAGTTGGACGCAAGATCCTGGAGGAGGACCCCGATACACCCGGAAGCCTCGGCATCGCCATTTCAGAAGCCATCGAGGAATGTGTCCAGCGGGACGACACCCGCTACTCACTGGGCTCGGTGCTGAATCACGTGATGTTGCACCAGACCGTCATCGGACTCGAAGCGCAGCAGCAGATGAAAAAGATCGACGACTACCCGGACGTGGTCATCGGTTGCGCGGGAGGCGGCTCGAATTTCGCAGGCCTGTCGTTCCCATTCATCAACGACCGCATGCACGGTGCGGAGATCCGGATTGTCGCCACAGAGCCGGAAGCCTGCCCCACGCTGACGCGTGCGGAATACCGCTACGACTCCGGCGACGTGGCCATGATGACCCCGTTGCTGCCCATGCACAGTTTGGGTCACACCTTCGTGCCGCCGCCCCTGCACGCCGGTGGCCTGCGCTATCACGGCATGGCGCCAATGGTCAGCCATGCACTGCGGGAAGGTCAGATCGAAGCCGCGGCGATCGGCCAGCTCGAGTGCTACGAAGCGGCGGTCCAGTTCGCTCGCACCGAGGGATTCATCTCCGCCCCCGAAACCTCGCACGCCATTGCCCAGACCATTCGCGAAGCGAAGCGCGCCAGGGAAGAGGGCAAGGAGAAGACCATCCTGATGAACTGGTCCGGCCACGGGTTGATGGACCTCAGCGGTTACGAGGCGTTTTTCGACGGCAAGCTTCAGGATTATTCGTTGCCGGACGAGTTGCTGGAGCGGTCGCGGTCATCGATGCACGGTCTGCCCATGCCCTGAATCTGGGCGCGTCTTGAGCTAGGCTGTTTAGCTTTGAATACAGTTATTTAGACTGGTTTTGCGAACAGTAATACTGTATGCTATTACAGTATGAATAAAGCACAAGACACCACCGCACAAAAGGACCTCGAAAAGCGCCTCGCCCACCTGGACGAACTGGAACGCCTGGGCGAGCAGATTACCGAACTGGCCGCTCACCTCGATGCCGGCGAATACCGTTTCCTGACGCTGCTCGAAGCCTTCGACCGCGAGCAGGGCTGGGGCGGCACCGGCATCCTGTCCTGCGCCCACTGGCTGAACTGGCGT
>JASFKQ010000057.1:0-18737 GCA_050118555.1 Lysobacterales bacterium
CTCGCACAACAGGGTGGCGCCTTGTTTCGCGTCGAACTTCCAGGGTGCCCGGCGCCGCACGCCGCTGCGACCGGTGAAGCGCCCCTCCGTGCCTTCCTCGACCAGCAGTTCCGCCGGCCGCAGGCGCTCCAACAGCGCTTCGGCTTCTTCGGGCGAAGCCACTTCGCGGGCCACGAAGCGCCCGGAAGCCAACTCCAGCCAGGCCAGCGCCATCGACTTGCCGGCAACCGCCAGGCAGGCCAGCAGGTTTTCCTGCCGTGATTCCAGCAGGGCTTCCTCGGTAATCGTGCCCGGCGTCACCACGCGCACCACTTCCCGGTCCACCAGGCCCTTGCCTGGAGTCGGTTCGCTGACCTGCTCACAGATCGCCGCCGACTCGCCCAGGCGCACCAGGCGAGAAAGGTAGTTGTCCAGTGCGTGATGCGGCACACCGGCCATCGGTATCGGCGCCCCGCCGGATTCACCGCGCGTGGTCAGGGTAATGTCCAGCAGCTTCGCGGCGCGGCGCGCGTCGTCGTAGAACAACTCGTAGAAATCGCCCATCCTGAACAGCAGCAAGGTATCGGGGAACTCCGACTTGATGCCGAAGTACTGCTGCATCAGGGGCGTGTGTTTGGCGTGCTCGAGCGGGGCTGGTGAAGACATCGGGGGAAGTGTAACGTAATGTTCAACCATGCCGAAAGATCGAGGATTCCAACGTGTCTGCGACCGCCGTCCCGGCTGATGCCGAGCTGGAAATCCTGGTCGGCGCTGTGGCCGAACGGCTGTTGCGCAAGGGGCTGAAGCTGGCCACGGCCGAATCCTGCACCGGCGGCTGGATCGCCAAGTGCTGCACCGACCGCGCCGGCAGCTCGGACTGGTTCGAGCGCGGCTTCGTCACTTACAGCAATGCGGCCAAGCTCGACATGCTCGGGGTGGACGCTGCCGACCTGGAGCGGGACGGCGCCGTCAGCCGGACGATCGCGGCGCAAATGGCCGAAGGCGCCTGCCGGCATTCCGGTGCGGACATCGCGCTGGCGGTGACCGGCATTGCCGGGCCGGACGGCGGCAGCCCCGAGAAACCCGTCGGCACTGTCTGGTTCGGCTGGTCACGGGGCGGGGCGCCCGCGCAAACCGAACGGGTGCGGTTCGACGGCGGTCGCGAGGCCGTACGCCGGCAAACCGTGACCCACGCGTTGCAGGGGCTTCTCGCGCGGCTGTCGGAATGAGCGGTAAGCACCGGGTTTTTTTCGCTTTTGTGCCACCGGCGCCGGTTCGCGAGCAGGTGCGGAGTGTCCAGCAGTCCATCGGGGGCGGCGGACGGCCGGTCCGCCCCGACAATTTCCACGTGACGCTGGCTTTTATCGGCTCGCAGCCTTCAACGGCAATACCGGTCATCCTGGACGCGGCGTCGCGCCTGACGTTCGAGCAGTGCGAGGTGGTGCTGGACACCGTCGGCTCATTCAGGAGGGCCGGGGTGGTCTGGTTGGGGACGGACGCAGTTCCCGCGCGCCTGGCTGCATTCCAGTCCGCCCTGGCGCAAAGCCTGGAGCAGGCCGAAATCCCGATCGACCGTAAGCCCTGGCACTTTCATCTGACCCTTTATCGCCGTTTGAGAAAGCCGCCCCCGATAATGCACCCCATCGCGATCGAGTGGCGGCTGCAACGCTTCAGCCTGCTGGAATCGGTCAGCGTCGAAAAGGGGGTGGAGTACCACCCGCTGGGGCACTGGGAAGCCCGGGACTAGGCGGCTTTCCCATCGCCCCGTAAGAAATCGTCCCGAGCGCCGGAGAGAGGGCTGAAGCGGCTGTTCGGGCTGTGTCATAATGCGTGCAAAATTACGGAGAGGAACATGGACGACAACAGAAAACAGGCACTGGCAGCAGCACTGACCCAGATCGAGCGACAGTTCGGAAAAGGCGCCATCATGCGCATGGGCGACGGCACGGCTGCGAACGACGTGGGCGTGGTGTCCACCGGTTCGCTGACACTCGACGCTGCCCTGGGGATCGGTGGGTTGCCGCGCGGTCGCGTGGTGGAAATCTACGGTCCGGAGTCTTCCGGCAAGACGACCCTGACGCTGCACGCCATCGCGGAGTGCCAGAAGCTGGGTGGCACCGCGGCCTTCGTCGACGCCGAGCACGCGCTGGACCCGATCTACGCCGAAAAGCTGGGCGTCAATGTCGAGGATTTGCTGGTTTCGCAGCCCGACACCGGCGAGCAGGCACTGGAAATCACCGACATGCTGGTGCGCTCCGGGGCGGTGGACATGGTAGTCGTCGACTCCGTAGCCGCCCTGACGCCGAAGGCGGAAATCGAGGGCGACATGGGCGACTCCCACGTCGGCCTGCAGGCCCGCTTGATGTCCCAGGCCCTGCGCAAACTGACCGGCAACATCAAGCGCTCCAACTGCATGGTGATTTTCATCAACCAGATCCGCATGAAGATCGGTGTGATGTTCGGCAGTCCCGAGACCACGACCGGCGGCAACGCGCTGAAATTCTACTCGTCCGTGCGCCTCGACATCCGCCGTATCGGGGCCCTGAAGAAGGGTGACGAGGTGGTCGGCAACCAGACCCGCGTAAAAGTGGTCAAGAACAAGCTGGCCCCGCCGTTCCGGCAGGCCGAGTTCGAGATTCTCTACGGCGAGGGCATCTCGCGCGAAGGCGAGCTCATTGAACTGGGCGTGGCCAATAACCTGGTCGACAAGGCCGGCGCCTGGTACAGCTACAACGGCGACCGCATCGGCCAGGGCAAGGAGAATGTCCGCCAGTTCCTGAAGGACAACCCGGAAATTGCGGACGATATCGACAAAAAGATTCGCGCCGAACTGATGCCGCCGCGCAAGCCGAAGGCCGCTGTGGAAGAGCCTGTCACCGAGTAAGTTTTGAACGAAGCGTCAAACCCCGCGCCCTCGGCCAGCGAGATGAGGGCGTATGCCTATCGCCTTCTGGGCGCCCGTGAACACAGCATCCTGGAACTCAGGCAGAAGCTGCGGCGCAAGTGGCCGGACGCCGATGCGGACAGCCTGGTCGAAGCCCTGGTAGAGGAGAACCTGCTGTCGGACGAGCGCTTCGTGGAGTCCTTTGTTCGCTCCCGCATGCAGCGCTCGCAGGGTCCCCTGAAAATCCGCGCCCAACTACGGGCGCGCGGCGTGTCGGACGCCCTTATCGGCGCGGCGCTCGATGAACAGAGCCACAACTGGACGGATCTGGCGGCCGACTGGTTGCATCGGCAGCATGCCGGACCCGTCGAATACAAGGAAAAAACAAAGCTTTATCGACGACTCCTCAACCGCGGATTCACCCACGACCAGGCCATGGATGCCCTGAATCGCTGATCGGACGCTGAGTGACCGCGCCTACCCGAGGCCGGCCCTCCAGGTATCTTTGGCAGCTGTGGGAGCACCCTCGGGTGCGATTTGCGTGGGTTTTCTCCATCGCAGGCAAGCCTGCTCCCACACAAGGCTATTACCCCATCTCCGCCAGCGTCGGCCGCGGGCCATCAAGACCTACCCATTACTAAACCCCGCTTGCTTTCGGTACACTCCGCTCTCACATTAAATCTGTTGAACAGACCAGGCACAGGGCCGACAAGCGTGACCGAGAAACAAGCCGAAAAGACCAGGACAACCGCGGAAATCCGGCAGGATTTCCTCGACTACTTCGCCTCCAAGGGACACGAGATTGTGTCGTCCAGCCCGCTGGTGCCGGCCAACGATCCCACCCTGTTGTTCACCAACGCCGGCATGGTGCAGTTCAAGGACGTGTTCCTGGGCGCCGAGAAGCGGCCGTACAAGCGCGCCGTTACGTCGCAGAAGTGCGTGCGGGCCGGCGGCAAGCACAACGACCTGGACCAGGTCGGCTACACGGCCCGCCACCACACCTTTTTCGAGATGCTGGGCAACTTCAGTTTCGGCGATTACTTCAAGGAAGACGCAATCCGTTACGCCTGGGAACTTTTGACGGAGGTCTACGGCCTGGACCCACACCGTCTGTGGGTGACCGTGTACGAGACCGACGACGAGGCCTACGACATCTGGACGCAGCAGGTCGGCGTGCCGAAGGACCGCGTGGTTCGCATCGGTGACAAGCCGGGCAAAGGCAAATACGAGTCCGACAACTTCTGGGCCATGGGTGACACCGGTCCCTGCGGTCCCTGCACCGAGGTCTTCTATGACCACGGCCCCGACGTGCAGGGTGGGCCGCCGGGCTCGCCGGACGAGGACGGCGACCGCTACATCGAAATCTGGAACCTCGTGTTCATGCAGTTCGACCGGGCCGCGGACGGCAGCATGAAGCCGTTGCCGGCGCCTTGCGTGGACACCGGCATGGGCCTGGAGCGCATGGCGGCGGTGCTGCAGCACCACCACAGCAACTACCAGATCGACCTGTTCCGGGCCCTGGTTCGCGCGGCGTCCCAACTGACCGGCTGCAAAGATCTCGGTGACGCGTCGCTGAACGTGATTGCCGACCACATCCGGGCCTGCGCCTTCCTGATCGTCGACGGCGTGTTGCCGTCACGCGATGGCCGCGGTTACGTGCTGCGCCGCATCATCCGCCGCGCAGTGCGCCACGGCTACAAGCTGGGCATGAAGGAACCGTTCTTCCATCGCATGGTGCAGCCCCTGGTCGAACAGATGGGCGACGCCTATCCGGACTTGCGGCAAAAGGCGGATATGGTCGGCCAGACGCTGCTGGAGGAGGAAGAACGCTTCGCCCGCACGCTGGACACCGGTATGGGTATCCTGCGCAACGTCATGGCCCAGGCGGAAGAGGACGACTCCGGTCAGATCGACGGTGAAACCGCCTTCCTGCTGTATGACACCTACGGCTTCCCGCTGGATCTTACGCAGGACGTTGCGCGCGAGAACGGTCTCGGTGTCGATCTCGACGGCTTTTCCGAGGCCCTGGCCAAACAACAGGAACGCGGGCGTGCTTCCGGCAAGTTCAGCCAGCAGGCGCAGATTTCGACCGAAACCATCGAAAACCTCTCACCGACCCGCTTCCTGGGCTACGAACAGCTCGAGGTCGAGGACGCCGAAGTGGCGGCCATCCTGGTCGATGGCAAGGAAGTGGATGCCCTGGAAGCGGGGCAGAGCGCGACCGTCCTGCTCGACCAGACCCCCTTCTACGCCGAATCTGGCGGCCAGGTCGGCGACACCGGCCGGCTGCTGGGCGACGGCCTCGAGTTCGAGGTGGAGGACACGGTCAAGTTGGCCGGTGCCTTCCATGGCCATATCGGCAAGTTGCTGAAAGGCCAGTTGGCTCCGGACGATAAGGTTACCGCCCGCATCGACGCGGCGCGCCGCCAGGCCATTGTCCTGCACCATTCGGCGACGCACCTGATGCATGCCGCGCTCAAGAAAGTGCTCGGCGATCACGTGGAGCAGCGTGGTTCGCTGGTGGCGCCCGATCACCTGCGCTTCGACTTCACCCACCCGCGGGCCGTCACCGAGGATGAACTCCGCGAGATCGAACGCCTGGTCAACCAGGAGATCCGCGTCAACCCGACCTCCGAGGTGCAGGTCATGGACTTCGACGACGCGCTGAAGACCGGCGCCGCGGCCCTGTTCGGCGAAAAGTACGGCGACCGCGTGCGCGTGTTGCGTTTCGGAGACTTCTCCATCGAACTCTGCGGCGGCACGCACGTGGAAAAGGTGGGCGACATTGGCCAGTTCAAGATCGTCGAGGAATCCGCGATTGCCGCGGGCATACGCCGCATCGTGGCGGTGGCCGGAGAGCCCGCCGTGGAGCGGGTTCAGACCATGGAAGGCCAGCTGAAACAGCTGGCCCGGACCTTGAAAGTCGCGCCTGAAGCGCTGGAAGACCGCCTGGACCAGTTACTCGACCGCAACCGCTCTCTGGAGCGGGAACTGGAGGAATTGAAATCACGGCTGGCCAGCGCCAGCGGTGACGAATTGGTGGGTCAGGCCGAGCCCGTGAACGGCATCCAGGTACTGGCGGCCCGGCTCGATGACGTCGATCCCAAGTCGCTTCGTGACACCGTGGACCGGCTCAAGGAAAAGCTTGGAAAGTCGGTCGTCGTGATCGGCGGCGCGAGCGACGGCAAAGTGCGGATTGCGGCGGGCGTGAGTAAAGATTTGATTTCTCGGATTTCTGCGGGCAATCTGATAAACTTCGTGGCACAACAAGTCGGCGGTAGAGGCGGGGGGCGCCCCGATTTTGCCCAAGCCGGCGGGTCCCAACCGGAAAATCTGGACGGGGCACTGGGCTCGGTCAAAGCCTGGGTAGGGGAGCAGAACTAACCCGGGAAGTCGAGCGCGAAGGGAATGGCGCAATGGCGAACTTTTTGGTCCGCACATTGTATTTAAATCGTCTCGCGGATGGTTTTGGCATAAGCGCACAAGATAACAAGAGCGCGGATACATGAAGTGTCCGAAACCAGAGGAAGGTTATTATGCTTATCTTGACAAGAAGGATTGGAGAGAAGCTTGTCATTGGTGACAACGTGGTCGTCACCGTACTGGGGGTCAAGGGGAATCAGATACGAATCGGTATCGAAGCGCCGCCCGAAGTCCAGGTGCACCGGGAAGAAATCTACCGTCGAATCCTTAAAGAAAGGAGTGATGGGGAAGCCACCAACTACGGCGACTCCTGAGAGTCCGGCTTTCCGAGGCCTGTTGTAGGAGCGAGCGTCGCTCGCGATAAACTGAATGAACGGCGTCAACCCGTCCGTAGATCGGGCGGTTTATTTCCATTTTTATTGCCTCGCCAAGGTTCACCCCGCGCGTCCCAGCATATAGAATACGCAATTCCGGAGAGATGGCCGAGTGGCTGACAAATTCGTCCGGAACGAATTTGAACGTCGAGCTTGGCGAGACGGCCCCGCAGGGGCGAAGGGCAGGATGCCCGGAGTAACGCGCTCCGAGGGGAGCGCAGTAGGCTTCGACGAACGAAGCGATACAAATTGAATTCCGGAGAGATGGCCGAGTGGCTGAAGGCGCTCCCCTGCTAAGGGAGTATGGGTTTAAAAGGCCCATCGAGGGTTCGAATCCCTCTCTCTCCGCCAAACAACAAAAACCCCGCCTCGTGCGGGGTTTTTGTTGTTTGACGAAGTGGGGCTCGATGAGAACCCTGGCGGCCGCCAGGCTAAAAGATGATCAGAGTCGCTGCGCGACTGCACTATTTGCGAAGGTGCCGCGCGATGGCATGCTCCTCGATGAGGTGGACCAGGATTCGCTCGACATTGCTTCCGCCGATGCCGACTCGCGCCGCGAATGACAGGGACGCCAGCGTTTGCGCAGTGCTCTCGTAGTCGCCGGCCGCGAAGTCATTCAGTGCTGAAACCAGGGCAAGGGATGATTCGCGGTTTGTACCTGGGTTCGAGGCCAGGATGGCTCGCCTGCATTTTTCCAGCCCGCCGCTATCGCCGGCGGACGCGTGAAGGCCAGCTACGTGGAGCGCAATGAACGGATGGGCGATCATCGGCCAGACCCGTTCGATGTGCGCAAGCGTATCATCCGTCAACATCCGCAGCTTGCCGCTGACCAGGTAATCCCGCAGCAGGAAGCCCCCGCAATCGGCCAGCGTCAGGACCGGTCCGCAGGTCGTTGTTCCGGGTGCGGAGAATTTCTCGTATCGTCGGAACGCGGCATCGCGCTCGCCGGTTTGCCATTCGGCCAGCGCCAAGTGCCACTGGACGTGGCCATACATCTGGCCTTCGCGGGCACTGCTTCCATACTCTGCAAGCCACTCCTCGAGAACCCGGGTCGATTCTTCCGCGGCACCTTCGTCATGCAGCAGGTGCGCCATGGCGTGGATGGTATAGAGCGATTGCGGACGAATGCTCAAGGCGCGATTGATCAACTCCCGTCCGCGGACGCGGTCGCCTGCCTCGCTCGCCGCGAAACCCAGGCGTGCCAGGTACGCCCAGTCGTCTTCGAGGGCAGGTCCGACGGACTCGAGCAACTCGAGCACGGCGTTCAACTTGGTTGGGCCACCGTAGAAGAACAGGTAGCCGGCCAGCTGTGAAACGACGAAGAGGTCGCCAGGCGTCCTCGCGACGTAATCCCGGGCCTTGTCCACGGTGTTGCCCGCCTCTTCGATCAGGCCGAACAGGATCTCGATATGTTCGCGTTCCCACCCGCTCGCCGTGATCGCCGAGTCCTTCGCCAGCGCCCGATAACGATCGGCGTCGGCGCCGCCGCCGTCCTTTTCCAGGAAGTAGCGTGCCGCGGCCGCCAGGGCAAACTGCCGATCGGCTTCGAGCGCAGCGTCCAGCGCCCCGGCAGCCCCGGTTTGAGAGCCGAGGATCAGGTCAATGGCTTCGTTGTAAAGCGCCACGGCTTCAGGCGATTGGCTGGAAAGCTCGTTACCGGTTCTGGCTTCGATCATTTGGACAACCCGACATGGCGGCCGTGAATTGGAAAGAGCGGGAAACAGGGTGATCAGAATACAGTAAACAGATAGGACACCCACGTCTTTTCCTGCTCACTCCAGCCGCTGTCGGTTTTAAGTGTGCAAGGGAGTGGCCAAGGGTCTGGCCGCCCACTTCGCAGCGAATTCAGGGGGATAGAGGACGAATTTCCTGAACTTGTGTCGTTGAACCGCCGTTTTTGTACCAAAAGGGTATATCAAGATCCCTTGGGGAAAGTGTTTCGCACCTGGAATCCGATACCAATCAAGCCCCGCTGTCAGCCAGAAGCAACTCTAGTCGCACGTCAGACAAAACTTCCCTTTCATGCCCAAGCAATACCCGAAATTCGGGCGTAAGATAGAAATAAGGGCAAAGAACCGTAATTGGCATGGATGCATCCGGCAGGGTGTAATCGGGTCGATTGTCTCTTTGCGCGATCCTCTCGGATATTCCCTGACAGAGGGAATTCACAACCCGCCGAGGAGGAACAGAGATGGCCACGCTCTTGTCAGTCTGCAAATCTCATAATCGGCCAGGAGACATAGATCCAGGTATCCGCTTTCAGACACCTGGCAGGTCCCCGCGAATGCCCTCGATCTCCGCACCTGTCTGGTTCAGGAAGCCTGATTCCGGCTCGTCCAACCGCCAACGCCTGATGATTCAAGGGTGAAGCTTGCTGATGGGGTCAACATGAGCCTGGTCTACACATGGGAAAAACTGTACCTGGCGGTGGGCGCCTTGTGCGGTGAAGGAAGCCAACGCGCGAGGCTGGCAAACGCAACAGCACTTTATCTTGTCCACCTTCGGCCCGATGATCTTCCGGCGGAACTCAGAAGGGAATTCATACAGCTGATGAGTGACCTTAAAGTCGTTCGAGTGCACGGAGAGCAACCGAACGTTCATGCAGCGATAAGTAGTCTTGACGCTTCGGTGCGAGAGCAGGCGATTCGAAGGATAGTGCATATTTTCAGCACCGTAAGCAGGCATATAGGGGGGTAACACAAGTAGGCAGTGTAACCGCCCCGAATCCGACCAAAAAAGAAGCCCCGGCATCACCGGGGCTTCCATGGTCCGGGCTGAGGTTCCAACCCGGCGGAGGGCTAATCAACCCAATATCGTCATGAAGTCCACATTGTTGTCTTCGTCGCACTCCTGGATGACGTTGCCGGGGTCGGCCGTCGCCTGGATTTCGCAATCCGGATCGAAGCAGTTGTCGCCCGGGCCGAGCGGAATGGCCAGCGATTGCTCGGTCGCGCCGGCGCCCAGGCCGGTCGGGAAGTTGACGGAGTCGCCAAGTCCGACGCCCGGAAGTTCGACCAGCACGTCGAAGGGATCCACGATGTCCTGGGTCCCGAGGTTCTGTACCTCGATGTCCATTTCGTAGGTGCACGATCCCTGGCCGTCGGGGCATCCCAGCGGTCTGAAATCGACGATGCTGACGACGAGGTCATGCCCGCATTCACAGCCGCCTTCGGCAGTGAATACCTGGCCCTCGTCACAATCACAGGGGAACACGTCGAGCCCGGTCTTCTTCTGCCAGTTTTTCTGCAGCGACGCGCACGCGTGCATGCTGGCGTAGTTCACGCCGTCGCCGCAATCGGTGGCTTCGCAGTAGGCGTTGCAGAGCCCGTATTCGGCCCCCTTGAGACCGGTGCACACCGACTCCTGGGATGGGGTCTGGCCGTCTGGCGGCCCCTTGGCGAATGCGGCGGCCGGCGCCAGGCCAATGGCCGCCACGGCAAGGGCCGTCACGGAGAGCTTGCGGACGAGCGCTGTGCAGGTGGTCACGGCGCGGTCCGAACACAATGGGGTAGCAGTAGCAAAAGGTTTCATATTCGACACTCCTTGTCGACAGATACAGAAACATCTGCACCGGTATGGCGTGCAGGATGAATGGCTTACGGATCACTGCCCATGTGAACCTGGTAGCCGGACATGCGGCTCTATTCCTGTGGAGCCGATGCCCAAACCAAATTATAGACGCCCGGTCCGGGTCTGCAAGCTGTGGCCGCCCCGGTTCTTTTGTGGCCCCGACGAACCGGGGAAGCACAAGGGGTGATGCCCGCTCGTCATGGCGTGCCGATGCGCTGCACCGTCCAGCCCGCTGACCGTTTCTTTGATCTGGCGCATCACACTGGCGGCGAGAGTTGTCTATGTTGAGGTAGGAAGTCGGATTTTCGCCTTCCTTTGGCAGCATGCGTGACCCCTGGAGGCCAAGGCCATGACCAAGCTTGCGACACCCATCCAGGTCGGCGCTCCGGATCCGGAACTCAACACGTCGCCGATCCTGGAAGAATCCGATGAGGAGTTTCCTGCGCTCGCCCAGCAATTCGACGAGTTGCCGGTCTGCTATTTCAACAGTGTTCCTTACGCCACGGGTACCTACGTGTGCAGCGGCAGCGGTGAGCTGTTGCTCTGCGAAAAGGGGGTCTGGGTGCTGGAGGGCTCCTGCGATCCGGACAATCCCTGACTAGGGCATCCGGCGGTCAGTTTCCTCGCAGACTGCCCGCAGGGCCGCGCTGATCTCGACCGGGTATGGCTTTCCGGGACGCAGTTTGCGGCAGGATTCCGGTAAAATCGACAAACTGCGGGCGGCGCGCTCGCGGATGGCGGATAGCGGCTCCTGTGCCCCGACCCGCTTGCCGTCGCGCATGCACTGGCACAGCAGTTTTTCCCCGGCTTGCGTATCGTCCGCGACAGTGAGGAAGTCGCGCTCCATCCGGCCATCCGCGCCAAACCGCCGGTAGACCTGCTTGCGGCCGGGCAGGGTGGCTTTGCCTTCGGATCGCTTGCGTCGCGGAATGCCGGCGTATTCCATCAGCTTGTAGGCGCAATCCAGGTACGGTGCGTCTTTGGACGTGTCCAGCCGCGTGCCGATGCCGAAGCCGTCAATCGGGGCGCCGCGCTCCAGCATGTCTTCGATCACGAACTCGTCCAGGCTGCCGCTGGCGAATATGGTGATTTCGGAGCAGCCGCCGTCATCCAGGATTTTCCGTACTTTGAACGCGTGGTCTGCGAGGTCGCCGCTGTCCAGGCGCACGCCCTTGATCCTGACGCCCTGTTCACGCAGGCGGGGCGCCAGTTCGGCGACCTTTTGCGCGCCTTTCTCGGTGTCGTAGGTGTCGATCAGCAAGGTGACGTTGTCCGGATGCGAGAGGGCGAAGCGCTCGAAGGCCTGTGTCTCGTCGTCATGCACTTCGATAAAGGAATGCGCCATGGTGCCGAACACCGGTATGCCGAAGGCCGGCGCGGCTTCGACCGCGGAAGTGCCGGTGAAGCCGGCGATGTAATTGGCGCGTCCGGCCAGCAGCCCAGCCTCTGCGCCGTGGGCGCGGCGCATGCCGAAATCCACCAGCACCTTGCCCGGCGCGGCCAGCACGCAGCGAGCCGCCTTGGAGGCGATCACGGTCTGGAAATGCATCAGGTTGAGAATGCGGCTTTCCACCAGCTGGGCTTCCGGCAGCGTCGCTGTCACACGCAGGACGGGTTCGTCCGGAAAGAATGCGGTGCCTTCGGGCATCGCGTGCACGTCTCCCGTGAAGCGGAAGTCCGCCAGGCGCTCCGCGAAGGCCTGGCTGAAGTACCGGCTGCCCGCGATCCAGTCGAGGTCCGCCCGGGTGAAGCGCAGACTCTCCAGGTAGTCCAGGACCTGTTCCAGGCCGGCGGCCAGCAGGAAACCGCGGTTTTCGGGCAGGCGCCGCACGAAGAACTCGAACACCGCGGTGTCTTCGAGCCCGTGCTCGTAGTAGGCCTGCATCATGGTGAGCTGATAGAGGTCGGTGAGCAGTGCGCCCGGTGGGCGAAGCATGATCGCTATTCCTCCTCTTCCAGGTCGTCGAAGACGATCAGCCGCGCACCCCGCTGCCGCATCTCCTTCTCCGCGGCCTCGCCGTCGCCCGGTTCGACGTTGACGGCACGGCAGGCATCGCGCAGCACCACGGCTTCAAAGCCCATCCGCAGGGCGTCGCGGACCGTGTTGAGTACGCAGTAGTCGGTGGCCAGGCCACCGATGAAAAGTCGTTCTACACCGGCCTGGCGCAGGCGCTCTTCCAGTCCCGTGTCGTCCAGCGCCGAATACGCTTCGCGATCCTGTCGCGTGGCCTTGTATACCATCTCGGCTTCGGGGGGTAGCATCAGTCCGGGCCCGAAGTCCGCACCGGCCGTTCCGGCCACGCAGTGAACCGGCCAGATGCCGCCCTGCGGCTTGAAGGAGCAATGATCGGCCGGGTGCCAGTCCCGGCTGGCATAGATAGGGAATCCGCGGTCATGGAAGCGACGGAGGCAGCGGTTGATTATCGGCACGACCTCGTCACCGTGCGGCACGCCCAGTGCGCCGCCGGGCAGAAAGTCGACCTGGATGTCGACCACGATCAACGCGTCCCCGCGCCGCAGCCGAATGGCAGTGTTCATGTCCGTCGTTGGATTGTCCGTCGGCTGACATGGGCCAGGGCCGGCGGCGGTTTGCACCGCCGGCTGGCAACGGTCAGTCGGTCGGTTTCGCCTTACAGGTATTGATACCGAGCAGCGCGTACAGTCCGCAGAATCCGACCAGCCCGGTGGCGAGCGGCAGGATGCCGATCCAGCCCCAGGGTGTCTTCGGACCGATGAAGACGAGGCTGATCAGTACCAGCCCGACGATAATGCGGATGATCCGGTCTGCGGACCCTTCATTGCTTTTCATGGTTCGATCTCCCTGGCCGGTAAACCCGGCGCGTCAGTCGTTCTACCTATCCCGAATGGTACTCCAATCGGGCTGGTTGTCACTTGACTTCGGACGGCGGTGCTTCAAGTTCCGCGGCTTTGTCCGTCAGCAGGTCGAGCAGGTAATCCACGTGTTCGAGGTGCGTTCGGAAATTCAGCGCGGCCAGGCGCAACGTGAACCTTCCGTCGACGCGCGTCGAGGTGATGAAGATCCTGCCGTCTTCGTGTACGGCTTCCAGCAGTGCCCGGTTGAATGCATCCGGGTCGCCCGACCGGGGGCGATAGCGGAAGGTCACGATCGAGAGGTCCGGGGGCGGGCCGGTTTCGAAGCCGGGCCGGCGGGACAGGGCTTCGTGGAAGTGGCGCGCGAGCCAGATCTTCTCGGACAGCATGGCGCGAAAAGGCCGCAATCCGAACAGCTTCAACGGAAACCACAGCCTCGGGCCGCGGAATGGGCGAGTCAGTTCCAGCGAGTAGTCAGCCGGCGAGTAGGGGGTTTCCGGGTCCGGTTCCAGCCGCTTGGCATCCTGCATGTAGTCGGCATAGTAGGCGTTGGAACGGGCCAGTAAGGTACCGTCCCGCACCAGTACGGCGCCGGTGCCGTAGGGAATACCCAGGCCCTTGTGCGGGTCCATCACGATGGAGTCCGCGCGCTGCATGTCATGGATCGCTTCCCGACCTTCCGGGCACAACAGGAAAAACCCGCCGTAGGCCGCGTCGGCATGGAACCAGAGCCCGTAACGACTGGCCAGGTCCGCGATGGCCACGATGGGGTCCACCGCGCCGGTATCAGTGGTGCCCACGGAGCCGATGACGAGCCAGGGATTGAACCCCTGCGAGCGGTCCTCCTCGATCATGCGTTCGAGCTGCCCGGCGTCCATGCGAAAGCGCCCATCCATGCCAACCACCCGGCGCCGGACCTCGCTGAGCCCGGCCACGTGAAGCGCCTTGCCCACGCAATGATGGGCCTGCGCGGTCAGGTAGACACAACTTTGCCGTACCCGGTCGGGCCCGATGCCGTGGGCGTCGCGGGCGGCGACCAGTGCCGCCAGCGTGGCCGTGCTGCCGCCGGAGGTAAGATCCCCGGCGGCGGTTTCGGGGTAGCCCACCAGCTCAGCCATCCAGCGCAGCAGTGCGCCCTCCATCCGGGCCGCCCCGGGGCCGGCAAAGGCGACCCCCGAATAGCGATTGCTCACGTCCGCCAGGAAGTCCCCGATGGCGGAGGGAAACAAACCCCCACCCGGAATGTAGCCCATCTGTCCGCCCGAGCAGGGCAGGATTCCGGTGGTGTCGACCTCGCGCCCGAAGAATCCCAGCAATTCGTCCAGGTCGGTCGCTTTGTCCTGGATGGCCGAGCGGGCGAACCCGTTTACACCCGGGTCCCGCACGTAGGTCGCTTTTGCCGGCAGATCCTCCAGAAAGTGCCGGGCGTAGTCGCCCGCGGTGTCCAGCCACTTGTCCCGTTGGGCCGCCGGGGGATCCAACAGGCGTGCTTCGGCTTCCAGTTTCCTGATGTGTTCGCGCATGGGCTTGGCTTTCATTTTGGGCCTGATTTTCGTTCGTACGCCAGTTCCGCTAGAATTAAAGGGCATTCCTTAGGGGTGGCGCGTGAGCCTGAGATCTGCATTGCAGGAACCCTTTGAACCTGATCCGGTTAATGCCGGCGTAGGAACAGGAAATTCCTGAACGATTCCCGCTGATGGCTCGACTGGATCTCGACGACGATTGAGATCCTCGATATGTTTACACGAAAATCTGCCGTTGTCGCCCTGGGGCTGTTGGCTCCGTGGCACACTGCGGCCGCTGATGAGGCACCCGGCCCGCTTGAAGAAGTCGTGGTTTCGGGTTTCCGCCGCGAGGCTCCCGCTGATCTGGACGCCAGCATTTCCGTGCTGGACCGCGAGGCCATCGAAACGGCCTCGCTGCAGAGTTTCGAAGAGTTGATCCCGCTGGTACCCAATATGAACTTCTCCGGCGACGGTTCCCGGGCGCGCTATTTCCAGATGCGCGGCGTGGGCGAACTGGAGCAGTACGAAGGCGCGCCCAACCCGTCGATCGGGTTCATCGTCGACGACATCGATCTTTCCGGCGTCGCCGGAATCAGCAGCACCTTCGATCTGCAGCAGGTCGAGGTGTTGCGGGGGCCGCAGGCCACGCGTTTCGGCGCCAGCGCGCTGGCGGGGCTGGTGTACGTTCAATCCGCCGACCCGACGGCGCAAACCGAGGTGACTGCCGAAGCCATGCTCGGCAGCGACGCCACGCGGGCGCTGGGCGTGGCGGTCGGCGGCCAGCTGGTGGAAGCCGTGAGCGGCCACCTGTCCCTGCACAGCTATCGCAGCGATGGCTTTTACGACAACCGGGCGCTGGGCGTGAGCGACAGCAACGGGCGTGACGAAACTACCGCCCGCGGCAAGCTGCTGTGGGATCTCCCGGGCGATTGGACCGCGAAGCTCAGCACCCTCTACGCGGATTTCGACAATGGCTATGACGCCTGGTCGCCGGAGAACGGGCGGGTGACGTTCAGCGACCATCCCGGGCGGGACGAACAGCAAACGTCGGGCGCGTCCCTGAAGATCTCCGGCCCCGTGGGCCGCGCCGCCGAGCTGACCAGCATCAGCGGGGCGGCGCACTCGAACGTGCTGTTCTCCTTTGACGGCGAATGGGGCGACGCGGCCTACTGGGCGCCTTACGTCTACGACTACGTGTACTCGGACGAGCGGGAACGGACCGCGTTCACGCAGGAAGTCCGGCTGGTCTCCCTGCCGGAGGGACGGCTGTTCGGCGGGCGCTCGGACTGGGTCCTGGGCCTGTACCTGCAAAAACTCGACGAATCCGACGCGATCCTGTCCGCGGGTATTTACGATGACAGCGCCGATGCGCCGTACAGCTACTGCACGCCGTGCGAGGATCACACCACGCTGAACAGCAATTTCGCGTCGAGCAACTACGCGGTCTTCGGGCGGCTCGATTCCGACCTGACCGAGCGCCTGTCGCTGAAGGCCGGGATTCGCCTGGAGCGCTGGGAGGCCGACTATTCGGACGCCTTCGCCGACCATGTTTACGGTGACCCGGCCCACCCGGTGCGCCACGCGTTCCATCCCGGGGAAAACCTGTGGGGCGGCGATCTCGGTCTCGAGTTCGCGCTGTCGGAAACCACGAGCCTCTATGCGCGCCTTGCGCGAGGCTACAAGGGAGGGGGTTTCAATCCGAGCCTGGCCCGCGCGCTGGGCCCTGGCGATGAACTGGGTCCCGACGCTATCGCCTATGACCCGGAAACGATCCTGAATTGGGAGGCCGGCGTGAAGGGCGCCTGGCGCGAAGGCACCCTGACCGCGGACCTGAGCCTGTTTTACATGGACCGGCAGGACATGCAGCTGCGCAGCTCGGTGCAGTTCACCGACAACCCGAATGACTTCGTCTTCGTCACCAGCAACGCCCAGGGCCATTCCCAGGGCCTGGAAGCGAGTTTCGCCTGGCAGGCGGCCGGCGGCTGGTTGCTGCACGGTGGTCTCGGGCTGCTGGATACCGAAATCGACCAGTACGGACTCAAGCGCGAGGCGGACATCGAAGGCGAGATCGTGGGCCGGGCGTTCGCACATGCCCCGCGCTACACGCTGAACTTCGGGGCCACCTGGAACCCGGGCAACGGCTGGCTGGCGCGGCTGGACATCTTCGCGGCTGATGCGTTCTATTTCGATTACAGCCATGATGAACGGTCCCGGGCCTACCAGACCGTGAACCTGAAATTCGGCCGGCAATGGCGCCGCTGGGCCGTCTATGCCTGGGTTCGCAACTTGTTGGACGAGGATTATTACACCCGGGGCTTTTCGTTTGGGCTGGAACCGCCGTTGTTCGAGCGCAAACGTTACACCCGGCTGGGCGACCCGAGGCACTACGGCCTCACGGTCATGTACCGTTATTGAACTGGCCTTTTTGGGCCGAGGAAGGAAACCATGCGAATCGTAGCCGAAATGAGCCTTTATCCACTGGCGGAAGGACCCATCCCCGAGATCATCGCCTTCATCCGGGAACTGCAGTCACGGGACGGGATCGAAGTGATCAGCAACCAGCTGAGCACACAGCTGCGTGGCGACTTCGCGGACGTGACCTCGGCGGTGAACGAATGCATGAAGCTGGCCATGGAAAAACCGCACACGGTCGTCCTGATCGTCAAGTACCTGAACGTCGCACCGGACCTGGCCCGGGCGCCGAGCCTGACCCCGCCGTGATGCATCCATGCTGAGCCCGACACCGCTTCAGCTGCTGGAGGTGCTGGCCGTTTTGCTGGCCATCGCCTACCTCGTGCTGGCCATTCGCCAGAACATCTGGTGCTGGGCGGCGGCGGCACTTAGCACGCTGCTGTACCTGTACATCATGTACCGCGCCAACCTGTACATGGAGTCCGCCCTGCAGCTCTTTTACCTGTTGATGGCGGGCTACGGCTGGTACCAGTGGCGGCGACGGGGCGACGGCGACGAGGAACTGCAGGTGTCCACCTGGCGGCCGCGTCATCACCTGCTGGCCATTGGCTCTGTCGCCCTGCTGGTGTTCGTCAGTGGCGACTTGCTGGCCCGCTACACCAGCGCGGCCTTGCCACATGTCGACTCTTTCACGACCTGGGGCGCCATCGTGGCGACCTGGATGGTGGCGCGCAAGATCCTGGAAAACTGGGTTTACTGGTTCGTGATCGATGCGGTGTCGGTCGGGTTGTACCTGAACCGCGACCTGTTCTTCACCGCGGCGCTGTTCGTCGGCTACCTGGTAATGATCGTCATCGGTTACCGCAGTTGGCGCGCGAGCATGCTCGAAAGCGCGGCGTGAACGCGCCGGGCCGGGTGCCGGAAGCGGTTCGACGAGCGCTGGGAAGCATCGCCGGCTTTGCCCGGGCAACGGTGGTCTCGCGGCTTTCCAACGGACCCACGAACCAGAGCTGGCTGATCGAGCGGGACGGCGCGCGTTATGTGTTGCGCCTGGATCTGCCCGAAGCACGGCGGCTGGGCCTCGACCGGGCCGCCGAGACGAACGCCCAGGCGATCGCAGCTACGGCCGGGTTGACGCCCGGGGCCACGCACACGGATCTCTCAGCCGGCATTTGTCTGCGCCCATTCGAACCGGGGCGCAGTTGGCAGCGCGCCGACCTGCGCCATCCGCGCAGGCTGGAGCGGGTGGCCGGGTTGTTGCGGACGCTGCACCACCTGCCCGCGGATGTGCCGGATTTCGATCCGTTCGCCGCCATGCAGCGCTACGCCGCGCAGCTGGGCACCGAGCAGGCCCGGGAACGCGTGACCAGGGCGCGGCCGCTCGTGGAGCAGTTGCGCACGGAACCGGCTCCTCGCAGCCTTTGTCACAACGACCTCGTCTGCGAAAACATCGTGGAGGGGGAGCAGCTGCAGTTGATTGACTGGGAATACGCCGGCATGGGCGACCCCCTGTTTGACCTGGCGGTCGTGATTCAGCATCACGCCCTGGAACCGGAGTTTTCCGACCATCTTCTGCAATCGTATTTCGAAGGTGACGTTTCGCCCTCCGCGCGGCACCGCCTGGAATTGCAGTGCGCTTTCTACCAGGAACTCCTCGAGCTCTGGAACCTCCGGATAGCCCCGTAGGAGCGACCGTTGGTCGCGATGGGTTTACGGACCCGCCCAGGCCAATCCCGAGCAAGGCTCGGTCCTACAAGG
>JASFKQ010000058.1:0-18417 GCA_050118555.1 Lysobacterales bacterium
ATCCTGGAATGACCATACATGCCCACCCAGTTCCGCGGGCGGTATCTTCAGAATCTTGTTCATCAGGTGCCGGTCGGCCGGCGAGAAGAAGGAGCCGCTGTATAGCATTCGGTCCGGATCAGAACGATCGTCCGGGGCAGCGTATGGCGCTCCAAAGACCTCTGCGACTTTGGCCTGAACGGCCGTCAGCGCCGGCATCAGTTGGCGCGCATGTTCCAGGCACTTCTCCGGGTCCATCTTTATACGCGCGGCGTCCACGCCTTTCAGCGTCGCCAATGGCGCCAGCATGGGAACGTGGTTGGTGCGCACCACCTTCAGCGGTAAACGGTCCACGTCATCCGGCAGGTCCTCGGCCGCGGTAAACACCAGGTCGTGGATCATCTCGGCCGGTTCCCGGACAAGCGGGGCCGGATCGGCCGAGAGGTCGAACACCACAACGGCCTTGGGCTGGTTGGGAACGACCGCCAGCGGCAACACGATCGCCGTGCAGCCGCGCTCGGCAGGGATGCGTGAAGAGGTGTGGAGCACCGGCTTGGGGGCCACGGTATCGAGCAGTCCGGCGCTCTGCTCCTTGTCGCGCATGTCCAGTGCCCACTGGAACAATCTTGGCTGGGCCGAGCGGAGGCGTCTGGCGAGGCCGATGGTGGCCCGCACATCGGACAGTGCGTCGTGCGCCCCTTCGTGGGAGATACCATTGGCGGCGGTGAGGTCTTCCAGCCGGAAGCTGGGCCGTTCAGCCTCGTGCATGGGCCACTCGACGCCGTCGGGCCGCAATGCGTAACACATCCTCGCCAGGTCGATGAGGTCCCAGCGGGAGTTTCCGTTGCGGTATTCCCGTTCATACGGATCGCGCAGGTTCCGGTAAAAGAGGTTGCGCGTAAAGACGTCGTCGAACCGGATGCTGTTGTAGCCGGCGCTGCAGGTCCCGGGCTGTGACATTTCGTCGAGTATCCGTTGCGCGAAATCCGTTTCCACCAGCCCTTCCCGACGAGCCGCCTGCGGTGTGATCCCGGTGATCAGGCAAGCCTCGGGATGTGGCAGCACGTCATCCGCCGGGGCGCAGTACCACACCACCGGATCGGCGACCGGGTTCAGGTCGGCGTCGGTTCGCAGCGCGGCGAACTGCGCCGGCCGGTCGGCGAACGGGTTGGCGCCGAAGGTTTCGTAGTCGTGCCAGAGAAACGATTTTGGCGGCTTCATGCCGTTGTCTCCTCATATTCGGGGTGCAGTTCGTGGTGCTCGTCCACCGCGAGCACGCGATCAGCCCACTTCCTGCATGTGGACTGCATGTGCTCGGCGATGCGCTGGAATGTGCCGAGAAAGCGGCGAACCTCTTCGCGGCTTTGCAGGGCCGGTCGCGCCAGTTCGCACTCCTGTTGCCAACGCCAGTCGATGACGGACTGCCAGCCCGGTACCTGCATGAACCACAAGCGGTCCAGCCGCGGCCGGAGTGCGTCGTAAAATTCGATCCAGTGGCCGAGCATGGCGCGCCGCCAGCTTCCGTCCGGGTCTGCATCACGCTCCAGATCGTTGACCGGGTCAGCCAATGTGCCTGCGGGCGCCGGTGGCGCCCCGACGCACCAGCCTTCGAGGATGGCCAGGCGGGGGGTTCCGTCGAGCACGCGCCATTGGCTGGGCGGCAGGCGGTCGTCAGCAGACTTGTCGAAGACCGGCAGGCGAATGCCGTCCATATCACCGGATCGGATCCGGTCCAGGGTGTTCAACAGGCGTGGCAGGTCATGGGTTCCGGGCACGCCGCGTGTCCGGAACAATCGATGTTCAGTATCCGCGAGTGTTTGCCGCGCCTCGCGGCCGAGGTAGAAATCGTCCAGGGACAGGTAACAGGTGGGCAGGCCTGCCTCGCCCAGGCAGTGGACCAGCAGACGGGCCAGGGTGGTCTTGCCGCTGCCCGGAGCACCGGCAATTCCGAGTGCGCGTGGTTGGCGGGTGACGATCTCCGTGACCAGACCCGGCATCAGCGAGACCAGCGAGCGGCGGTTGTCCTGCGGCAGGCGCGTATTTTTGGTCAGCCACTCCGATGCGTTTTGCGTCACGACTCTCTCTTGGACTTGGTCTTGCATGCCACCATGTTAACTCGCACGGACCGTTCTGCCTGCACACGAGGTGTCCTGATGAAACAATCCGAATCGTTCCAGGAACTGTTGCATCTGATGCAGCTGGAACAACTGGAGGTGAATCTGTTTCGCGGCGCAAGCCGTGACATCGGCACCGAACGTGTATTCGGCGGCCAGGTGTTGGCCCAGGCACTGCTGGCGGCGAGTTACACCATCGAGGACCGGCTGGTCCATTCGCTGCACGCCTATTTTCTGCGCGCCGGGGACCACAATGCTCCGATCGTCTACAACGTGGATCGCAGCCGCGACGGCCGCAGTTTCAGCGCTCGCCGGGTGGTCGCCATCCAGCACGGACGGCCGATCTTCACGTTGTCGGCCTCGTTCCAGGTGGAAGAGCAGGGCCTGGAGCATCAGTTCGACGCGCCGGATGTGCCGGAACCGGATTCCCTGCAGCCGATCGGCACCGTGGCCAGGGACGACCTCGACCAGTTGCCGAAGAACATCCAGCGCTGGCTGGACCGGTTCGGACCGTTCGAGTTCCGGCCGGTGCAGCGCGTGAATTCCGGGGACAGGACTCCGCGGCCCCCGTACAGGGAGATCTGGTTCAGACTGCATGGTGAACTCGAGGACGATCCGCGGCTGCGTCGAGCCTTGTTGGCCTATGTCTCGGACTTCCAGTTGGTGGGCACGGCGACCCTGCCACACGGGATTTCCTGGACCCAGCCCGACCTGATTCTGGCCAGCCTGGATCATGCCATGTGGTTTCACCGGGACTTCCGGCTGGACGACTGGCTGCTGTACAGTTGCGACAGTCCCAGTGC
The DNA here is from genome assembly GCA_050118555.1 of Lysobacterales bacterium. Classification (GTDB taxonomy): domain Bacteria; phylum Pseudomonadota; class Gammaproteobacteria; order Xanthomonadales; family SZUA-36; genus CALKKN01. Next base: position 2,897 of record JASFKQ010000058.1, read on the forward strand.
CAGCAGCGGCCGCGGCTTCGCGCGTGGCATGATTTACGACCGGCGGGGCCGCCTGGTCGCCAGCACGGCGCAGGAGGGCGTGATTCGTCTGCGCAGAGAATCCGATTAATGGGAGAGTTGCACACATGAGTGAAAAAACCGCCAGTTTCGCCGCCGGTTGTTTCTGGGGCGTGGAAGCCCGCTTTCGTGAATTGTCCGGAGTGCTCGACGCGGTGTCGGGCTACATGGGCGGACACACGTCGAACCCGACCTACAAGCAGGTCTGCGGCGGCGACACCGGTCATGCGGAAACCGTCCAGGTGACGTTCGACGACGACAAAATCAGCTACGGCGAGTTGCTCGACACGTTCTTCGACATGCACAATCCGACCACCCTCAACCGGCAGGGTCCCGATTTCGGCAGCCAGTACCGGTCGGTGATTTTCTGGCATGACGATGCGCAGCGCGAAGCGGCCGAGGAAGCCATCCGTCAGATCGACGCCTCCGGCAAATGGTCCAGCCCGGTCGTGACGCAGCTGGTTGAAGCCGGCGATTTCTGGCGCGCCGAGGAATACCACCAACGCTATTTCGAAAAAAACGGCGGTGGCTTCTGCCACGTTTCCTGATTCGAGAATCTCCAAAGTGGCGTGATCTGCCCTCAGGGCGACTCATGTGACGGGGGAGGGAGGATACCGGGTGTCACCTCTCGGGACACGCTCAAGACATCCATGTTCGCTATTAAACCGTTCCCGACGGTTTGATGTCCCGAGAGGCAACACCCGGTATCCTCTGAGCGCTTCGGAGTGCCATGCAAGCCACTGCTTGGTGAGGACTCCTGTCTTGAATTGAGTGTTTGGTCCAGCAGGGAGTCGGGGGTTCTCTTGCCGGACATTAACGTGTCGGGAACACGTTCATAGCGAACATGGACGTCTTGAGCGTGTCCGGCAAGAGAACCCCCGACTCCCTGCAATCGAAGCCACCATCCCCAAAGCCCGGATTGCCGGTTTAAGCCACCGTTAGCGCAAACAATACCCGCGTCAGCGGAGTTTGCTGAGTATCCACAGCAGGATCACCGCGCCAATGGTTGCGGTGATGATGGATCCGATCAGGCCGCTGCCGGTGCCGGCTCCGAGCAAGCCGAACAGCCAGCCGCCGATCACGGCGCCGACGATGCCGACCACGATGTTCATGACAAGACCCTGTCCGCTGCCTTTCATGATCACGCCGGCCAGCCAGCCCGCGATGCCCCCAACGATGAGCCACGCAATGATACCCATGAGCTTTCTCCTTTCCCTGGGTGCCCGGCCGGGCGCCCGAACGAATGATGATGTTTGCCATCAGAGTGAAATAACTGTCTGAATGAGTTTAGAATATGGCGGTCGAACATGAAACCGTTCAGGACACAGGAAGGGCACAGGTGCAAGGGATAGCCGTCAAAGCCGTTCGCATTGCCGCCGCGCTGGCGCTGGTACTGACAGCGGCGGCGCAGGCCCAGGTTTACAAGTGGGTGGACGAAAACGGCGTGATGACCTACTCCAACGTCGCGCCGCCCTCCGACCGAGAGTTCAAGGTCCTGCGCTTCCCCTGCTACGCCTCGGATCCCAAGTGCCGTTCGATCAGTTGGGAGAAGGTGCCCCTCAACACCCGCTCATTCGAGAGCGAGATACGCCACGCCGCGGAATTCAACGCGGTCGACGAGTCGCTGATCCGGGCCATCATTCACGCTGAATCGGCCTACCAGCCGGACGCCCGTTCGCCAAAGGGCGCCCAGGGCCTGATGCAGCTGATGCCGAAAACGGCTCACGAAATGCATGTCCGGAACCCCTACGATCCCAAGGCGAACATCGACGGCGGCGCCCGCTACCTTTCGCAGTTGCTGGATGAGTTCGGTGGTGACCTGGATCTCGCGGCCGCCGCGTACAATGCCGGTCCGGGCGCTGTCCTGAAGTACGGCGGCGTCCCGCCTTACGACGAAACCAGGGAATACGTCCGCCGCGTCAAGATCCTGTACCGCCGCTACCAGGGTGTCCTGTGACGGATTGCTCCACGTCTCATGGGGCGGTTCCCGCGGCGGCTTTCCCGCCTAGAAGATCAACCGGGCGTCGCTGACCATCTCGAGTTCGCCAAGCGCGGCGACCAGTTCCTCGCAGGCTTTCAATTTCCATTCTTCGCCCAATTCGAGACGGGCCCGGGCCCGGGCGTTGCTGTAGTCAATCCATACCCGTGTCGAACCGTCCTGGTAAGGAGCAAAGGTCGATTCCAGCGCCTTGCAGATATCCTTTCCGGGACCGCGCAGGGAGATCTGGATGCCCTTGGCGTAGCAACTCTTGGCCTCGGCCAGCGTCATGATCCGTTGGGCGTTCATGCGAAAGCCGCCGGAGTAATCGTCGGTCGAAACGGTGCCTTCGACGACAATGATCTCATCCTTGTTCAGCAGCGAGGAGTAAAGCGCCCATGTTTCGTCGAACAGCGAGACTTCCATCCGGCCGGTGTGGTCCTCGATCGCGATGAATCCGCCCCGGTTGCCACGGCGCCGGATGGCCTGCACCAGGCCGGCGAGGAGCATGGGCGTGCCACGCCGGTTGCCCTTCTGTTCGGCCGGGATTCGTGCGTCCACGTTACCGAGCAGGCAGGTGGCGAAACGCTCGATATCCTGTACCTGTAGCTGGACGGGATGGCCCGTCAGGTACAGCCCGAGGCTTTCCCGTTCCGCCTGCAGTTCCTGCAGGCGCGTCCAGGGCCGCGTCGCTTCGTGGTCCGTGATGTGCGGCGCCACGGCTTCGCCCAGGTTACCGAACAGGTCGACCTGGCCGGATTCCCGATCGCGCTGGTACTGCTCGGCGGCCTGCAGCGCCTCGGGCAGTTCGTGCACCATGCGTGCGCGGTTGCCGTCCGGGTCGAGCTGGTCCATCGCGCCCGAGCGGATCAGCACATCCATGGCGCGCCGGTTGACCTTGTGATGATCGGCGCGGTTACAGAAATCGGAAAGGTCGGTGAACGGACCGTTGGCGGCGCGCTCAGCCTCGATCAGGTCGATGGCCGCGTGGCCGACGCCCTTGAGCGCCCCGAGGCCATAGAGAATGGTTTCATCGTCGACCACCGTGAACGCGTGGTGCGAGCGGTTGATATCCGGTGGCTGGATGGTCAGCCCGAGCTGGCGGCATTCGTGGATGAATTCGTCCACCTTGTCGGTGTTGTCCATGTCCGAGGAAAGCACGGCCGCCATGAAGGCCGCCTGGTAATGCGCCTTGAGCCAGGCGGTCTGGTAGGCGATCAACGCGTAGGCAGCCGAGTGCGACTTGTTGAAGCCGTAACCGGCGAAGGTCTCCATCTGGTCGAAGATATGGTTGGCAAGGTCCTCTTCGACCCCGCGGTCCATCGCTCCCTCGACGAAGATGATGCGCTGCTTGGCCATCTCGGCCGGCTTTTTCTTGCCCATGGCGCGGCGCAGGATGTCGGCCGCGCCCAGCGTGTAGCCGGCCAGCTCCTGCGCGATCTGCATGACCTGCTCCTGGTACAGGATCACGCCGTAGGTCGGCTTCAGGATGTGTTCCAGTGCCGGGTGGGGATAGCGCACCACGGCGCGCCCATGCTTGCGGTCAATGTAGTCGCCGACCATTCCCGATTCCAGCGGACCGGGCCGGAACAACGCGACCAGCGCGACAATCTCGTCGAAGCTGTCTGGAACCAGCTTGCGGATCAGGTCCTTCATGCCGCGGGATTCGAGCTGGAACACCGCGGTCGTCCGGCAGGATTGCAGCAATTTGAACGCGGCCGGATCGTCCATCGGCAGCCGGTCGAGTTCGATCGGGTCCTCTCCGGCTTCGGCGCGCTTGGCGTTGATCGACTTCAGCGCCCAGTCGATGATCGTCAGCGTGCGCAGGCCCAGGAAGTCGAACTTGACCAGGCCGATCGTCTCGACGTCGTCCTTGTCGAACTGGGTCACGATGCTGCCGCCGCCCGCTTCGCAGAACAGCGGCGTGAAATCCGTCAGCTTCGAAGGCGCGATGACCACACCCCCGGCGTGCTTGCCCGCATTCCTTCTCAGGCCCTCCAGCGACATCGCGAGATCGAGGATGGCGCGTGTGTCCTCTTCCTCGTCATAGCGCTGCTTGAGTTGAGGTTCTTCCTTCAGCGCCCGCTCCAGGGTAATTCCCAGCGACATCGGGATCAGCTTGGCGATGCTGTCGACAAAGCCGTAGCCGTGACCCAATACCCGGCCGCAGTCCCGGACCACCGCCTTGGCGGCCATGGAGCCGTAGGTAATGATCTGGCTGACCTGGTCGCGGCCATAGGTGCGCGCCACGTAGTCGATGACTTCGTCACGCCGTTCCATGCAGAAATCGACGTCGAAATCGGGCATGGAAATACGTTCGGGGTTTAGGAAACGTTCGAACAGCAGGTCGTGGACGAGGGGGTCCAGGTCCGTGATGCCGAGGGCATAGGCCACCAGCGAACCGGCGCCAGAGCCGCGCCCCGGGCCGACCGGAATGTCGTTGTTCTTGGCCCAGCGGATGAAGTCCGAAACGATCAGGAAGTAGCCCGGAAAGCCCATTTCATTGATCACGCCGAGTTCCAGGTCCAGGCGCGCCGCGTACTCCTCGCGCGGATGTTGCGGCCCGCCGGGGTGGGCGGCCAGTCGCTCATTCAGACCTTGCTCGGCGACCTCGCGCAGGTAGTCTTCCACGCCCATGCCTTCCGGCGTCGGGAAGGCCGGCAGGTAGTACGTGCCGAAGCTCATCTCGAGATTGCAGCGCATTGCCAGGTGCACGCTGTTTTCGAGCGCTTCGGGAAGATCGGAGAACAGGGCCTCCATCTCTTCCTGGCTCTTCAGGTATTGTTCTTCCGAAAAGCGTTGCTCGCGCCGCCTGTCCGACAGCAGGCGCCCGTCGTGGATGCACACGCGCGCCTCGTGGGCCTTGAAGTCCTCTTTCTTCAAAAAGCGCACGTCGTTGCTGGCGACCACGGGCAGGCCGGCTTCGGCCGCGATGTCCAGGGCCGCCGCCTCGTACGCCGGTTCCTGGTCCCGGCCGGTGCGCTGGATTTCCAGATAGAAGCGATCGGGAAATACGCCGGCCCAGTGGGCCGCCAGCTGCCGGGCGCGGTTCGGATGGTTTGCCAGTATGGCCTGCCCGATGTCGCCCTCCCGCCCGGCTGAGAGGGCAATGAGGCCGTCCGCGCAGTCTGCCACCCAGTCGTTTCGCACGTAGGGAATACCGTGGTGCTGGCCTTCGAGATAGCCGCGGCTCAGCAGGTCGCACAGGTTCAGGTAACCCGCGCGGTTCTGGCACAGAAGGACGAGGCGGGAGACGTGGTCCGGATCCTCGGGCGAGCGCAGCAGCACGTCGGAACCGACGATCGGCTTGATGCCCGCGGCTTCGGCGGCCCGGTAGAACTTGACCATCGCGAACAGATTGTTCTGGTCGGTAATGGCCACGGCCGGCATGCCGAGCCTGGCGACACGGTCGATCAGAGGCTTGATCCGCACCGTGCCGTCAACCAGTGAATATTCGGTGTGCAGGTGGAGGTGAACGAAGGGCATCGGCATGGCGGAAGCTTATCAAATTCCGGGACCGATTCGTCAGCTGTCTATCGTGGATTGTGCCGGTGGCCACAGTTGCGGGACTGGCTGCCTCAGTCGGTCAGCTTTTCCCGCTTTTGCAGTTGCAGTGCCGGCACCAGTCCGGGCTGCAGCTGCAAGGCGTGTTCGAGGTGTTCTTGCGCTTCCCGGCGCCGCTCGGGATCCACGGGATAGAGCGCGAACAGCATCCAGGCGCTTCTGAATTTCCGCATGGCAGGCGAACTCTCCGCCTCGATGGCCTCCTCGAAGTGTTCAATGGCCTCGTCCCGGCGGCCCCGCCGCAGATAGAAATCTCCGAGGTTCTGGTTCGCGGCCGCAACCGTTTTCCTGTTCTTTGCCGCCGCCTTGAAGGCCGATTCGGCATCGCCGAACCGGCCGAGGCTCTCGTACGCGATCCCGCAGCGATTCGACAGCAGGCCGTAGCCGAATTGGTCGCGATGCTCATCGCAAATCGCGGCGGCCCGGGCGCTGTTCCCCGCCAGGTATTCGGCCTGCACCACCAGGCGCAGCGTCTGCAGGTTGGGTTGTCCGTAGGCGTATTCGCGTTCGAACAGGGCCACCTCGCTGGACCAGTCCTCGTTACGGTTCCGCGCGAGGAGCGTCAATGCCACGATCACGAGCAGCACGGGCATCGCCACAAGGTAGGGTTTGAACTTCTGCAGGGCCAATACGAGCGCGACGGCCAAGAGAATCGACAGCCCGATCGATGGCAGGTACAGGTATCGCTCGGCCAGAATCGGCGCGGAGCCGACTTCCCCGATGACGCGACTCGCCGGAAGCCAGGCGACATAGTAAAAGCCGAGAGCGGCCAGCGCGGCCGTGTGCTTTCTCAGATAACCCCAGAGAGCGGCTGCAAGCAGCAGGGCCTGCGCGGCGAGCGCCAGCCAGATCGGCACGGTCCTCCACGATGGGTAAATTCGCAGCGGGTACGGCCAGAAAATCTTTTGCAGGCCCGCCAACCAGACCTGGGCGGCGCGCGGGATTCGGTCCAGTCCGAAGTCATACTGCCTGGTAATGTCCGATTCGACGGTCGTCGTCGGGACGGGCAGGGCGCCCGAGAGATCGGTCAGACCTGTACCGGATGTGCCGCCCAGGGCATGCGTCCGCATGAGGAAATAGATTCCCAGAGGGATGAGCAACGCCAGTACCGGAATACTGCGACGGAACCGCGCCTGCCAGGGGCCGGGTGAGTAGGTCCAGATCAGGATGACCGCGAGGCCAGGCAGCGTTGCACCGCTTTCCCGGCATAACAGGATCAACAGGTAGACGATGCCCAGGCCCGTCCAGGCCCTGGCCGGCGCCGGCTCGAGCCTTTTGAGAAACCACAGCAACCCGCAGGCCACGCCGATCGAAACCAACATCTCCGACCCGTTGAAGACGGAATTCACGACTTCGGCATTGACCGGATGCACCGCAAATACACCGGCGGCCAGGGCTGCAGCAAGCGAACGATGGGGCCTGACATGACCGTGCAGCGACAGCAGGTGACGCAGCAGACCGTAAACGGCGAGGGTCACGATCACGTGTAAGAGGACGTTAACCAGGTGATATCCAGCCGCCCAATCGCCGAAAATCCGGCTCTGCACGGCAATAAAGCAGGCGAACAGTGGGCGATACAATCCGGCTTCGAAACCGTAAGCGGCCCAGACGTCCTGCGTGAAAAAGTGCCAAAAATCCAGCGGTCCGCCCGACGAAGCACGCGCTGCGTCCAGGAAGAACTGGTCGTCGAATACGAAACTGTTGTGGACGGCATTGCCGTAGGCGAGAAGCGTAACAGCGGCAAGCACGATCAGGGGCAGTACATCGTCCCGAAAGGACTCCCAGCCGGGCAGCGGGCTTTGCCCTGCGCGCGAAACCGTCCTGGCGGGCATCCCGGCAGCCCGGTTCGGTGCAGATTTGGGGGCAGGTCGCTTCTTGCGGGGCATCGCCCGAGTCTACGGAGATTGCGCGGCTGCATCAACGAACGCAGTGGGTCGCTCCGCCACCGCGAGGTCCCACACGATCCGGCCGTGAATCACGGCTTGTTACAGGCCGGTTCCCGTGTTAAATTTCGCGCCCCGGTTCGGCAGCCCGCTTGCTATAATCGGGATTATCAAAAGGGCGCGTAGCTCAGCGGTAGAGCACTGTGTTGACATCGCAGGGGTCACTGGTTCGATCCCAGTCGTGCCCACCAGATTCCGGATGGGCGGACCGTTGACCGGTCCGCCGATCCACATCGTTCAGTCTGATTCCGACGTCGCCATTCCCATACGCTCGCTGGCTGCATCGGCGAGTGCCGTGCCGCACGGCGCAATGCAGCAGCCGCAGGTTGTTCCTGTGCGAGGAAAAAGTGGTTTGAAGCAGCTCTTGCCGCTACAATGGTGCCATGGTCGACTCAACGCGAACTACCACCTGACGCAGTCTGCGGCAAAGCGCGTAGAAGGGCGCTTTGCGCCTTTTTTTGTATCTGGCCCACGGAAAATCGGGCCGGGCAAATTCCAGAGGAAACCCGGGAAAATCACTGAAGGAGTAATACGTCATGCCGGCGATCACGCTACCTGACGGAAGCCAGAAAACCTACGACCACCCGGTCACCGTAATGGATGTCGCAAAGGACATCGGCCCCGGACTGGCCAAGGCCACGCTGGCCGGCGAGGTCGACGGCCGGCTGCGCGACGCCAGCCACCTGATCGACGACGACGCGAGCCTGCGCATCATCACCGCGAAGGACCCGGAAGGTCTGGAAGTGCTGCGCCACTCGACGGCCCACCTGCTGGCCCAGGCGGTCGAGCGCCTGTTCCCCGAGGCCCAGGTGACCATCGGACCGGTGATCGAAAACGGCTTCTACTACGATTTCTCCTACCCGCCGGGATTCACGCCGGACGACCTCGACCGCATCGCGGCCGAGATGCGCCGTATCGCCAAGGATGCGCTGCCGGTGACGCGTGAGGTCTGGCCGCGCGGCCAGGCCATCCAGTTCTTTCGCCAGCAAGGCGAGGAATACAAGGCGCAGATCATCGAAGACCTGCCCGAAGACGAGGAGATCAGTGTCTACCGCCAGGGCGATTTCGTCGACCTCTGCCGCGGGCCGCACGTGCCCGACACCGGCCGGTTGGGCGAATTCCAGCTGACCAAGCTGGCCGGCGCTTACTGGCGCGGCGACAGCGACAACGAGATGCTGCAGCGCATCTACGGCACGGCCTGGGCGACGAAGAAGGAACTGCAGGAGTACCTCGAGCGCCTGGAAGAGGCTGAGAAGCGCGATCATCGCAGGCTCGGCAAGCAACTGGACCTGTTCCATTTCCAGGAAGAAGCGCCCGGTATGGTGTTCTGGCATGACAGGGGCTGGCGCATTTACACGCTCGTACAGGACTATGTCCGCAGCCAGCTCCGCCAGCACGGCTACCAGGAGGTCAATACGCCGGAGATCGTCGACATCAAGCTGTGGGAAAAGTCCGGACACGCCGAGAAGTTCAGCGAAGAGATGTTCCTGACGGACTCGGAGAACCGCCATTACGCGATCAAGCCGATGAACTGCCCATGCCATATCCAGATATACAACCAGGGTCTGGTGAGTTACCGTGACCTGCCGCTGCGCATGGCCGAGTTCGGCTCCTGCCACCGCAACGAGCCGTCAGGCGCGCTGCACGGGTTGATGCGCGTCCGCGCCTTCAAGCAGGACGACGCGCACATCTTCTGCACACCAGAGCAGGTCGAATCCGAATCCGAAGCGTTCATCGAACTGCTGTACAAGATATACGCCGATTTCGGCTTCAACGAGGTGCTGGTCAAGCTGTCCACCCGACCGGAAAAACGTATCGGCGCCGATGAGATCTGGGACCAGGCCGAACAGGCATTGGCGCAGGCGCTGGACGAAGCCGGCATCGACTGGGAAGAGAATCCCGGGGAGGGCGCCTTCTACGGCCCGAAAATCGAATTTTCGCTGAAGGACACCATCGGGCGCGTCTGGCAATGCGGTACGCTGCAGCTCGATTTCAATATGCCGGGGCGTCTGGGAGCGGCCTATGTGGACGAAGACAGCTCGAAACAGGTACCGGTCATGCTGCACCGGGCGATTCTCGGTTCGCTGGAGCGTTTCGTCGGCATTCTGATCGAGAATTACGGCGGAGCGCTGCCGCCCTGGCTGGCGCCGGTGCAGGCCGTGGTGCTGAACATCACGGAAAAGCAGGAAGAGTATTGCAAAAACGTAGCTGAAACCCTTGCAAATCAAGGCTTCCGGGTCGAAACTGACTTGAGAAACGAGAAGATCGGCTTTAAAATTCGGCAGCACACCCTGGCCAAGGTCCCTTATTTGCTCGTTGTCGGCGACCGCGAGGTCGAGGGTGGCACTGTCGCCGTCAGGGCGCGCTCGGGTGAAGACCTGGGCAGCATGAAGGTGACGGATTTTGCACAGCACCTCGCCGGTGATGTGGGACGGCGGGGACGAACCTTAAACTGACAAGAGGATATACACATCGCAGCTAATAAAGAAACGCGGCGCAACGAAGCAATTACCGCGCCGCAGGTCCGCGTAATCGGATCGGACGGAGACCAGGCCGGGATCATGAATATCAACGCGGCCCTGGAAATGGCGGAAGAGGAAGGAATGGACCTGGTGGAGATCGCTCCTAATGGAGAGCCACCGGTTTGCCGCATCATGGATTATGGCAAGTTCAAGTTTGAACAGGCCAAGAAAGCCTCCCAGGCCAAAAAGAAGCAAAAGCTCATCCAGGTCAAGGAAGTCAAGTTCCGTCCCGGTACCGAGGAAGCCGACTACCAGGTCAAGATGCGTAATGTTCGGCGCTTCCTGGATGAAGGCGACAAGGTGAAACTGACGCTTCGCTTCCGGGGACGCGAGATGGCGCACAGGGAGCTTGGCGCCGCCATGCTGGAACGCATCGAGACCGAGCTCGGCGAGGACATCACCGTGGAGCAGCGACCGCGTATGGAAGGTCGCCAGATGGTGATGATGATCGCCCCGCGCAAATACTGATCCGGGCGCCACGGGAACGGCCCCCGCAAGCGACGGGGAGGTTCGCTCCCCATCCGGGTCCGTTACTGCGAAAAGCTTGATAAAATAGTCGATTAGGCTCACAATACGGCCCCCGCGGACAGCCGCGGGTACCCAAGAAGCGTGGCCAAGCCCTCAAGCGCCCCCGGGCCGCTTGGTCAACGTGACATGTAGCGTCCTTCACGAAGGACAAAAAAGGAGCAAACCATGCCCAAGTTGAAAACCAACCGGGGTGCGGCCAAGCGCTTCAAGAAAACCGCTTCCGGCGGCTTCAAGCGTGGCCACGCCTACCACAGCCACATCCTGACCAAGAAAGACCAGAAGCGTAAGCGCGGTCTGCGCGGTACTGACATGATCAGTGCCGCCGACCATAAAGCCGTGAAGCGCTTGCTGCCGCATTCGTAGGGGAGGGCTGAACCATGTCGAGAGTCAAACGTGGAGTTCAGGCGCGCGCCCGTCACAAGAAGGTCCTGAAGGAAGCCAAGGGTTACTACGGCGCGCGGCGCAAGGTCTACCGTGTCGCCAAGCAGGCGGTCACCAAGGCCGGTCAGTATTCCTATCGTGACCGCCGCCAGCGCAAGCGTCAGTTCCGTCAGCTGTGGATTGTTCGTATCAACGCCGCCGCGCGTGATTTCGGCCTGTCCTACAGCCGTTTCATCGACGGCCTGAACAAGGCGGAGATCGAAGTTGACCGCAAGGTCCTGGCCGATCTCGCGGTGCATGACAAGGCCGCCTTCGGCGCCCTGGCCGAGAAAGCGAAAGCCAGCCTGGGCTGACCCGGGCGGCGGCCAATCATCAAGTCGGGGGCCGGTCATCCGGCTCCCGCCAGGTACGTCCCGGTCCTGGTGCCGGCGGTGTGAGCGGACTCCTGCTCACCCATCCCATCGCCGCGAACACATTCGCTGAACCGGGGGACCCTGCAGCAGCCTGCGTGGCGGGCGGCCATTAGGAAGCGGAAGTGAACGCGGTTACCGAACTACAACAACGAGCATTAACCGAAATCCGGGCGAGTTCCGATCTGCAGGAGCTGGACGACCTGCGCGTCCGCTACCTGGGAAAGAAAGGCGAAATCACCACGCAGCTCAAGTCCCTGGGCGCGATGGAGCCCGAACAACGCAAGGCTTTCGGGCAATCGGTCAATGCCGCGCGCGACGCCCTCAACGCGGCCATCGCGGAGCGCAAGCAGGTGCTCGAGGCGCAGGCGCTGGAGCAGCGCCTGCTGAGCGAGCGGGTCGACGTGACGCTGCCCGGGCGCGGCGAGAAACGAGGTGGTCTGCACCCGGTTACGATGGCCATGGAGCGGGCCATTTCGATCTTCACCAAGCTGGGTTTCGACGTCGCGACCGGACCAGAGGTCGAGGACGACCACTACAATTTCGAGGCGCTCAATTTCCCGCCACACCACCCTGCGCGCGCGATGCACGACACGTTCTATTTTGATGACGGCCGCCTGTTGCGCACGCACACCTCACCGGTGCAGATACGCGTGATGGAACACAGCAAGCCGCCGTTCAGGATCATCGCGCCCGGCAAGGTGTTCCGCAGCGACTCCGACCAGACCCACACTCCCATGTTCCACCAGGTGGAAGGCCTGCTCGTGGCCGAGGATGTGAGCATGGCGGACCTGAAGGGCGTGCTGCACACCTTCGTCAATGCCTTCTTCGAGCGCTCGCTGGCCATGCGTTTCCGGCCATCCTACTTCCCGTTCACCGAGCCGTCCGCCGAGGTGGACATCGGGTGGGACAAAGGCGACGGCTCAGAGCCCGGCTGGCTGGAGATTCTGGGTTGCGGCATGGTGCACCCCAACGTGCTGCGTGCCTGCGACGTGGACCCGGAACGCTACACGGGCTATGCATTCGGCATGGGTATTGAACGACTGGCCCTGCTGCGCTACGGCGTGGCGGACATCCGGCAGTTCTTCGAAAACGATCTCGAATTTCTGCGGCAGTTCCACTGAGTCGACGGGGCAGGGCTGAACGATGCAATTCAACGTCCAATGGCTGAAAAAGTGGGTCGCGATCGACCTCGACGCGGCCGCTTTGGCTGAGCGCCTCACCGCGGCCGGCCTCGAAGTCGATTCGGTGCGGCCCGTGGCGGGCGACTTCACCGACGTGGTGGTGGCTGAAATTGCCACCTGCGAACCGCACCCGAACGCCGACAAGCTGTCGGTCTGCAGCGTCGACGATGGCAGCGGCGAACCCCTGAACATCGTCTGCGGCGCCCCGAATGCGCGCACGGGCATTCGCGTGCCGTTGGCGCGCGTCGGCGCAAGGCTCGGGCCCGATTTCCGGATCAAGCGCGCAAAGCTGCGTGGGGTCGAGTCGACCGGCATGCTGTGCTCGGAGAAGGAGCTCGGTCTGTCCGATGACCATTCGGGCCTGATGGAACTGCCGAACGATGCGCCGCTCGGGTCCAGCCTCGAGGACTACCTGGGCCTGAACGACAGCATCATCGAAGTCGACCTGACCCCCAACCGCGCCGACTGCCTGTCCATTCGCGGCCTGGCGCTCGACGTCGCCGCCAGTTGCGCGGCCGACTACACGGGCACGGACCCCGAACCCGTGGCGCCGGCCGTCGACGACGGTTTCCCGATCCGGCTGGAGAGCCCGGAAGACTGCGCCCGCTACGTCGGCAGGGTCATCCGCGGTATCGACCCCAACGCAAAGACACCGTTGTGGATGGTCGAAACCCTGCGCCGCTGCGGTTTGCGCAGCATCAGTCCCGTGGTCGACGTGACCAACTTCGTGTTGCTGGAGCGTGGGCAGCCGATGCATGCGTTCGACCTCAACCGGCTCGACGCCGAAATCATCGTGCGCCGCGGCAAGGCCGGTGAAAAGCTGGTTCTGCTGGACGAGTCGGAGGTCGACCTGGACGAGTCGGTCTTGGCCATCTGCGACCGCAGTGGCCCGGTGGCGATCGCCGGCATCATGGGCGGGCTCGACAGCGGTGTGAGCGAAACGACCACGGATATCCTGTTCGAGAGCGCCTGGTTCAAGCCCGGCACCATCATGGGCAAGGCCCGCGCCTACGGAATGCAGACCGACGCCTCGCATCGCTTCGAGCGCGGCGTGGACCCCGAAGGGCAGGTGGCCGCCGTCGAACGGGCCACGGCGCTACTGGTGGAAATCGCCGGCGGTAAACCCGGACCGGTGCTGAATGTCGAGGAACCCGCCTTCATTCCGCGGAACCGGCCCGTTACGTTACGCCATGAACGCCTGCAGAAGGTGTTGGGAATCGAGGTGGGCGCGGAGGAAGTCGAAGGCATCCTGCGCCGCCTCGGCATGGACGTCAGTCCCGAAGAAGGCGGCTGGACCGTGCTGGCGCCGTCGCTGCGCGTTGACATCGAGATCGAGGAAGACCTGATCGAAGAGGTCGCGCGCATTCACGGCTACGATCGAATTCCCGAGGCGCCCGTCAGCGGCCAGTTGGCAGTAGGGACGGCCAGCGAGCACCGTGTCTCCCTCGGGCGCGTCCGTGAGGTCCTGTGCGCCGCCGGTTACCAGGAGGCGCTGAACTACAGCTTCATCGACCGGGGCTTGCTCGCGGCGCTGCACCAGGACCAGGGTGTTCTGGCGCTGGCCAATCCCTTGTCCTCGGATCTCGACGCCATGCGAACCTCGCTGGTGCCGGGTCTGCTGAGCGCCCTGTCGCGCAATGTGCGGCGGCGTCAGGGCAGGGCACGCCTGTTCGAAACCGGCGTGGTCTTCCAGCAGGCTGAAACCCTGGTGGAGGTCCAACGGATCGCGGCGGTGGCTTATGGTGAAGCACTTCCTGAGCAATGGTCTGTAACATCAAGAAATACAGACTTTTTTGATGTAAAAGGTGATGTCGAACGACTGTTCGCCTTGCGCGGCGATTCCGCGCCGCCGGTGTTCGAGCCATGCACGCTGCCCTGGTTGCATCCGGGGATGGCGGCGACGGTGCGAGTCGACGGAGAGGAAGCAGGGTGGGTCGGAGCAGTGCATCCGTCGGTCCTGAAGACGTTCGACGTGCGGCGCGCCTGTTTCGCGTTCGAACTGGACCTGGAGAGGGTGCAGCAGAGGAATGTGCCATTCGCGAAAGAGATTTCGCGCTTTCCGTCCGTACGCCGCGACATTGCGATACTTGTCGAAAATGGGACCAGCTATGCCAGTGTTCGGGAATGCATCGAGGATATGGCAGGCCCGCTGCTCGAGAAAGTGGTCGTGTTTGATATGTACCAGGGCGAGAATTTAAAAGAAGGTTACAAAAGTCTCGCTATAGGCTTGATTTTCAACAACGTTTCTAGCACTCTAAGAGATGAAGACGTTGATCCCATTATCGAAGCCGTGGTTTCGGGATTGGGACAACGACTGGGTGCCCAGCTGAGAGGTTAACCATGTCGCTGACAAAGGCAGATATCGCAGACCGACTTTTCGAAGAGGTCGGGCTCAACAAAAGAGAAGCCAAGGAATTTGTGGATGCATTTTTCGAGGCCATCAAGGCTGCTCTTGAAGAGGGCGAAAACGTAAAGCTTTCAGGGTTTGGTAATTTTCAGTTACGTGAAAAAAATCAAAGGCCAGGCAGGAATCCGAAGACCGGCGAAGAGATTCCGATCTCCGCGCGGCGTGTCGTGACCTTCCGACCGGGCCAGAAATTACGCGCAAGGGTGGAAGCATATGTTGGACCCGGGGATTGACCGAGACTTACCGCCGATTCCGGCGAAGCGGTATTTTACGATTGGCGAAGTCAGCGAACTCTGTGGCGTGAAGCCACACGTACTGCGTTATTGGGAACAGGAATTCGAACAACTCAAACCGGTCAAGCGCAGGGGTAACCGCCGTTACTATCAGCGTGGCGACGTGATGATGATCCGGCAGATCCGCAGCCTGTTGTACGAACAGGGCTACACGATCGGCGGAGCGCGGCAGATGCTCGAGGGCGATGAAGCCCGTGACGACGTCAACCGCAGCCAGCAGATCATTCGCCAGGTCCGCGCCGAGCTCGAGCAGG
>JASFKQ010000059.1:0-18018 GCA_050118555.1 Lysobacterales bacterium
CCGTCGGCCGGTAGAAGTCGTTCAGGTAGGTCGAGTCAGAATTCGCACCGGAATGCGTATAGGAAATATCGTAATCCCAGTTGTAGGTCAGCTCGCCCTTTACGCCGACGACAATGCGGAAGCTGCTGTAGGTCAGCACCGCGTCACGCGGCCTGCCTTCGACGTTGCGCTTGCCGATATACACACCGAACTTATCCGCGCCCGGGTAGAAGCTGGCCAGCGAATCGCGGAAGGTCTGCGGGAACAGCGGGTTGGTGATCGGCAGTTCGTACGCTTCGTCGAAGAACGTGCCGGAATAGGCGATCTGGCCGTCGGTTTCGTTGTTCGACAGCATGGTTTCCAGATAGACCGTTGCATTATCGTTGATCTGGTAATCAGCGAAGGCGCCGGCGTTCCACTGGGTCTGCGGACGCATGTACCAGTTGGTCGGGTTGTAGTTGAACTGGTTGTCTGAATAGAGAGCCAGTGAACTGTCGGGCTGCAGGGTAAGGTTCAGGCCCTGGCTGTAATCGATTTCGCCGTCCACGAAGGGATAAATGAAGAAGTTCGGGACGATGGCGTTCTGGGAACCACCGCAGGACGTACCGGAATTGCTCAGAGCGCAGCTCGAGTAGTCGCGTGTGCCCTGCAACAGGCCGTCATTCTGGCGGTAGGTCGCATAGACCGTGGCATTACCCCTGCCATCAGCGAAGTCGGTTCCGAAACCGAATTCGATGTTGTAGGATTTGCCGTCCAGCCCTGAGCCGCCCGTCGGATACTCAAAACCTTTCTCGTCCATCAGGCCTTGGATCCACTTGTTACTGTTGTCGTGCTGGTAGGCGGCGCCGCCAACGCGGAACTCGACACCGTCCAGTTTGCGCATGACGAAGTTCACAACGCCGGCCACGGCGTCTGCACCGTAGGTCGCCGAAGCGCCGCCGGTCAGAACGTCCACCCGGTCAACCATGATGGAAGGAATCTGGTTGACGTCAACTGATTCGGTGTTGATACCACCGGGCTGCACGCGGCGTCCGTTGATCAGGACCAGCGTGCGGTTCGTACCCAGACCACGCAGGTCGATGGAGGCCGTACCCGTCGCGCCGTTGGAATCAAAAGCGACATTGGACGCCTGGATTTGCGGCAGATTGTTGAGAACGTCCTCGATGCGCGTCAGACCGTAGGAACTGATGTCTTCCATACCGACCACGGTAACGGGGCTGGTCTGGCCGAATCCGTCCTGGCTGACAATTCTCGAACCGGTAACGATGACCTCTTCGAGCATTTCGTTACCTTCGTCACTCTGGTCACTGGCCTGGTCCTGGGCCAGCGCGATGCCGGGCACCGCCAGCAGCGAGGAAAACCCCAGCGCTGCGGATACCGAAAGACACAGATGCTTTTTCCGATACATGGATAAATCTCCTAGTTGTGCTATAGCTTGTGGAGACACTGGCGGAGCCACATAAGGCCCAAAATCAGGCTCTTCCCTCTTCCCGCCAGCGAGAGCATTGGACTGCTGCTCTGAAGCTCATTATTGTCCAAACCCCGAATTTACATTATTTTAACGAGAAAAGCACCATCTATTCACAAATCTGCCACGGCTGCAGAACGCTCCTGAACCATGTAAAACCCGGTGATACCGATGAAACGCCCGCATTTATATTTGCCGCTGGTTATGTTGCTTGCCGTCTGCGCCGGCCCGGCGGAAGGCAAGGGAACGCTGGAAGGTCCCGTCAGAATTCACAGCGCGGCGCTGGGCTACACGCTGCAATACTGGATTTATCTCCCGGACGATTATGAGAAACCGCTTCCGGAGCTGTACATCACCGATGGGCAGACCTACCTGAGTGCAGGGGGGTTGGCCGAAGTGGTGGACGACGAGATCGACAGTGGAAGAATCGTGCCCATTGCGGCCATCTTCGTCGATAGCCGGAACCCTGACGACGTCGAAGAGGCCCGACGCAACAAGGAGTTCATGTGCAATGTCAATTACGGAAAGTTCTTCGTCGGCGAGCTGATGCCGGAAGTGTCGCGGCGCTGGACCGGGGCGGACAAGTCCACGCGCAGGGGGCTGATGGGGGTCTCGTTGGGAGCGATCAACACCGCCTGCTTCGGAGTCATGCTGCCGGGTGTATTCCAGACCTTGATCATGCACTCTCCAGGCGGCAGCGAGCACCTCGACGTCATCAACCGGCTTTATCAGGAAAGACCCCGGCAGCCCGGGGCGTTCTTCCTCTCCCACGGCAGCGAACAGGATTACGAGGCTGCGGCGGTGCGGTTTGTCGAGACCCTCAGGGAAAAGGGGTACCCTGTCCGGGAAATCAGCACCAGCGGAGGTCACGACTGGGAGAACTGGCGCCCGCTACTGGACGACAGCCTACGCGCCTTTGCCGGCACTCGGGAAGAGGACGAAATCCGATAATCGGTCATTACCCGCCGGGCCGGGGCCAGACACCATGAACAGCAGGAAAGGAAAAGCCCGGCGCAAGCCGCGGAGAACACCCCGGGGCAGGCAGCCGCTTTCGAGCCAGCAGAACTACCGGCTGCAACAGGCGACCCAGGCCCACGAGGCGGGCCAGCTGGCGTTTGCCGAGCAAGCCTACCGTGGCCTGATTGCCGAACGTGTCAAGCAGCCACAGCTGTTCAACAACCTCGCCATGATCTGCCTGCAGTCCGGGCGACTGGCTGAAGCGCACCGCTTGCTGAAACAGGCCCTGTCCATCGATCCTGGTTTTGCCGCTGCCAGGATGCACCTGGCAACCGTGTATGAGCAGTCGGGCAAAACGAAGCGGGCTCTGGCTATCTTCGAGCGGCTGGTCTCAGAGCATCCGGAAATGTTCATTGCCCGCTACCTGATGGCCAACCTGCTCAAGGCCCAGGGCAAGATCGAGGAGGCGACGGCTCACTATCTCAAGATCATGGAGCAGCAGCCGAATTACACTCAAGCCCACTTCACATATTCCGGTGTCCACAAGTACAGGGATCCGGGCGATCCGCATATCGCTTCCATGCTCGAGCTGTACGAGCAGGATTCCCTGGACGCCGATGGAAAAATACATCTCGCCTTTGCGCTCGCCAAGGCCTTCGAGGACCTCGAGGATTACCCACGGTCATTCGAGTACCTCGAAGCGGGCAACGATCTCAGGGCTGCGAAATACAATTACGCCATCGACAGCGACAGAACCTTGTTCGAAAACATTGCCGAGACGTTCTCCCCCGAGGCGCTGGCGGATCTGCGGGTGACCGGCCAGGCTTCGGACCGGCCGATATTCATCGTCGGGATGCCGCGTTCCGGAACGACCCTGGTGGAAAAAATTCTCGCCAGCCATTCGGAGGTCTTCGGTGGCGGGGAGCTGGATTTCTTCTACCGTTTGGGCGCCAGCCGCTTTCTCAGTGAGGCAAGCCATTTTCTGTTCCGGCCGCTCAATTCCTATTCCAGGGAAGCTTATGAATCGATCGGCAAGGAGTATCTCGAGAAAATCAACCGGCTCAACGACCGGGCTGTTCGCATCACCGACAAGATGCCGTTCAATTTCATGATGATCGGTCTGATCAGGCTCGCGCTGCCGAACGCCCGCATCATCCACTGCGTGCGCGACCCGCGAGATACGTGCCTGTCCATCTACAGGCAGAATTTCACCACCGAGAATTATCGCTTCGCCTACAATCTCAGGTCCGTGGCCCAGTTCCACAAACTGTACCAGAAGCTGATGGAGCACTGGCATCGGGTGTTTCCCGGCGAGATCTATGACATCGAGTACGAGTCGCTGACCCGGGACGCCGAAGCCGAAATTCGCAGGCTGTTGTCGGCGTGTAACCTGGAGTGGCAGGATGCCTGCTTGCATTTCGACAAGAGTGAAGCCATGGTCAGAACGGCGAGTTTCTACCAGGTGCGCCAGCCCATGTATACGAGCTCCGTCCAGCTGTGGAAGCGATACGAATCGCAGTTGGGGCCCTTGTTCGACGAATTGCAGCGCGAAGACGTCTAGCGACTCGCCCCCGGCAAAGTCCATTCGGGGTAAACTACGGCCGCTCGATTGGCCACCCTGGATTTGAAATCAGCCCGATGAACCCGCTCAAGAAAGTCAAACTCGGTCTCAACCTCGTTGCCGCGGGCCGTCTGCAGGAAGCGGCGCAGGTCAGCGCCAGGTTGCTCGCGGAGGCCCCGGAGAGCGCACAGGCCCACATGCTGGCGAGCGAGGTCGCCATTGCGCAGGACCAGACTGAAGTGGCCCTGGGCCATATCAACCGGGCGATTGACATCGATGACGGGGAGCCGGAGTTCAGCCTGAAAAAGGCCAGAATCCAGTTGATCGCCCGCCAGGGGCTGGCGGCCCAGGATACGGCGGCCGGCCTGGCTGAACGTTTCCCGGATGATCCAAACCTGCAGTTGGCTGTCGCGCGGTTGTTCACACAGTGCGGCAACCACGCCGGCGCCGAGGGTTTTCTTCTGAAGGCGGGCGACAAGGACGCGAAAAACCCGGATTTTCTCTCCCAGTATTCGACGAACCAGTTCTTTCTGGGCAAGTTCGACGAAGCGGAGAAGGCCATTTCGGCCTTTCTGGACCTTGAACTGCCGGCTGGCCGGAAGCTGCTTCTAAGGTCGACGTTGCGCAGGCAAACGCCGGACCACAACCACGTGGATTCACTCAGGCAATACCTGGGCAGAGCGCTGTCGAAAAGCGATGCGGTCAGCTGCTATTACGCCCTGGCGAAAGAACTCGAAGACCTTGGCGAATACGCGCAATCATTCGACACGCTGAAGAAAGGCGCCGCAGTCCAACGCGGCCTGGTCGCCTACGATCCGGCCGAAGAGCTGCAGAACATCAGGGCCGTCATCGAGACCTTCCAGCCGGCGGCATTGGACCGGATTCCCGATTCTGACGCGCAAGATGCACCGGTCTTTATCGTCGGCCTGCCGCGTACCGGGACGACCCTGGCCGAACGCATCCTGGTTCGGCAGGAAGGCACGAGATCGGCGGAAGAGACCTACGATTTCACATTCGCCTTCAGTTCGGTTATCAACGAATACCTCGCGGCCAATCGGGGCGGAGATTTCACAGCCCTCAGCGCCGCGCTGGAGGTCGATTACGGCGAGATCGCGGCAAGATACCGCCGCAGCATGGTCGGGATGCTGGGAGAGGCGGAAAGGTACGTGGACAAGACGCCGTTCAACTACCTGTATTGCGGCTTGATGAAGAAAGCCTTTCCGAACGCGCGGATCATTCATCTCGTTCGTGATCCCATGGATGCCTGCTATGCCGTGTTCAAGGCTCTGTTCGATCGCGCCTACTTCTATTCGTACGACCTGGAAGAACTCGCGGACTACTATGTTGTTTACCGCCAGGTCATGGCGCACTGGCATCGCCTGATGCCGGGTGCGATTCTGGACGTACGCTACGAGGACCTGGTCTCAAATCCCCTGGACACCTCCCGACAGATTGCCGAGTATGTCGGCTTCGACTGGTCCGAAGAACTGATCGAGATACAGGACCTTTCGAAAGCCTCTTCGACGGCCAGCGCCGCGCAGGTCAGGGAGCCAATCTATACGAGATCCGTTGGGCTCTGGCGCCATTTCGAATCTGAACTGGAACCGGTCAGGAGAACGCTTGCGGCCGCGGGCCTGGTGGATGAGCACGGAAACTGCCTGTAGGAAAGATTTATGGAAAATGATCCCAAAACCGGACCCAGGGCCGATCCCGACGCGCTGAAGGCCTGGTACAAGCCCAAGCTCGACGAAGTCGTGCAGGAAATGATCAAGCTCGGGGCAGTGGCCGGCGCGGCCATCGAGGCGGCGCCCGTCTGGGTCGCGCCGAACAAATTTCTTGTTGCGAAGGTCTGGGCGGCCGGCCAGGCAAAACAGTTTATCTGGACAATCTCCGGCGACGACGTGGTGACGGACCATATCCCGGGATCGATGGCGAACCATCCCAGGGACGTTGCAAAGCACTTCGCCCTGAAATGGCAAATGAACGCGGACCAGATCGCGCACCTGGCGGACAACAGGCCCATGACCCTGGCTGACCAATCGAAAATGAAATCCCGCGCGGAAAAACTGATCCGCGATGCAGAGTTCCTCTATGACCTGACCACACGGGACGACATCTGGGACATGCAGGACGACACGCGCTAAGGCCATGCATCCGAAAGAAATCCAGCAACAGCTCCAGAAGGCATACCAGTTGCTGCAACAGGGTTACCGTGAAGAGGCCGAGCAAATCGGCCATGGAATCCTCGCGCGCGCTCCCGGTCAGCCCGAAACCCTTCATTTGCTGGGGCAGATCGAACAGGCCCGGGGCGAGTTCGATAAGGCCCTGAGACTGTACCAGCGGGGCCTGAAAAGCGCGCCGCAGCACCTGCACCTGCTCAACAGCGCAGGCTGGGTGGAAAAGGAACTCGGCAATGACCGGGAGGCGGAGTCCTTGTTCCGCAAGGCGCTGGAGATCGACCCGCAGTATTACTACGCCCGGCAGAACCTGGGGGTTCTCTTCCAGCAACAGCAGAAGTACGACGAGGCGAAGCGCCTCTATCTGGAGGTCATCCGGCAACAACCGCGGCAGGCCGATGCGCTGGCCAACCTGTCGAGCATCCTGGAGAAACAGCACGATACGGAGGCGGCGAAGCGGTACGCGGAAAGGGCCATGGAAGTCGCGCCGAACCACTATGTCGCTCGCCTCACACTGGCAAATGTGGCGGCCCGGCACAACGAATACGCGCAAGTGATCGATCTGCTGACGCCACTCTTGCAGGCGCCCCATCTGCCACCGATGGATCGTGCGACGTTGGCCGGGAAATGCGCCTTCGCCCACGAGTCCCTCGGCAACCACGAAATGGCGTTCATCCTCTACCGCGGTGCGAATGAACTACTTCATCGACACTACCAGCCGGCAATGCAGAACGCCGATCTGATGTATTCTCCGGCCGCATTCCGCAGCGTCGAGAAAGCGATTTCCGAATTCGATTTTTCCACCGGTGACGAGCAGCCCGAGTCACCGGTCTTCCTGATCGGGTTCCCACGCTCGGGAACCACGTTGCTCGACCAGATCCTGTCTTCGCATTCCCGGATCACCGTTCTGGAAGAAAAGCCGAACCTGGTAGATGCCTTCGAAGCGTTTCCCGCGAACGAAGCGGGGTTGAAAGCGTTGCAGAACGCGGACGAAGATACGCTACAGGCGCTGCGCCGCGCCTATTGGTCCAGGGTGGAAGAGGAAACGGGAGCGGAGCAGCGGTCGGCGGTCACGGTCGACAAGATGCCCCTGAACGCCTTCGCTCTCCTCCACATCAGCAAGCTGTTCCCCGCGGCCAGGATCATCGTTGCCCTGCGGGACCCGAGGGATTGCGTCTTCAGCGCATTCCAACAGAAATTCGGGATGAACGCGGCGATGTTCCAGATGCTCAGGCTGGAGACCGCCGCTGCGTTTTACGACCAGGTCATGAACGTGATCGTCGGCGTCCACGAAGCAAGCGACTTGCCGATGCATTTCATCCGCTACGAAGAGGTGATCGTGAACTTCGACGATGAGGTGAGGCCGCTGATCGAATTCCTCGGGCTGGCCTGGGAAGACGCGCTCCGCGATTACCAATCCACCGCCCGGGCCCGCGACGTCGCCACGCCGAGTGCTTCCCAGGTGATCCAGCCGCTGTACGCTTCATCCATCGGCAAATGGAAGCACTTCGAGCAATGGATTGGATCCAGTTTCGAATCGCTGGACAAGTGGGTCGAGAAATGGGGGTACGCGCGGTAAGCGCCGTCGCCGTGCCGCCATGGCATTACGGCGGGTCCCCGCCCAGCAGAAAGTCCACCGCCTCGGTAAGGTAGGCCGCGTCGGGCAGATCGTGCGACATGCCCGGCACCACGATCAGCTTGCTGTTCTCTGCACCCGCTTCCAGGTAATGCTCGTAGGTCCTGCGCATCTCCAGGAGATTGAAGTCCTGGGTGCCGGTGAGAAACACGAACCGATTCTGCAAAACCCGCTTCACGTTGCGTGTCTGATTCTTCTTCCAGAAATTTGCCCCGCATATGTACACGGCGCCCGTGAAGACCTCGGGATACTGGCTGGCGACCAGGCTGGCCACGCGGCCGCCGCCGGAAAATCCTGAGACAATCATTTTCCGGATATCGAAGACGTATTGTTCTGCCAACACCTTGATCGCGAGGGTTGCCAGCACCATTCTTCGGTTTGTATGGATTCGGTTGCCGGATTTGTTGGCGCCGATATAGATCAGGTTCTCCCGATCCATGACTTCACGCCATCGGGGATTGATCTTTCCGGACGCCCTCGGGCTGATGTAAACGAAGACGCCCGGAGGCTCCGATGAGGCACCATTGGGGAGATAGACTTCCCAACTGATCGTTTTTTCCGTCGGCACGATCCTGCGATACCGGGCCGCCTCTTCCTCACCGAGCAACTCGGTCGTCGTGGTCTCTATGTGCAGGTCATGACCGTCCGGTGGGGCATCGGCAAAGATGTTTCCGGCCAGCAGCAACCCGCAGCACAGGAAAGAGGCCGCCCGCCCGAAACCCAAATGCATTCCACGGTCACGCATACCCGCCATCCTAAGTGCAGAGGCGTGTCCGCGAGGAGTGGCCTGCGGTGCAAGGAGGGGCTTACAGGATGTAGCGACTGAGGTCCTCGTTGCCGGCCAGGGCGTCGAGGTGTTCGTCGACGTAGGAACCGTCGATTTCAAAAACCTCCCCGGAACGGTCCGGCGCTTCGTAGGAGATGGTGTCCAGCAGGCGCTCCATGACGGTGTGCAGCCGCCGGGCGCCGATGTTCTCGGTCGACTCGTTGACCCGCCACGAGATTTCCGCGATGCGTTGCACGCCGTCGCCGGTAAATTTCAGCTGCACGCCCTCGGTGTTCAGCAGCGCGATGTACTGTTCCGTCAGCGAGGCCTGGGGTTCGGTCAGGATACGCGTGAAATCCTCCACCTCCAGGGCGCGCAGCTCGACCCGGATCGGCAATCGTCCCTGCAGTTCCGGGATCAGGTCCGACGGCTTGGACAGGTGAAACGCGCCCGAGGCGATGAACAGGATGTGGTCCGTCTTGACCACGCCGTGGCGGGTCGAGACCGTACAGCCCTCCACCAGCGGCAACAGATCGCGCTGCACGCCCTCCCGCGACACGTCGGCGCCGGCGTAGTCGGAGCGCCGCGCCACCTTGTCCAGTTCGTCGATGAACACGATGCCGTTCTGCTCGGCGTTTTCCAGCGCCTGCTGCTTGATCTCCTCGTCGTTGACCATGCGGCCGGCTTCCTCTTCCACCAGCATCGGCAGCGCGTCGCGGATCTTCATCTTGCGTTTCTGCTTTTTGGCGCCGCCGAGGTTCTGGAACATGCCCTGCAGCTGGCTCGCCATCTCCTCCATCCCGGGCGGCGTCATGATTTCGACACCGACCTGGGCGGAGACCTCGAACTCGATTTCGCGGTCGTCCAGTTCGCCGTGCACCACCTGGTAGCGGAGTTTCTGCCGGGTGCGCTCGTCGCTGGAGTCCTCCTGCGGCGGTTCGTTCGCGAAGCCGATGCCGCTGCGGGGCCGGGGCAGAAGGATATCCACCACGCGGTCGTACGCGGCGTCCTCGGCCCGGGACCGCACGCGCGAGACGGCCGCCTCCCGGGTCATTTTTACCGACGTGTCCACGAGGTCGCGGATGATGGATTCCACGTCCTTGCCGACGTAGCCGACTTCCGTGAACTTGGTGGCCTCGACCTTGATGAAGGGTGCATTGGCCAACTGGGCGAGTCGTCGCGCGATCTCGGTCTTGCCCACGCCGGTCGGGCCGATCATCAGGATGTTCTTTGGCGTAATTTCCACGCGCAGGCGCTCGTCGACCTGCATCCGGCGCCAGCGGTTGCGCAGCGCGATTGCGACGGCGCGCTTGGCGTCCGACTGCCCGATGATGTGCTTGTCCAGCTCCTGTACGATCTCGCGGGGGGTCATTTGCGACATGGGATGTTCATTCCGTGGCTACGCGTCGGTCCGCAGGGTTTCGATGGTGACGTTCTCGTTCGTGTAGATGCAGATGTCCGCCGCGATACCCAGGGCCTGCCGGGTGATGGACTCCGCGTCCAGCTCGGTATTCCGGAGCAGGGCCAGTGCAGCCGCCTGCGCGAAAGGTCCGCCTGACCCGATTGCGATCAGGCCGTGCTCCGGCTCGATCACGTCCCCGGTGCCGGAAATCAGCAGGGAGTTGTCCTTGTCTGCGATGGCCAGCAGTGCTTCCAGCCGCCGCAGCGCCCGATCCGTGCGCCAGTCCTTGGCCATTTCAACGGCGGCGCGGACCAGGTGTCCCGAATGCT
Organism: Lysobacterales bacterium; assembly: GCA_050118555.1. Lineage (GTDB taxonomy): Bacteria > Pseudomonadota > Gammaproteobacteria > Xanthomonadales > SZUA-36 > CALKKN01. The sequence continues at coordinate 10,276 of JASFKQ010000059.1, forward strand.
TCTCGAGCTTGCCTTCGAAGCGTTCGAACAGGGTGAAGGCGTCGGCCGTGGCGCCGGCGAAACCGGCGATGACCCGGTCCTTGTAAAGACGGCGGACTTTCCGTGCGTTGGCCTTCATCACCGTGTTGCCCAGCGTCACCTGCCCGTCGCCGCCCATCACGACCATTCCGCCGCGCCGGACCGAGCAGATCGTGGTGCCGCGATACTGTTCCACTTTTGGCTCCTGTAGCTGCATGAAGCGAAAAGTGGGGTTAGGGTCCGTTGAATGCAAGCAGGCCCGGGGCAGCCATGACCCCGCGTCCGCTCCTGTCCTTGGAGGGCGGAGTTTCATGGGCCTGGCGACCGAGATACTCAGAGCGGCGCTGACCGGCGCGGCCATTGCGGGTGTGGTGTACCGCTGGTTCGAGGAGTAGCCGCGCGTCGTCGGGCCGGAGAGCGGCGGCTATTTCTTCTTCGCGCGCGGGTGCGCCTTGTCGTAAACGCTGGCCAGGTGCTGGAAATCGAGGTGGGTGTAAATCTGCGTGGTGGAGATGTCGGCATGACCCAGCAGTTCCTGCACGGCCCTGAGGTCACCGGATGATTCCAGCAGGTGGCTGGCGAAGCTGTGACGCAGCAGATGCGGGTGCACCTCCTGCGGCAGGCCCTGGCGACGTGCCCAGTAGCGGATGCGTTCCTGGATCGTGCGCACGGATATCGGCTTGCCGAGGCGGCTGACGAAGACCCTGGGCTCATCGAATCCCGCATAGTTGCCCCGCACCCGGTTCCAGCGCGCCAGGGCGGCCGCGGCCATGCGGCCCAGCGGGACCATCCGCGTCCGGTTGCCCTTGCCGGTCACGGTAACCAGCCCGGATGCGGTGTCGATCTGGTCCCAGCGCAGCGCGGCCAGTTCCGACAATCTCAGCCCCGAGGAATAGAACACCTCCATGATCGCCTTGTCGCGAGTGGCAAGGGCGTTATCCTCCGGAAAATCCAGTAACCGGGAGACGGCGTCGGTGTCGAGCGTTCGCGGCAGCTTCTTGGAGGCCCTGGGGGCTTTCACCGCCCGCGCGGGATTGTGCGGCGCCAGGCTTTCCTTCATCAGCCAGCGGTAGTAGCTGCGTAGCGCGGAAAGCGTTCGTTGAATGCTGCGCGCGCCCAGGCCCCGCCGATGTAGCCGGGCGGCGAACGCGCGAACGTGATGCTCCGAAACCTGCGCCGGATCGGGAAGATCCTGGCGCCGCATCTCCTCGGTGAATCGCGCCAGGTCACGCGCATAGGCGGTCAGCGTGCGGGGTGACAGGCCCCGTTCGTTGCGAAGGTAGTCGAGGAAGCCCTGGGTATGGTCCACCGCGCTCAGGCCGAGCGGCGCTGGGCTTCCGGCTGAGGCTCTGCCAGGCGGTTGCGGATCACGTTCGCCAGCAGGTCCAGGAACAGCGTCCCCATCCCCGGGTAGAAGCGCGAGGGATCGCTGCTGCCGATCGCCATCATGCCGTCCGAGCCGTTCTCCCCAAGAGGCACCAGGGCAACCGACTGGACCCAGCGGGCCTTGCTGCCGAACAGGAATTCGATCTTGCTCTCGGAAAAACGTCCGCAGGTCGTGTTGCCCTTGTGGAGCTGCGGCAGGAAGGGCTCGAGGCGTGGATCGCCCGGCTCGATGCCCATGACGTCGTCGCCCGCTTCCCCGGCCACGTCCGGGTCGAACAGGCAAATCTGCAGTATGTCCGCGTTGAAGTCGTTCAGCAGGCTGTGACCCAGGCGGGTGAAAAACTCGCGCCGGGAATCGATGGACATCAGGTCCAGCGTCAGTTGGTGCAGCCGCGACATCAGCTGCTCATTTTCGCGGGCAACCTCGACCAGGCGGTTCAGCTGGCGGTTCAGATCTTCGTTGCTGGCGCGCAGCTGGTCGACCTGGCGTTCGATGAGTGAGACGGCTGAACCGCTCTCGTGCCGAAGCTGCAGGGTTTCCAACACCTCCGGATTTTTCCGGAGAAAATCCGGGTGCTTGCGCAGGTAGGCGGTGACTACGTCCTTCAGGGAGGTCTTGTCCTCACTCATTCATCGTCCCTCTGAATACATACTCGGCCGGTCCCTTCATGGTCACCGGCTCCCCGATTCCGCGCCACTTTATCACAAGACATCCACCCGGTAGAAAAACCTCCACGGCCGGGGCCAGCCGGCCCTCCCGCGACAGCACCGTGACGGCAGCGCAGGCGCCCGAACCGCAGGCCAGCGTCTCGCCGGCGCCGCGTTCGATCACGCGCAGCCGGATTCGTTCGGGACTCTCGATCAGCGCGAACCCGACATTGCAGCCCTCGGGAAAGGCTTCGTGGGCTCCGACGAAGGCGCCGATGGCGGGGATGTCCGGGGCGGACAGGTCTTCGACCGTGAACAACGCATGCGGATTTCCCATGGAAACGGCCCCGAATTCGAGCGGCCCCCAGGGCGAATCCAGCCTGTAGGGCCCGTTCCGCGCGTCGGGGTATCGTCGCGCGCGCGCTGGATCCAGCGGCACTTGCTCGGCAGAAAACCGGGGAACGCCCATGTCCACTTCGAACTCGCCGTCCGCGCAGGGGCGCATCGTGACAACGCCCGCCGGGCTCTCCACGGTGTAGGCAGAGCGGTCGTCGTCGCCCTGGCGCTGAAGGTAGAGCGCGATGCAACGCGCGCCGTTGCCGCACTGGCCGGCGGGGCTGCCGTCGGCATTGCGGATCTCATAGCGCACGCGATGGGCCGGATCGCGAGGCGTCCGCAGCACCAGAATCTGGTCGCAGCCGACCCCGAGGTGCCGATCCGCTATCCGCCCGGCCAGCTGCGCATCGAGGGTGAAATCGGTGCCGCGCGCGTCGATCAGAACGAAGTCGTTGCCGGCTCCGTGCATCTTGTGGAATTCCAGGGACATCGAACTTCGGCGACCGGACGACTCAGGCGGGCAATCGGCCGGAAACGATCCAGTGCCGGTCGCTGGGCGTGTCGATCTTCAGGTCGTCGAGACTGGCCCGCAGCAACTGGGCGATGACTTCCTCGGTCGTGTAGGAGGCGAGCAGCGAGTTGTAGAAATCCTCGCGCAGGATGTCCGGTGCGCCTGGCGTGTAGGTGTCCACCAGCCGTCGGGCTTCCGCCTCGCTTTCCGGCCTCATCAGGTCCATCACCTGCACGGCGGCGCCGGGCGCACCGATCTGCAGGACGGTGTCCCAGAGCGCCGAGGGGTTTGGAAGGTGGTGCAGCAGGCTGTTGCTGACCACCGCATTCCAGTGGCCTCGCGGAAGCGAGGCGTCCGGCAGGTAGGCCTGCCGGAAGCGGATGCGCAGATTCCTGCCTTCGCCGGCCAGGCGTTCCGCCGCGCGTTCCAGCATGTTCGGGCCGGCGTCCAGCCCCGTCACTTCCCAGCCGGGCAGACCTTGCGCGAGACGGACGGTGATATCGCCCGGGCCGCACCCCAGGTCGGCAAGCCGCCCGGATGCAGGCAGGTCACTGAACCGCTCCAGGAAGTGCCGGGTGAACAGGCTGTTCGACTCGTTGAAATCAGCCTCGGCGTACGCGACCGTCTGCTCGTGGCTGTCCATCAGTTCGGGCTCCGGGCGCCGCTTCATGGCCGCTGGTCCTTCGAAGCGCTTCCTCCGTCCTCCTGTTCGTCATCATCCTGGGACTGTCCGTCCGCAGGCGCTCCACCCGGTGGGCGGGCTCCGGGTTGGGAATCGGGCAGGAACAGGGGGCCGCGCTGGCCACAGGCGGAGAGTGAGAGCGCAAGCAGGCAGGCCAGCAGGAGCGGCCCGCGCGGGGCGCGATCGTGGTCGGGCAGGGCCATTCGGAAGATGTTCATCAAGGGGTCGATCCGTGCAAGGGCTGATACACTATACGCCATGGAAAGGATCGAATCAGCCGTCGGCGAGGCGGGAATCCCGGTGCTGGAAACCGTTGAGGTGGTGGCCGGACCGGACACCGGTTCCGACCCGGAGGTTGCCGTCATATGGCTGCACGGCCTGGGCGCCGACGGACACGATTTCGAGCCGCTCGTTCCCGAGTTGATGTGGCCCGGAGCCCCCGCCATACGGTTCGTGTTCCCCCACGCCCCCGTGCGACCAGTGACGATCAACGGCGGTATGTCGATGCGGGCGTGGTACGACATCGTCAGCCTCACGTCGCATCGCGGCGGCGACCACGAGGGCATCGCCGAGAGCGTTCGCGCCGTATCACAGTTGATCGAACGGGAGGAAAGCCGCGGCGTGAATCCTGCGCGCATCGTGTTGGCGGGCTTCTCCCAGGGTGGGGCGATCGCGTTGAGACTGGCGCTTCGCCGCGCCGAGCCACTGGCGGGACTGATCGGCCTGTCCACCTACCTGCTGGACGATGAGGACCCTGCAAGCGCAGTACACGAGGCCAACCGCGATCTTCCCGTATTCATCGGCCATGGCACGCACGACCCGATGGTCCCCCTGCGGTTGGGCGAGATTGCGGCGGAGCGCCTGGCTGCCATGGGCTACATGGTCGAATGGCACAGTTACCCGATGCCGCACGCAGTCTGTCCCCAGGAGATAGCGGACCTCAGCGCCTGGCTAAGGGACCGGTTCGGCTGAGTCGATGAACGGGGGCGTGGAACTGGACGTCCGTGGTGAAGGGGCCGGTATCTACCCGCCGTCGTTCTGCGACTGGCGCATGCTTCTGGCGGTATTCGTGATCACCCAGGTATCGGTAGTCCTCGTAGGCCTGGGGCAGGGTGGTTTTCCAGGCTGGGAGTGGCTGGGCGCCGCCAGCGTGTACGCGCAATGGATGGCCCTGTTCTGCGCCGCCGGCCTCTGCGTGATGAGTGGCTGGACCGGGCGCTTTTCGGCGCGTGGCGCCTGGATCGGCAGCGCTTTCATTGCCGGCCTTCTGGCCGCGGCCTTCAGCTGGGCCGCCTGGCTGGCGGCGGATGTGCTGGCGCCGGGCCTGGTCCCTGAACCGGCCGGCGCTTTCGTGTTCAAGAGCGTGTTCGCCGTGGTCCTGGTGGCCGTGGTGTTCTTCCGCTATCTGCTGATCCGCGGTCGCTGGCAAGCCGGTGTCATGGCGCAGGCCGAAGCGCGCGTGCAGGCGCTGCAGGCGAGGATTCGCCCACACTTCCTGTTCAACAGCCTGAATACCATCGCCTCCCTGATACCGGATCACCCGGAAAGTGCAGAGGCCGCCACGCTCGACCTGGCCGATATTTTCCGCGGCAGCATGCGCCGTGCGGACCAGTTGATTCCGCTCGCGGACGAACTGAAGCTGGCTCGCCAGTATCTGGACATGGAACAGCGTCGCCTGGGCGATCGGCTGCGGGTCGACTGGCGGGTCGAGGAATTGCCCCCCGGCGCAGCCGTGCTGCCGCTCATCCTCCAGCCCCTGTTTGAGAACGCGATCGGGCACGGTGTGCAAACGCGGGCCGAGGGCGGCCGGGTCAGCGTCTACGGACGATCCGAGGGAGACCGGGTGGTCGTGACCATCGGCAATCCGGTCCCGCCCGAGGATGCGCAGACCCACGGCCACGGCATGGCGATCCGCAATATCCGCGAACGGCTTGCGCTGGCTTTTGGTCCGCGCGCCAGCCTGCTGACCGAGCGTGACAAAGAGCAATTCTACGCAGTGTTGAGTCTTCCCTATGTTGAGCATCCTGATCATTGACGACGAACCGCCGGCGCGTGACCGGCTCAGGCGCCTGGTCGAGGCCCTGCACGGATTCAGGGTCGCGGGCGAGGCGGCAAGCGGGTCCCAGGCGCTGGAACGCATCCGGGAACTGGGGCCCGATATCCTGCTGCTGGACATTTCGATGCCGGGCATGGACGGCATGTCGCTGGCCCGTGCGCTGCGGGAAAGCGGGGCTTCGCCCGCCGTGATATTCTGCACCGCTTACCAGGATCAGGCGCTCAACGCGTTCGAAGTCGAGGCCGTGGACTACGTCGTGAAGCCTGTTCGCGCGGACCGGCTGCAAAAGGCCCTGGAAAAAGCCGGCCGGTACCTGGGGCGCGCGCATGAAAAGGACCCCGACCACTACCTGCGGTCCACCGTGGGGGGCAAGGTCATGCTGACGCCGGTGCAACGGGTGATTTGCCTGCTGGCGGAAGACAAGTACACCACGGTGGTCCACGAAAAGGGCACCACGGTAATCGACGAGTCGCTGACCGAACTCGAGGAGCGTTTTCCGTCGCAGTTTTTCCGGGTTCACCGCAATGCACTGGTGTCCCGCCAGCATGTGCGGGGGCTGGAGCGCACCGCTTCCGGCCAGGCGTTGGCGGTCCTGAGCGGCACCGACCGGAAACCCGAAGTGAGCAGGCGAAACGTGGCGAGCCTGCGCAAGCTGTTGAGTGAATTGGAATGACCCGAACGATAAGAATCGCAACGCGCCAGTCCGAGCTGGCCCTGTGGCAGGCTAACCATGTCGCCGGGCTGCTGCGCGAGACGCATCCCAACCTGGAAGTGGAACTTCTTCCCATGGTCACGCGGGGCGACATCGTGCTCGACAAGCCGTTGGCGCGGATCGGGGGCAAGGGCCTGTTCCTGAAAGAGCTGGAGAAGGCCCTCCTCGATCACGAAGCGGACATCGCGGTCCATTCGATGAAGGACGTCCCGGTGGAGGAGGCGCCCGGCCTCGTGGTGGAGGTCATGCTGAAGCGGGCCAACCCGTTCGACGCGCTGCTGAGCAGGGAAGGCGTGGAGCTGGCGAACCTTCCGCCGGGCGCCCGGGTGGGCACCAGCAGCCTGCGACGTCAATGCCAGTTGCGGGCGCTGCGCCCTGACCTGGACGTGGCGGACCTGCGCGGCAATGTGAACACGCGAGTGCGCAAACTGCAGGACGGCGAGTACGACGCCATTATCCTCGCCTGCGCCGGCCTGGAGCGCCTTGGCATGCAGGGGCTGATCACAGAAACCCTGGAGGCACCCCGCTGGTTACCCGCCGCAACGCAGGGTACGATCGGCGTGCAGTGCCGTGAGGGCGACCGGGCCGTGATGGAAACCATCGGTGTACTGAATGACGACGACGCCGCACTCATCACCCGGGCGGAACGCGCGGTTGCCCGAGCCCTTCAGGGAAGCTGCCAGGTGCCGCTTGCGGTTTTCGCCGAGCGCCGCAGTGAGGCGTTCCACATCGCGGGCCTGGTCGGGCGTCCGGACGGCAGCGAAGTACTGCGCGCCGCTCAGGCCGGATCTGTGCCGGAGGCCGACAGCTTGGCCGCCGCAGTCGCCGGGGAGTTGCTCGACCAGGGCGCCGGCCGGATCATCGCGTCGCTGGCCTGAGAGCCCGCCCGCACTCCATGACCTATACACACGCCCTGCTGACACGGCCATCCGCGGAGTCCCGTGAGCTGGCCAGGTTGCTGGTGCCGCTCGGCTTGCGGGCGATCGTACAACCGGCTTTCGACTACCTGCCGGTGAACGCTGCGATCGAGCAGCCCGAGGTATGGAAGGCGCTGGAATCTGCCACCGCGGCAGACCTGGTGGTCTTCACCAGCCCCCGCGCGGTGGCGCACGGACTGGCCCAGTTGCCGCCCGGCTGCAACACCCGCGCCGCCTTCGCCGCCGTGGGGCCTGCCACGACGCGGGCGCTGGAGGAATCCGGCGTGAAGGTGGGTGTGCATTCCCCCGGAGGCTACACCAGCGAGGCCCTGCTGGAGACGGTCGACGCGAAAGCATCAGGGCGGGACAGCGCTGCACGGCGCGCCTTCATTCTTGCAGCGCCCGGGGGCCGCGATGCGCTGGAGCAGGGGCTTCGCGCCCGGGGCTGGATGGTGTACAAGTACCTGGTCTACCGGT
>JASFKQ010000060.1:0-17452 GCA_050118555.1 Lysobacterales bacterium
CGCCTCTGCCAGATGTTCGCCCCCAATGTCCGCCACGCCGTCGAGATCGGCCAGCGTCCGCGCGACTTTCAGTACCCGCTGACAGGCACGGGGGGAGAGGGACGTGCGCTTGGTGGCGTCCTCCAGGAAGCGAAGATTCGCATCGTCCAGCCGGCAGTGCTTGCGGACGGCGGCGTGGTCCAGCAGGGCATTGGCGACCCCCGCTCGTTCGATCTGTATCCGCCGCGCCGCGATCACCCGCCGGCGCACCGCCGAACTGGCTTCACCGACGTGATCCGGATGAGCCTGCGGCAGCTGGTCCGGCACCGGCACCTCGACCTGGATGTCGATGCGGTCGAGCAATGGGCCGGAGATCTTGGCCCGGTAGCGTTGCACCTGATCCGCGGTGCACATGCAGCGCCCGCTCTTGTCGCCAAGGTAGCCGCAGGGGCAGGGATTCATCGCGGCGACCAGCTGGAAGCGGGCGGGGAACTCCGCCTGGCTGGCGGCCCGCGATATGATCACGCGGCCGGACTCCAGCGGCTCGCGCAGCACCTCGAGCACGTTGCGGTTGAATTCGGGCAGCTCATCCAGGAACAGTACACCGTTGTGGGCGAGCGAGATTTCCCCCGGGCGCGGCTTCGAGCCACCCCCTACGAGCGCGGCGCTACTGGCCGTGTGGTGCGGCGCGCGGAAGCTGCGCACTTTCCAGCTGCGGATGTCCAGGCCGCCGTGGCTGACCGAGGCGACGGCAGCGGCTTCGAGGGCCTCCTGTTCACTCAGCGGTGGCAGGATGCCCGGCAACCGTGATGCCAGCATGGTTTTGCCCGTACCGGGCGGGCCGACGAACAGGAGGTTGTGGCCGCCGGCGGCGGCGACCTCCAGCGCCCGGCGCGCCACGTGCTGACCCTGGACGTCGGCCAGGTCGCTGAACCCGCCCGGCTCCGCCCCTTCATGCAGCCGGACCGGGCAGAGCGACTCTTCGCCGCCGAGCCAGCAGGCCACGGCCAGCAGGCTGTCGGCTTCGAGTTGCCGGGGGCCTCGCGCCAGCGCGGCTTCGGCACCGTTAGCGGAGGGCAGCACCAGACCCCGTCCCGCCTTCCGCGCCTCGATGGCTATGGGCAGTAGACCCGGCACCGGGTTGAGTCCGCCACCCAACGACAGTTCGCCGACGAATTCAAAATCACCCAGTCGGCTGTCATCCACCTGTTCGGATGCCGCCAGGACCGCCAGTGCGATGGGCAGGTCGAAGCGGCTGCCGTCCTTGGGCAGATCGGCCGGGGCAAGCGATATCGTCACGTTGCACTCCGGAAACTTGAATCCGGCATTCTGCACCGCGGCCTTGACCCGGTCGCGGGATTCGCGGACAGCGGTCTCCGGCAGGCCGACCAGTAGCACCCGGGGAAGCCCGCCGCTCAGGTGCACTTCGGCCGTTACCGGTGGCGCCGTCACCCCCACCACCGCGCGGCAATATACCCGGGCCAACTTCATGGATGCATCATGCCCGCCGGCGGTGAGGGGGTCTGTAGGCAATCTCCCCGGTTTGCGGCGACTTCCGCCGCGGAGTGACCGGCCCGACGCTGAACGGCGCCACCCGCTTGCGGGTGAATGGGGCTGGCATTAAAGTCAAAGTATCCACCCCTCGACAGGAAACGCATCCATGAAAATGATTACGGCGATCATCAAGCCTTTCAAACTGGACGATGTCCGGGATGCCATCGCGGAGGTCGGCATCCAGGGGATGACGGTCACCGAGGTCAGGGGCTTCGGGCGCCAGAAAGGGCACACCGAGTTGTACCGGGGGGCCGAGTATGTCGTGGATTTCCTGCCCAAGCTCAAGCTGGAACTGGCCGTTCCCGACGATCGCGTGGACGCGGTGGTCGAGGCGATCGCCGATGCCGCGGCTTCGGGGCGCATAGGGGACGGGAAAATCTTCGTGCAGAGCCTGGAGCAGGCGGTCCGGATCCGCACCGGCGAGGAGGGCGACAAGGCGCTGTGACCAGAATTTGCGGCGAGCCGTTGAAAACAGGCGAAACCAAACGCATGCTCACTGCGTCTATCAGATGATACACATGGAATAGCGGCCACAGGAACCTCATGAGCGAAGGACATTCCTTCATATCGGCCACGCTGGCTGAACTGAACCGCCGCAAGGTACTCCGCACGGTTGGCGCCTATGCGGTGGGGGTGTTCGTGCTGCTGCAGCTGATGGATGCCGCCGTCGAGCCGCTGCGCCTGCCGGACTGGATTCCCACGCTGCTCGTCATCGTGCTGATCCTCGGTTTTCCGATCGTCTTCCTGTTGGCCTGGCACCTCGAGCTGCGCCCGGATGGCGTGTACCGGACGGCCAGGGCGGGCTTGCTGACCCGCTCGCAGAGCGCGCTGCTGTTCGGTTTCATGCTGGCCGCCACGGCGGGGCTCGCTTACGTGTTCTTCCAGTACTATTCGGGCTTCATCGAGAGCAGCATCGAGCCGCAGTTAGCCCAGGAGCGGAGTTTTGCCGCGCCGGAGAACTCGATCGCCGTAATGCCTTTCACGGACCTGTCCCAGGAGGGCGACCAGGCCGCGATGGCCGACGGTATTTCCGAGGAAATCCTCAACCTGTTGGCGCAGGTCGACGGACTGCACGTCGCAGCCAGGACCTCGTCCTTCGCCTTCCGCGACAGCACGGATGACATTCGCAAGATCGGGCGCCTGCTCAATGTACGGACGATACTGGAGGGCAGTGTGCGCACGTCCGGGGACCGGGTCCGCCTGACCGCCCAGCTGATCAACGTAGAGGACGGATTCCACATCTGGTCGAAGTTCTACGACCGCAAGGTCACCGATCTGTTCGAGATCCAGGACGAAGTGGCCAGCAACATCGCCGAGGCCCTGGTCGATTCGTTCGACGGCCTCGAGTCGAAGCCGGCGACGCGCACCGACAGCCTGGCGGCGGCGCAGGCTTATCGCACCGGCCGGCTGCACTGGTGGCGCAGATCGCCGGCCGAACTGCAGAAGGCCATCGAACTGTTCGCCACCTCGCTGGAGCACGACGCGGGGTTCGCACCGGCGTATGCCGCGATGGCCGATACCTGGCTGCTGCTGGCGCAGTACGGAAACGTACGCCCGGTGAAGGCGACCGAGAAAGCGCAGGCGATGATCGAAAAGGCGCTGGCGATCGATCCGCAATCCGCTGAAGCGTTTGCGGCGCTGGGCCTCGCCCGCTGGCAAATCGGGCAGTACGACGCCGCGGAATCCGCGCTGCGTCACGCAATCGACCTGAACGAGGACTACATTCCGGCACACCTCTGGCTCTCCGGCGTGCTGGGTGAGCTTGGGCGCTACCCCGAGCAGGTCCGCGTGCTGGAGAAGGCCATGACGCTCGATCCGCTGAACGAGTTGCTGGCCATCAACTACGCCAGCACGCTGTCCATCCGCGGGGAATGGGAAAAGGGCCGCCAGATGATGCAGGACCTGATCGACGTCCGGCCCGATTCCACCATGCTGTTGCGGTCCATGGCGATGATCTCGATTCAGAACGGTGACCTGGTGGAGGGCTGGACCATGGCGAACCGGGCATTCCAGCTGGAACCGGACAGTCCGGAGGATATTTCGGTGCTGGCCAGAAGCTGGGTCTACCTGGGAGACACGGAGCAGGCCGAGCGCCTGCTCACCGAGGGTCTGAAACAGTATGACCAGAACGCCAACCTGATCAATACGTACTGGATGACGCTGGTGGTCGCCCGTCGCTACGAGGAAGCCGCGCGCCTGGTGCAGGAGGAGCGGGCGGAATACGGTGAGAACCCGCCGGCCGCGCTCGACCGCACCTTCAATTTCCAGCTGGGTCTCATTGCGATCATCCAGCACGACTACGAAACCGCCTACCAGCGACTCGCGGCGGCGGTCGGCGAGGAAGACGAACCTGCGTTCAAGAGCGACGAGTTCCTCACGCTGACGCTGGCGTCGCTGGCCGCGCAGCGTTCCGGCCACGAGCAGGAGTCGAACGACTATCTGGAACAGGCGAAGCGCAAGGTCAAGCGGGCCCGGTTAAACGGAATCGACAGCGCCAATATCTATTACGCGGAGGCCAGCCTGTCCGCCATGCAGGACGAGCCCTCGATGGCGATCGACAAGCTCAGGGCGGCCTATGACCGGGGTTTCCGGGAGCTCTGGATACTGGACGTCGACGGTCGGCTGGACCGGATCCGCAACGATCCCGACTACCTGGCGCTCGTTGACCGCATGCGCGAGGACCTGGCCGTGGCGCACAGCGAAGTGCAGGCGCGGCCGCTGGCCGCGCTCTGACCATCCCGCCGGAGGCAGGATTCAGACCCCGGCGTAGCGTGAGGCGTCGCCGATCCAGCGCCTGATCAGTTTTCCGGCACGCTTCGGGTCCGCAGCGAGCAAGCGCTCGGCGACCGCGGGAATGCGCTCCAGGAGTTCCTGGTCGCGCGACAGGTCCGCAACCCGGAATTGCATCATGCCGGTTTGGCGCGTACCCAGCACCTCGCCGGGTCCGCGGAGTTCGAGATCCTTCTCGGCAATTCGAAAGCCGTCGGTGGTTTCGCGGAGGATGTTGAGCCGCTGTTTGGCCAGCGTGCCGATCGGCGGGGTGTAGAGCAGTACGCAGGAGGCCTGCTGCGCACCGCGTCCCACCCGTCCGCGCAGCTGGTGCAGCTGGGCCAGCCCCAGCCGTTCCGCGTTTTCGATGATCATCAGTGATGCGTCGGGCACATCGACGCCGACCTCGATCACCGTGGTGGCGACCAGCAGCTGCAACGCACCGCTCTTGAAGCGGTCCATGACCGCCTGTTTCTCAGCCGGCTTCATGCGCCCGTGGACCAGCCCCACGTTCAGTTCCGGGAGCCCGGATTCGAGCTCACCCGCGACGTCCTCGGCCGCCTGGGCCTGCACGGCGTCGGATTCTTCGATCAGGGTGCAGACCCAGTAGGCCTGGCGCCCTTCGGCGCAGGCCGCGGCGACGCGTGCAATAACCTCGTCGCGGCGCTCGTTGGAAATGACGACGGTGGTGACCGGCTTGCGGCCCGGGGGAAGCTCGTCGATGACCGAGGTCTCCAGGCCCGCGTAGGCTGTCATGGCCAGGGTCCGTGGTATCGGGGTAGCGGTCATGATCAGCTGGTGGGCCTGCGGTGCGTCGCGGCCGGCCTTGTCCAGCAGCGCGAGCCGCTGGTGCACGCCGAACCGGTGCTGTTCGTCGACCACCGCCAGGCCGAGGTTGCCAAAACTGACCCCTTCCTGCATCAGGGCATGAGTCCCGATCACCAGCGGCTCCCCGCCCACGATGGCTTCGAGCGCACTCCGGCGCGCCGTGCCCGTGACCTTGCTGCTGAGCCAGACCGGTTCGATGCCGAGTGGTACGAGCCAGTCGCTGAAGCTGCGGAGGTGCTGTTCGGCCAGCAGTTCCGTCGGGGCCATGATGGCCGCCTGGTGGCCGGTGCCGATGGCGCGCAGCACCGCCATCGCCGCGACCACCGTCTTGCCGGAGCCGACGTCACCCTGCACGAGTCTCTGCATCGGGTGGGGTTGGGCGAGATCGCGGTGGATTTCCCGGATCACGCGCTTCTGGGCCCGAGTCAGCCGGAAGGGCAGGCGATCGAGAAAGGCTTTCTCGATTTCCGGAGAGCCCTGCATTACGGGCGCCGCGCTGCGCCGCTGCCGGCGGTGGAGTTGCTGCATACTGAGGTTGTGCGCGAGCAGTTCCTCCAGCGCGAGCCGCTGCTGCGTGGGGTGGCGCCGTTCGACCAGCGCGGCCACGTCCGCGCCCACCGGTGGCCGGTGGATGTAGGCCAGCGCCTCGGCCAGCGGTGGCATGCGCAGGTTGCCGCGCAGGTCGTCCGGGAGCAATTCCTCCAGGTCCAGCCGACCCTGTGCCAAACGGTCCAGCGCCTGGTCGGTCAGCCGGATCCAGCTGGCCTGGCCCAGGCCCTCGACGGACGGGTAAACCGGCGTCAGGCGGTCCGAGACGGCCTCGTGCTTTTCACTGAGTACACGCTTGTAGGTGGGATGCACCATCTCCAGGCCCTGGAACCCGGCCCGGGCTTCGCCATAGCAGCGCACTTTCGTACCTTTGCCCAGCTGCCGGTGCTGCGCGGCGCGGAAATGGAAAAATCGCAGGGTGATGCGCCCGGTTCCGTCTGAAAGCACGACTACCAGCATGGAACGGCGCGCCCGGACGATGGCCGAATGCTCCACCACTCCTTCGATCAGCACGCGAGCGCCCGGATACAGGCTGCCGATGGCGTGCAGGCGGGTGCGGTCCTCATAGCGGAAAGGAAGGTGAAAGAGCAGATCCTGAACGTGTCGGATGCCCAGTCGTTGGAGCGTAACTTCGAGCCGGGGTCCGACCCCGTTCAGTTCCCTCAGCTCAGAAGCCCGCATGTTGTACCAGTATCCCGGATGATGGCACAGGACAGGTGCGGCTGGGCGCCGGGCTGGACCGAGGCCCGTAGCCGAAGCTACGGGTTGAGGGAAGCCCAAGCCCAGGCGTGCCTGGACCAGCCAGGGCCGGGATAGGAAGCGGCGCGGGGACAAACTGTATTTTCCAGATTTGCCCTATGAGCAGCATTTTTCGAGCATGTTTCAATTGTCTGGAGGTAGCGCCGATTCCGACTGGTGCAACATGCAGGCTAAAGCCCAAGTACCGCTTCCATTTCGAGCTCTGCGCCCAGCGGCAGGGCCGCGACGCCGACCGCGGCGCGCGCGGGGTACGGTTCCGAAAAAAAGGTCTTCATCACCTCGTTGACGCGGGCGAAGTTCGCCATGTCGGTCATGTACACATTGAGCTTGACGATACCGGCGAGGCTGCCGCCGGCGGCCTCGCAGACCATGCTCAGGTTGCTGAAGACGCGGCGGGCCTGCTCCTCGATGTCACCGTCGACCAGCTTCATGGTCGCCGGATCGAGCGGAATCTGGCCGGACAGGAATACGAGGTCGCCGTAGCGGACGGCCTGTGAATAGGGCCCGACCGCGGCCGGGGCGCTTTTCGTTTCGATGATTTCCCGTTTCATTTCTTGCTCCTTTCTTGCTCCTTGTCTTATAGGGCAGTGGCCCGCTCAGCCGATGCGCTGCACCCGTATCACCTTGCTGTTTCGCCGCAGTTTGCGCAAGACCCGCGCCATGTGATCGCGGTCCTTCACGCTGATGTTGAACAGCAGGGTGGCCGTTTCCGGATTGGCCTCCGGCTGGGCGACGGTCTCGATGTTGCTGCCGGCCTCGCCGATGCTGGTTGAAATGCTCGCCAGCACCCCGGGCGTGTTGCTGGCAACGATACGAACACCCACCGGGAACATGCCCTCGGTGATCGGGGCCCAGTTGACGTCGACGCAGCGATCCGGGTGCTTGCGGAATTCGCGCACGTTGGCGCACATCACCCGGTGCACGACCAGGCCCTTGTCGGTGGATACGTATGCCATGATCTTGTCGCCGGGCACCGGCAGGCAGCAGGCGCCGAAACTCAGGGCGCTTCCTTCCGAGCCGGCAATCGTAATGGCCTCGCCGCCCTGCAACGTGCCCGGGAACAGGCCGGAATCCGGGACCAGTTTGCCGGCCACGACGTTGGCCAGGCTCGCGCCGAGAGCCAGGTCGTTGAACAGTTCCTCCTGGCGCTTGAAGTTGTTTTCCTTCAGGAATTGCTCCCAGCGTTCCTCCGGAATGCGCTCGATGGAACTGCCGCGTGCGTTCAGCGCTTTTTCGAGCAGCTTGCTGCCCAGGGCGACCGTGTCTTCCTGGCGCAGGCCCTTCAGGAAGTGGCGGATCGCCGTTCGGGCCCTTGCCGTGGCGGCGAACTCCAGCCATTCGGGCCGCGGCTGGACTTCGGGGGCGGTCACGATACGCACGGTCTGGCCGTTGGACAGGCGCGTGGACAGCGGCACCTCAAGGTTGTCGACGTAAGCGCGGGACGTGTGGTTGCCGACGTCCGTGTGGATCGCGTAGGCAAAGTCCAGGGCCGTGGCGTTTTGCCGCAGGTCGATGATCTTCCCCTTGGGTGTGAAGACGAAGATTTCGTCCGGGAACAGGTCCGACTTGGCGTGGTCGAGGAATTCCAGCGAGTCGCCGGTATGCCGCTGGACGTCGACCAGCCGCATCAGCCACTCGCGCGCCCGGACCTGCGCGGAACCGGCGATTGCACCGGGCGCGTACTGTCCGTCCCTGCTCTGCCAGTGCGCGGCCGCACCCTTGCTGGCCATCAGGTCCATTTCCTCGGTGCGGATCTGGATCTCGATGGGCAGGCCGTAGGGGCTCGTCAGGATGGTGTGCAGGGACTGGTAGCCGTTCGCCTTGGGCAGCGCAATGTAGTCCTTGAACCGTCCGGGCTTCGGGGAGTAGAGGTTGTGCACCAGGCCCAGCGCGACGTAGCACTGGGTCTCGGTCCGGGTGATGATCCGGAAAGCGAAGAAATCGACCACCTCGGAAAACGACAGGTCCCGCGCCCGCATTTTCTGGTAAATGCTGTACGGTGAGCGCTGGCGACCCGTGATGCGGCACGGCAGTCCGGCCTCGCTCATGCGCTTGCGCAGCGTTTCCAGGATGTTCTCCACCAGCTCCCTGCGGTCGCCGGTCACCGTCTCGAGATGCTCGGTGATGGTCTTGTGCCGCCAGGGGTAGAGGTTGGCGAAGCCGAGGTCTTCCAGCTCGTGCTTCATGCTGTTCATTCCGAGGCGGTCGGCGATGGGCGCGTAGATATCCAGAGTCTCCCGAGCGATGCGCCGGCGCGCATCCGAGGACATGCTGCCCAGGGTTCGCATGTTGTGCAGGCGGTCCGCCAGCTTGATGAAAATAACACGCAGATCGCGGGACATGGCCAGCATCAGCTTGCGGAAGCTCTCCGCGTCCGCCTGCACCCGCGTGCGGAACTTCATCTTGTCCAGCTTGGTGACGCCTTCCACCAGATCGGCGATCTCGGCGCCGAAGCGGTCGCGAATATCTCCCCAGCCCAGCGCGGTGTCCTCGATCGTGTCGTGCAGGATGGCCGCGATGATGCTGTCGGCATCCATGCGCATGTTGGCGAGGATTTCGGCCACCGCCACGGGGTGGAAGATATAGGGCTCACCGGTCTTGCGCTTCTGGCCGCGGTGCGCGGCCTCGCCCATTTCGAACGCCCTCATCGCGAGGGCGACTTTGTCCGGTTCGAGATAGGTGTTGAGCAGGTCCGCCAGCTTCAGGACGGGTTCAGGGTATCCTTCGGCAGCTTGCATGGGGAAGATCGGGACCTGTCATGCGGGCGGGCGCGTCACTGCGGGAAGTCTTCTTCCTCGATCTGCATGTCGAACGCTTCGGCCGCCTCGATTTCTGCCTGCAAAACGTCGACCCGCTCGGGGTCAACCAGGCCCTTTGCGATCTCGCGCAGGGCGATCACGGTGGGCTTGTCGTTCTGTTCCTCGACCAGCGGCTCGGAGCCGTTTGCAATCTGGCGGGCGCGCTTGGTCGCGGTCAGCACCATCTCGAAGCGGTTGTCGATGTTCTTGAGGCAGTCTTCAACGGTAATTCGTGCCATATTCCTGTTTCCGGGTAGTGAATTCGATTACAACGTAATCGGCCTGTTGGGCCGAACGATCAAGTTTATCCATTTTCAAGCAGATGCGCCAGAATTTCACGTTGCCGGCTGTCCTGGTCGCTGCGAATCGGTCGCCCGTGGCGAATGATGGACTGCAGGTCGGCCAGGGCCCGCTCGAAATCGTCGTTGACGACCACGAAGTCGAATTCGTTCCAGTGAGAGATCTCCGCGCGCGCGTCGCGCATCCGCCTGTCGATGGTCTCGGTGGCATCCTGGCCGCGGCGCGTGAGACGCTGACGGAGGGCCTTCATCGAGGGCGGGATGATGAAAATGCTGCGGCAGTCCGGAAAGGACGAGCGAATCTGGCGCGCGCCCTGCCAGTCGATGTCGAGCAGCACGTCGAAACCTGACGCCAACTGGCGTTCCACCCCTTCGCGTCCCGTCCCGTAACGATGGTCGAATACCCGCGCGTGCTCGAGGAAGGCGCCCCTGGCCACTAGCTCTTCAAAAGCCTCTTCGCTTACGAAATGGTAATGCACGCCGTCTTTCTCGCCCGGCCTGGGAGGGCGGGTCGTGTGCGAGACCGACAGGGCCACGCGGTCGTCCCGCTCGAGCAGCGCCTTGATGAGGCTGGTTTTGCCGCCGCCCGACGGAGCGGAGACCACGTACAGATTGGCCGGCATATTCAACGCTTACTCGATGTTCTGGACCTGCTCGCGCATCTGCTCGATAGCCACTTTCAGCTCTACCGCTGCCTGGGTGGTCCGCTGGTCGACCGATTTCGAGCTGAGCGTGTTGGATTCACGGTTGAATTCCTGCATCAGGAAATCGAGTCGCCGGCCCACCGGGTCGTCGCGTTCCAGAATCAGGCGGGCTTCCGCGACGTGCGCGTCGAGCCGGTCAAGTTCTTCGTCGACATCCATTTTCTGCGCCAGAAACGCGACTTCCTGTTCCAGTCGGCCCGGCTCCAGCGGCTGCTGCAGTTCCCCGATGCGGGTCATGATCTTCTGGCGCAGGCCGTCGCGGATTTCCGGCAGCCACCCCCGGATCTCGTTGACCCAGGTTTCGACGGTCTGCAGGCGCTCCCGGATAGCGGCGTCCATCTGGGCGCCTTCCCGGCCCCTTGCTTCGCGCAGTCCGGCCGCGGCCTCACCCAGCAGTTCCAGCGCGGCCTCATGCAGCGGCGCGGGGTCCGGAGCCTGTTCCTCGACCGCGCCGGGCCAGCGCAACAATCCGAGCAGGTCGGGTTCCCGCTCGAATCCCGCCATTTCGCCCACATCGGAGTGCAGCGAGAGCAGCCGTTCCACCAGGGCGCGGTTCAGGTTCAGCTGGGCGCCCCTGGCTCCGGCAGAAGGCGTAAATCGCAGCGCGGCATCGACCTTTCCGCGCGCCAGATGCTCGCCGAGAATCCGGCGTATGTCGGGTTCCAGAACACGGAATTCTTCGGGCACCCGGAAGCCGACTTCCAGGTAGCGATGGTTGACGGATCGCACTTCCCAGGCCAGGCGGCCGAAATCAAATTGACGCTCGGCGCCGGCGAAACCAGTCATGCTTCGAATCATGAATCGCGGTCCCCGTGTTTCCCGTGTACGATGTGCCCGGCCGGGGCGCGATTGTTGACCGGCCGGGTGCTTGGCACAATGGTACCGGTAATTGTGCAACCCGTCAGCGACCGCGATGTCGGTGAGTTCTCACAACCGAGGAAGCAGCCCATGAGACCCAGCGGGAGAGCCCCCGAAGAGATGAGGCGGATCGAAATCCGCCGTAATTACACACGGCATGCCGAGGGCTCTGTGCTGATCGGTTGCGGGGACACGCACGTGCTGTGCACGGCTTCGGTCGAGGACCGCGTGCCGCCGTTCCTTCGCGGCAAGGGCGAAGGCTGGGTCACTGCCGAGTACGGTATGCTCCCGCGGTCGACGGGCAGCCGCATGTCGCGCGAGGCGGCCCGCGGCAAGCAGGGTGGCCGTACCCTGGAAATCCAGCGGTTGATCGGCCGCTCCCTGCGGGCCGTCGTCGACCGTTCCGCGCTCGGTGAGCGCACAATCACGCTGGACTGCGACGTACTCCAGGCCGATGGCGGAACGCGCACCGCGAGCATTTCCGGAGCTTACGTGGCCCTGGCCGACGCCTGCCGCTGGCTGTTGGACAAGGGGCTGATCGAACGCGATCCCCTGCACGGCCAGGTTGCCGCGGTGTCCGTCGGGATCTACCGGAACACTCCGGTGCTCGACCTGGATTACGCTGAGGATTCGGCGGCGGAAACCGACATGAACGTGGTGATGAACGACGGCGGAGCCTTCATCGAATTGCAGGGTACGGCCGAGGGTCATGCCTTCCGCCGGGATGAACTCGACCAGATGCTCGGCCTGGCCGAAAAGGGAATCGGTGAACTGATGCGTTGCCAGGAGCAGGCGCTCGGTGCCTGAATGCGCGCAGGCGGTTCACGCCCTGGTGCTGGCCAGCGGCAACCGGGGCAAGCTGCGGGAGCTGACTGCCATGCTCGAGCCGCTCGGCTGGTCCGTTCGAGCGCAATCGGAGTGGGTCAGGGAGGAAGCCGTTGAAGACGGGCTCACTTTCATTGAAAACGCGCTGATCAAGGCGCGGCACGCATCCCGCCTGTCCCAGTTGCCTGCCCTGGGAGACGACTCCGGCCTGGTGGTCGATGCCCTGCACGGCGCACCCGGCATTTTTTCCTCCCGGTTCGCCGGGGAGCCCGGAAACGACGAGGCAAACAATCGCAAGCTTCTGGCGGAGCTCGATGGTGTTCCGCCCTCGGGCCGCGGCGCCCACTTCTACTGCGCGATGGCATTGACGCGCAGCCCGGACGATCCTGCGCCGCTGGTCGCGACGGGTAAGTGGCGCGGACGGATCCTGGAGGCGCCGGCCGGCGATGGCGGGTTCGGGTACGACCCCCTGTTCTGGGTGCCGTCGCAGGGTTGCTCGTCGGCGCAACTGCCGGCGGAGCTGAAGAACCGTCTGAGCCACCGTGGGCAGGCTTTGGCGGCCATGATCGAGCAGGTAAGGAACGAACTGGCTGACTGATCCGGGCTGATGACGCTCCCGCCGCTTTCACTCTACGTGCACCTGCCCTGGTGCGTGCGCAAATGCCCCTATTGTGACTTCAATTCGCACGAGGCCCGCGGGGCGTTGCCGACCGGCGAGTACGTGTCTGCCCTGCTGAGCGATCTGGAGGCGGAACTGCCTCTCGTCTGGGGCCGGGTCGTCCACAGCGTCTTCATCGGCGGTGGAACACCCAGTCTGTTCAGCCCCGCTGACGTTGACCGGCTCTTGGGTGGAATCCGTGCGCTCCTGCCACTGAGCCCCGATGCGGAAGTCACTCTGGAAGCGAATCCCGGCGCCTCGGAGCACGGGCAATTCGCCGCCTACCGGGAGGGCGGAGTGACCCGGTTTTCGCTGGGCGTGCAGAGCTTCAACGACGACGCGCTGCGGCGCCTCGGCAGGATTCACGGCCGCGAAGAGGCGCTGTCGGCAGTGGAATCGCTGCATCGCGCCGGCATCGGGAATTTCAACCTGGACCTGATGTTTGCCCTTCCGGGTCAGGCGCTTCGGGATGCGATCGAAGACCTTCGGACGGCGATCGCCTGTGATCCCGCGCACGTCTCGCACTACCAGCTGACGATCGAGCCGAATACGCGGTTCCATGCCGATCCGCCCACCCTGCCGGACGAGGACGCCGCGTGGGACATGCAGGAGGCCTGCGCACGGCTGCTGGCCGACGGCGGTTTTTCGCAGTACGAAGTGTCGGCCTGGGCTCGGCCTGGAATGGAGTGCCGCCACAACCTGAATTACTGGCGATACGGTGACTTCGTCGGAATCGGCGCCGGCGCCCACGGCAAGATCACGCACCCGGTGGATGGAGCGATCCTGCGCCGTGTGCGCGTCCGGCATCCCGCCCGGTGGATGAAAGCGGTGGGGCAGGGCGACTCGCTGGCGGAGAGCCGGTCGCTGCCCGACGAGGAGCGGATTTTCGAATTCTTCCTCAACCAGTTGAGGCTGCGGCGTGGCGTGAGCCCTTCGGAGTTCCAGGCGCGCACCGGACTGGAGTGGGAGCGGGTTGCCTCGCGCGTCGAGCACGCGATTGAGAAGGGGTTGATGGCCTGGCGGAATGACCTGCTCGTGCCGACCGGGCTCGGCTGGCGTTTCGGTAACGAGGTGCAGACCCTGTTCCTGCCATGAGCGCCTTCCCCGACCACTATTGCATTCGGACCAGGCCGGAAGTACACTGGTGGGTCACTTGCAAAAGCAACCAGATCATTTTCAAGGAATTGTCATGAAAGCCGGCATCCATCCCGAATACAAAGAAGTGGTGTTCCAGGACGTCTCCTCGGACTTCGCCTTCCTGACCCGCTCGACGATCGAGTCGAAGGAAACCATCAAGTGGGAAGACGGCAATGAATATCCACTCGTCAAGGTGGAAGTTTCCAGTGCCTCCCATCCTTTCTACACCGGCAAGCACAAGGTGCTCGACTCCGGTGGGCGCGTGGACCGTTTCAAGAAGCGCTACGCCAAGTAAGAACTTCAGAATGCCCCACAAACCCGCGCCGGCCCAGCCGACGCGGGTTTTTTTATTGCCCGGATTTTGGGTTGAATTTCGGTTCGGGCTTTGGGGCTTATTATTAGCGCCCTTGAGCAAAGCATTAACAATCCACATAGTGGCTGCGGAATCATTAGTTGTGCTATATTCGCACGGCTGTGAGCGTTGCCCTTCGCCGGCCGCGGTCGTTGCCCCTTCCGGGCCCTCTCCAGTGAGTGACAGATCCGAATAGTGCAGGAGAATCCAGTGTCTGAAAATCACGTTTTCATTAGGGACGAATCCACGGGTAAACAGGTCGATCTACCGGTCGTAAAGGGCACGGAAGGCGAGCCGACACTGGACATCAAGGCAGTGCCCTCGACACTGGGTTACTTTACCTTCGATCCGGGATACGCCTCGACTGCGAGCTGTACGAGTTCGATCACGTTCATCGACGGCGGCAAAGGCATCCTCAGGTATCGGGGCTATCCGATCGAGCAGCTCGCCGGGAGCAGCTCGTTCGTCGAAGTGGCATACCTGCTGCTGCACGGGGAACTGCCGACCGAAATTCAACTGGAACGGTTCACCGCGGAGCTGACCTATCACACGATGGTCCCGCAGCAGCTCAATCACTTCATCTCGGGGTTCCACTACGATGCCCACCCCATGGCCATGATGGCGGGTGTGGTGGGTTCCCTCGCGGCCTTCTACCACAACCACCTGGACATGGGCGACCCCGAGCAGCGGCTGTTGTCAGCGAAGCGGATGATCGCAAAGATGCCGACGATTGCAGCCTCCTGCTACCGCCATCACATGGGTTGGCCGATGGCGTATCCGCAGAACGAGCTGCCTTTCTCCGAGCGTTTCCTGCACATGATGTTCGGATTGCCGACCGAACCCTACAAGGTCAGTGAAGTGGCCGCGCGGGCCCTGGACCTGCTGTTCATATTGCACGCGGACCACGAGCAGAATGCCAGTACCTCCACCGTGCGGTTGGTCGGGTCCACCGGAGCCAATCCCTATGCTTGCGTGGCTGCGGGCATTTCCGCCCTCTGGGGACCGGCCCACGGTGGCGCGAACGAAGCCGTGCTGGCCATGCTGAGCCAGATCGGCGACATCAGCAATGTCCCGAAATTCATCGCGAAAGCCAAGGACAAGGATGATCCCTTCCGGCTGATGGGTTTTGGACACCGTGTCTACAAGAATTACGACCCGAGGGCCGCGATCATTCGCAAGGCCTGTTACGAAGTACTGGAAGAACTGGGTGAAAAAGACCCGATGATGGACCTGGCCATGGAACTGGAGCGCATCGCGCTGGAAGACGAGTATTTCGTGGACAAGAAGCTCTATCCGAATGTCGATTTTTACTCGGGCATCATCTACAAGGCCCTGGGTATCCCGATCAGCATGTTTACGGTGATGTTCGCGATTGCGCGCACCGTCGGCTGGGTTTCGCAGTGGGTCGAGCAGTCTCAGGCGCCAGTGAAGATCGGTCGTCCGCGCCAGGTATACCAAGGGCCGAGCGCCCGCGACTACGTACCTCTGGCCGAAAGGGGCTGATTCGCCTTCAGGCGGACTGCTGCTCCAGGAGGTATTCGACTTCGCCGACAGCCGCCCTCCGTTGGGGGCGGCCGTCGATCGGGCTGGGCGGCGACTGCCTGAGGTGTACGGGTTCGAAAACCGCGAGTTCGATGTCCACCCCCGCCAGGCTCACCACGATCAAGGGCACCAGTCGGTGTTCCCCGTTGAACCAGCGAATTTGACGCTGCTCCTGACGGTACGCCGTCCCCCGCTCCAGGAAGAACAGGACGACCGCCTCGACCGAGTCGGCGAATACGTGCAATGAAATACGGGAGTGGCTGCCGGCGGTCCCGTCCAGCACCGGGCCAACCAGTCGCGGGTTGAATCTTTCCAGCCATTGCATGGCCTCGACCGCGGTGCGCCGCAGGTGCTCCAGGTTTTCGCGGTGCGCCGTGCCGCCGTAGAGACCCTGATACGCGGTCAGCGCTTCCTGCACCTCAATGTTGCTCGGCAGCGCCAACCGTTCGCTGACACCGATGCGATCGGCGGCCTTTTTCTTGGCCACATGGTAGTTGTGCTGGCTTTCCGTCGCGATGATGCGGGCGGCCTCGGCGGCGACTTCGCGGCGGATTTGCCGCAGTTTCCGGAGGTGACCGCTAGTAGATCTCGTACGGGTCTTCTTCAACCGTGGCATCGTCGTCTTCTCCCTTCGCCCGCTCCTGCATGGGCGGCAGTTTCCCCGCCTCGAATATTTCCATGATTGCCTTGTCGTCATCAAGTCTGGCGAGCAATCCGGTGTCGGGGTCGATGCGGGCGGTGGCCAGCCCATCAGGCATCGTAGGCGGTTTGTCCTCCACGCCGTCCAGCGCCACGGCCATGTAGTTCATCCAGACCGGCAATGCGGCCCGTCCTCCGACTTCCCGCCTTCCGAGCGGGTCGTGGTTGTCGAAGCCAACCCATACGGTGGTAACGAAATAGTCGTCGTACCCCGAGAACCAGGCGTCGCGCTGCTCGTTGGTCGTGCCGGTCTTGCCGGCGAGGTCGTGCCGGCCCAACTGCATGGCGCGCGCGCCTGTGCCGCGGCGCACCACGTCCATCATCATCGAGCGGACCAGGTAGGCGTTCTGTGGCGAAATGACCTGTTTCGCATAGTCGACGTCCGGTGCGGGCCCCTCGTGTTCGACGCCCCGGGTTGCGTGCTGCGTGACCTCGACGCCGGCGTCGTCCGACTCGATCGTCAGGGGCTTGAACGCGGGCTCCTCGCGTTCCTCCGCTGCCGTTTCGCCGACCGGCGCGTCGGGGTGGCCCTTTTCGCAGTCGTCGCAGATGACCGAAGGCGGCGTCCGGTAGACGACGTCGCCGCGCATGTCCGTGATCGTGCGCAAGTACTGGGGAGTGACGAGGTGGCCGCCGTTGGCGAAGACCGCGTAGCCCCGGGCCATGGACAGGGGAGTGAGCGATGCGCTGCCCAGGGCCATGGAGAGATTCGCGGGAATCTCTTCGCGCTCGAAGCCGAAGCGGGTCACGTAGTCCCTTGCGTAGTCGACCCCTATTTCCCGCAGCAGCCGGATGGAAACCAGGTTTCTCGAGTTGACCATGGCTTCGCGCAGGCGGGTCGGTCCATAGAATTTTTCGCTGAAATTCTGGGGTTTCCAGGTGCGCTCGAGCTCGGAGTCCTCGAACACGATAGGTGCATCCAGGACGACGCTGGCGACGGTGAACCCCTTCTCCAGGGCGGCCGAGTAGATGAAGGGTTTGAAGCTGGAGCCGGGTTGCCTTCGTCCCTGGGTGATCCGGTTGAACTTGCTGCGTGCGAAGTCGTAACCGCCCACGAGCGCCACGATGTCACCCGTTTGCGGATCCAGCGAGACCAGCGCGGATTCGACTTCGGGCATCTGTCCCAGTTTCCACTTACCATC
>JASFKQ010000061.1:0-17403 GCA_050118555.1 Lysobacterales bacterium
ATTGGGCTTTGTCGCAACGCAAAAGGCGGCAGCACCCGCGGGAGTGGCTTTGCATGCAATCGATGAGACCGGGCTTTGGGATCCCGAAGCGAGTTCAGGCCAGCAGGCGCTCCGCCACGCGGCCCAATAGCGGGGCCAGCCGGCTGTCGCGGTGTTCCGCATGGTCGACGAGGTGCATGAAGCCGCGCGCGGAAGACAGTTCCAGCCAGCGCAGCGGCTCGGGTTCCCAGCGGCGGCTGGCCTCCGGTGGGTTGACCCAGGGGGTGCGCACGCGCTCCGTGTCGCGGCCCAGTACGAGGTCAGCCAAAGTCTGCCCCGCGAGGTGGCTGGCTGCCACGCCATTCCCGAAATAGCCTCCCGCCCAGCCGAAGCCGCTTTCCCGGTCGTAATTGACGGACGGCCGCAGGCTGCGCGAGACGCCCAGGCACCCGCCCCAGGCATGCGTGAAGCGGAGGTCGCCCAGCGTTGGAAAGAATCGTCTGAGCGTTTCACGAACCGCTTCGAAATCGGTGTGGACCGGGTCGAAACGCCGCCGGATGTGGGAGCCGAAGTAGTACGTGCCCCGGCAGCCGAACGCGATCCGGTCGTCGGCGGTGCGCTGCCCGTAGGTCACGACGTGGTCGCAGCTGCCGAAGCAGAAGCGTGTTTGCAGCCCCGCCTCGGCGATCTGCTCCGCGTTCAGCGGCTCGGTGGCCACCATCATTGAATGCACCGGGATCAGCCGCCGGGCGCGGCCGGGCAAGGTCCCACCGTAGCCCTCGGTGGCCAGGATCACGTGTTTCGCCAGAATCCGTCCGCCGCGCGTCATGACTTCACCATTACCGGCCCGGTTCGCCGGGCTGTGCTCGTAGATCCGGACTCCGAGCCTTTCGACCGCCGCGGCCAGGCCCCGGGCCAGGCGGGCCGGGTGCACGGCGGCGGCATGGGGCATGTGAATCGCCGCCCGCGCGCCCCGGATTCTGGGGATTGCCGACAGGTCACCGCCCTCGAGCCAGCGGTAGTCGTCCTCGCCGAAGCCGAGCGCGCGCAGGTGCTCCCGTTCCAGCCGCAGCCGCCGCAGCTGTTCCTCGTTCGTCGCGATCTCCAGCGCGCCGCTGCGGTCGTAATGGCATTCGATGCCTTCGCGCGCAGAGGCCTCGCCGACGTCCCGTACCGTTTCGAACATCAGCCTTTGCAGGCGCAGTGCTGCCGCACGTGAGTCCACCTGGCCCAGCCAGTGGTCGATTCCGGAAAGGTAGGCGGCGCACCAGCCGCCATTGCGGCCGGACGCGCCGTAACCGGCGGTTTCGGCCTCAACCAGCCGGATATCCAGCGAGGGCTCGAGGCGCTTCAGGTAATACGCGGCCCACAGGCCCGTGTAGCCGGCGCCGACGATCGCGACGTCGGCATCGTGGGAACCTTGCAGGGCCGGCCGGGCCTCGAGGTCTTCGGGAAGGCTCTCGTGCCAGAAGCTGAGCTGACGGTAGCCGGTGTGGTGCGTTGGCTCACTCATCCTGGGCCAGGAGTACGAGCCGTAGCAGGTTGCTGAGTTGGGCGCGCTTGCGTTGATCCAGGTCCTGCAACGCTTCGGTCGCCGCCTGGAAGCGGGCTTCCGTGGCGTCCTCCACCACGCGCAATCCCCGGCGGCTGAGCTGTACCAGCACGCGCCGCCGGTCATTCGGATCCTCGAGGCGGCGCACCAGCCCGGCTTTCTCGAGCCGGTCGATGCGGTTGGTCATCGCGCCGGAAGTCAGGCGGGTCGTTCCGGCGAGTTCCGTTGCCGCCATCGTGTACGGCTGTCCCCGGCGGCGCAGCGCCGACAGGACGTCATATTGCCACCATTGCAGGTTGTAGTCGCGCAGGCAATCCGATGCCTGCTCTCCCAGCATCTTGGCGAGCCGTTGGATGCGCAGGACGACGCCCATGGCCTCGGCATCGAGGTCGGGGCGCTGAATGCGCCAATCACTCTGAAGTTCGTCGATGATGTCTCTGTTCATACATTCAGAATACCGGTATCTGCTGTCACATAAAATATCTTGACATCAAGAAAAAATGGATTTTTAATTTTGCCCGAAGGCATGGCGCCTTTGGAACGGAGACACACAAATGGCCAAGAGGAAGAAACACCAGGAACTGGACTTCGACCCTTACGACGAGTTCGACGAAGATTACGACGAGGACTTTGACGTCAGGGACCTTTCAAAGGACATCCACAGTTCAGACTGGGGCGACTACTACGATACCGAGGAGCGGTTCAGCGCCCGTCGGAAAATCGAACGCCGCGCCGATATCAAGAAGCTGTATTCGCAGCTGGACGAGTGGGAGGAATTCGGCGATCGTGCCGACTGGTGAACCCACTGCTATCGCCTGAACACTGCTGACAGGCTTTTCTGGCGCCGCCGGTCGAGTCGCGCTGCCACTCACGGGTGGCCCGCGTTCGGCCGGCGGCTTTTCATTCGGGGATTCGGTATCCCTGGCCAGGCATATGCCGGATTTTCGGGTTCAACGCGGTCGGGGCGCAGCGCGTTTGCGGTACTGCATGTCCGCGATCTTGCGTTGCGTGCTGTTGACCGTCCGGGACGAATGTTTGGGTGGTTCCCTGACTTCGACCTTGCGCTTGCCTGCCATACTGTGTTCCACGTCGATTTGCACCCGTTGTGCCATTCCGATTAGAGATAACTTTTATCTTTATGTCAAGGTAAAAATTCGGCTCACGCATGGGCGGGACGGGCCGGTGTCTACAACCAGCGTTTGAAGTGGAACAAGACGAGGATCGCACCGGCCGTGCCGATCATTCCCAACACCAGCCACCAGAAGGACAGCGGATTCTCGGTACCGGGCAGGCCCGCGACATTCATACCCATCAGCCCGGTCAGGAAAGACAACGGCAGGAACACCGCGGCGATGATTGACAGCACCAGCATTCGCGTATTCTGCTGATGCGCGACGATGCCGAGAAACTCCTCCTGCGCGACCAGCGCCCGCTCCCGGACGAGATCCAGGTCCTCGATCATCAGGGTGAAGCGGTTCTCCTGCTCCCGGACTTCCGCCAGTTGCTCGGCCGAGAACCAGTCGTTCGTCAGGCGCGAAACCCGGTCCAGTGCTTCCCTTTGCGGAGCCATGTACCGTCTCAGCCTGGCGGAACGGCGCCGCGAGAGACTGAAAGGGCTGTTGTGGATAATGATATCGGGGTCGCTGATGCTGGACTCCGCCTCTTCGATTTCCCCTTCCAGCTTGTCGATGACGTCGGCGATATAGTCTGCCAGGCGATCGATCAGTTCGATCAACATGGACTGGGGACTATCCGGACCGTGCTTTTGTTCGAACAGCCCCTCGATGTCATCCAGCGATCGGAGCCGCCGTCGGCTTGCTGTGATGATCCGCCCGGGTTCCAGCCAGGTCCGGACCGAAATCATGTCCTCGGCGTCCGCGCCGGGATTGAGGTTGACGCCGCGCAGCACGATCAGCACGCCCTTTCCGAAGACCAGGGTTCTCGGGCGGCTCTCTTCCTGCAGGATGGCGTCGACCACGGTTTCGTCCAGTCCACTGTCGTCCATCAGCCATTTGCGGCCCCGGGTATCGCCAAAGTTGACCCGCATCCAGACCGGCTTCGACGAATGTCTCGCACGGTCTGCTTCCTCTACCGGAAGCTTCTGCGCGCCGCCGGTCCCATCCAGGACGAAGGCATTGATGGAAATCGGGGGTGGTGGCGTCGCTTCCTGGCTCATGAGTCTGATTTTCCTTCGGCAATAGCCGCTGGCGCCGCCTTCATCGCGACTTCGATCGGGGTATGGCTGTATAGATGGACATCGCGCTGCGGAAACGCGATGACCAGGCCGTTCGAATTGAACAATTCGTCAATCCGGAAACGAATCTCGCTGCGAATTCCCCGCAAGCCACGCTCGCCGATCGATTCGCACCAGAAGAACGCCTCGAAGACCAGTGCGTTGTCACCGAAATCCTCGAAGATGACCATGGGCGCAGGATCCTGCAGAACCTCGGGCTGGTTGTTGATGGCCTCGTACAGGAGCTTTTCGACCAGCCGTACCGGCGAACCGTAGGCTACCCCCACCTTGATGCTGGTTCGGAAATTCCGGTCGACGAGTGTCCAGTTGACCACCATCCGCTCGAGCATCTGGCTGTTCGGAACCAACAGGTGAACGCCGTCGATGCGCTTGATCCGGGTGGAGCGGTTGCCAATGGTTTCGACCACCCCGCGGTTGTTGTCGATTTCGACGAAGTCGCCGATGCGCACGGGGCGTTCCGACATCAGGATCCAGCCGCTGATCAGGTTGTTGATGATGTTCTGCGCGCCGAAGCCGATGCCGATGGCGACCGCGCCGCTGATGAACGCCAGCGCCGTGACGGGAATGCGCAGCATGCCGAGGGCGGTGATGAAAAGAACGATCAGCACCGCATAGAAAAAGACCCGCTGGATGGTCTGCGCAACGTTGGGATTGACCTCTGCCTTCGCCAGCTGCCGTCCCAGCACCCGCTGCAGGAACCATGCCAGGACCAGCCCGACGATAACGACCAGCACGGTGAGGACGACCTGGCTGAGCGTCAGTTCGGTCCCGGTCGAAAGGCGGGCAAGGGGGAAATTCCAGTATTTTTCGAAATTTTCCATGCGTGACGCGTGTCCAATCTGCTTACCAGGGCTGCCAAATGGGATGACAGGATTCGCCAGACCCTAGGATAATACCGCATGGCCAACAACGTCAGTTACCTCGCATCGCAAGGTGCGTTTCGCTCCGGGCGCCTTGCCGGCTTGCTGCTCGTGCTTTTTGGACTGGGCGTGGCGCAACCCGCGGCCGCGGCCAAGGTCGAGTTCCGATTCAGCGCCTGGGACGGTCCCGAGGTCCGTGTGTACGCGAGCCGTCCGGTGCACCTGGCTTCCGACCGGCCGGTGGTGTTCGTGATGCACGGTATGAAGCGCAACGCGCGCGAGTACCGCGACCAGTGGCATCAATTGGCCGTCGACGACGATTTCCTTCTGGTGGTGCCGGAATTCGACGAGAGGCAGTTTCCAGGCTCGGCGGCGTACAACCTGGGAGGCGTTTTCGACGCGGGCGGTGACAGGCGAAACCCGAAACAATGGAGTTTCGCGCTGATCGAGCCCCTGTTCGACGATGTCAGAAAACGATTTTCCATGACGACCTCCCACTACGCCCTGTACGGACAGTCGGCGGGGGCGCAGTTCGTCGAACGGTTCCTCCTCTACGTGCCCGGTGCGAGGGTGTCCCGGGCGGTCGCTGCGAACGCGGGGTGGTACACGATGCCGGAGTTCGACCAGGCCTGGCCGTACGGCCTCGAGCGATCCGGGGTCAGCGAGCAGGCCCTGGCCCGCATGCTGCAGTTTCCGCTCACCGTCTTGCTTGGCGAGGCGGACCCGGAGGACACCGAAGATCCCCGCCTCCGCAAGACACCGGAGGCGCTGCTGCAGGGTAAGAGCCGCCTGGAGCGGGGTTCACGCTTCTTCGAGGCCGGGCGGCAGGCTGCCGAGCGCCTGGGCATTCCGTTCGGCTGGCGCTTGCAGACCGTCGAGGACGCGGACCACGATAAGCGGCTGATGGCGCCTGCCGCGGTTGAATACCTCATCCCGTAGGAGCGAACCTCGTTCGCGATTCGTTTATCAGGCCGCCACGGGCCATCCCGAACAAAAGTCGGTCCTACGGCGGGCTTCGATCCGCGCCCCGCGTAGGGGCGAACCTCGTTCGCAATGGGTTCAGTCCCGGGAATTCTTGAGCTCGTAGGCCCGCGACAGCACGTAGGCCTCGATGGCCTGGGCGTCCTCGGTGCTCATCTCGTGCGCCGGCATGCCTTTGGCCGAGCGCGCCCCACCGATCACGATGCCGTTCCACTGCAGGTGCGTTTCCTTCGAGGCATAACGCAGATCAGGCACGGTTCCCCCCACCCGGGCGACCGCATTCTTTCCATGGCAGCCGTTGCAGCCCCGTGATTCGAAGAGCTCGGCGCCGTGCTCGATGGTTTGCCGTGAGGCTTCGAGGGGCGGCAGGTCAGGCAGCGGCGGTTCCACCCAGGTGGTGTCGGGCATTTCCGCCTTGCCGCCCAGCGAGAACGACATCAACCGGGTCTTGCCCAGCGTCCTGCGCCCGGCGGTAAAGGTCGGATAGTTGAACTGGATGGCGCTGCCGGCCCCGACGGGCACCAGTATCCGCTGCCGGCCGTCCAGCAGGTAGGTGACCGGGGCGGCGCTGATGGCCGAGCCGGTCGTGGCGGACCACAGCCGTTTTCCGGTTGCGGCGTCGTAGGCGGTGAACCGCCCGTCCGCGTCGCCCTGGAATACCAGTCCGCCGGCGGTCGTGAGCACGCCGCCGTTGAACGCCACATCGTGGTTGACTGCCCAGCGCTGGCTCTGGGTCACCGGGTCCCATGCGATCAGCATGCCGGGCACGTGCGGCTTGCCGTCGACCTCATCGAGCATCTCCAGCGTGTCCGTGAAGTCGCCGTCGCCGAGCCAGGTCACGACGTCGGGCACGTTCACCGCGGGAATATAGACCAGCCGTTCGCCCGGGTTGTAGGCCATCGGCTGCGCGCTGTGCGAACCCCACATGTTGGGCCAAACGGCGACTTTGGAGCCGGGTTCCGACTTCCAGTACATCGCCTCCGGATTCAGAACGGGCCGCCCGGATTCGGGATCGATGTGTGTCGCCCAGTTGACCTTGACGTAGTTGTTGGCGCTCAGCAGTTTCCCGGTTAGCCGGTCGAGCACGTAAAAAAAGCCGTTCTTCGGTGCGATCATCAGCACCTTTCGCTGCTTTCCCCCGATCGGGAGTTCAGCCAGCACAATGTTCATGGTGGCGTTGTACTCCCAGCTGTCCTGGGGCACCGTCTGGTAGTGCCAGACGTACTTGCCGGTGGCCGCGTCCACCGCCATCACCGACGACGTATAGAGGTTGTCCCCGCCGCCGGGGCTGCGCTTGTTGTAGACGTAGGGCAGGGCGCCGGCCGTGCCGAAGAACAGCAGGCCGGAATCCGGGTCGTAGGTCATTTCGTTCCAGTTGCTGCCGCCGCCGCCGTACTTCTTCAGGGCGTCGCCGCTCCAGGATTTGAAGGCCGCCTTCATCTCCGGCGTGGTGTTTTCTTCTTCCACCGGGCTGGGCACGGTGTAAAAGCGCCAGAGAAATTTGCCGCTGTGCGCGTCGTAGGCGCTCACGTAGCCCCGGTTGGGCGTGCCCTTTTCCGATCCCGCATTGCCGACGAACACCTTGCCGCCACCGACGTGGGGCGCATCGGTGATGCTGTAGCCGAGCTTGGGATCGCAGGTGAGCTGCGACCAGGCCTGTTCGCCGGTCGCCCGGTCCAGCCCGATCAGGCGGCAGTCGGAGACGGTCACGAGCACGCGGTCGCCCCAGATCGCGACGCCGCGGTTGACCCGTCCCGTCCAGTTGTTCGATTCCGTGACCTTCACCTTCGGGTCGAAGGTCCACAGCGTCCTGCCGCTGGCGGCGTCGATGGCGAAGACGATCGAGAAGGCGCCGGACAGGTAAACGGTCCCGTCGACCACGATCGGCGTTGCTGCGATGCCGTTGGGCGAAGGCAGGTCGACGGACCAGTCGAGCCCCAGCCCGGACACGTTCTTGCGGTCCACGCGGTCGAGCGGACTGAAGTGGCTGCCGTCGAAATCGCCCCCTGCAAGGGCCCAGCCCCGACCGTCGGCGGCGTCGTTCAGAATGCGCTGTTCCCCCGTCGCGTCTATTGGCTGGCAGAAGGCTGGAGCGGTTACTCCCAATACGAGGGAGGTCAGAATCAGGGTCACGGTCGGGCGCATGGAGTTCATCCGGCAGCAGGCGAAAACACCATGCTAACGCATCGCCGGCTTGCAGCGATAATCCGGCAGGTTAATATGGTTCCCTCGGCTCACGGGATGCAGGTCGGCACGGGAATGATCGCACAGTATTTTCACGAGCGAAGGGGGATGTGGTTCCACGGAGCGGCCCTCGTCTATGGTCTGGCCGGATACGTGCTGGGCCTGGCCGGCCTGTTCAGCGACAACCCATGGATCAACGGCGGGGCAACGTTGCTGCTGGCTCACGCGATGGTGATCTGCGCCTACATGATCCACGAATGCGGGCACAACACGGTGTTTCGCAGTAATGCGCACAATGCGCGCCTCGGGCGCCTGCTGAACTGGGTCTGCGGCACCTCGTACGGAACGTTCGAAGACATCCGGTACAAGCATTTTCGTCACCACATGGATAACGACGACTCGGTGTGGTTCGTCCACGAGGAGTTTCTGGCGCGCCACCCGCGGCTGGCGGAATTCGTGAAGCTGCTGGAATGGTTCTACATCCCCGCACACGACATGATCATGCATTTCATCACGATGTTCACCGCGTTCATTGTCCCGCAGCGCGAGGACCAGTTGCTGCGAAACGTCATCGTGCTGCTGGTGCGTGGCGGCGTATTCTTCACGGTTCTCTACTACTACCCGAAGGTGGCGCTGCTTTATTTCGTCGCATACATGCTCATGATGCACGTCCTGCGGTTCAAGGACAGTGTGCAGCACGACTACGACGGCAATCCGACCCTGCTGGAAAAGGATCCCCCGTCGCGATTCGGAGGCCGCGCCACCGAGCAGGCTCACACGTTCAGCAACCCCGAATGCCTGAGATATGACTGGCCCAACTATTTCACGCTCTGTTTCGGTTTCCACAACGCACACCACCAGCGGCCCACGGTGCCCTGGTACCGCCTGCCGGAATATCATCGCGAACAATGGGGTACTGATCCGGAAAAAGTGATCCCGTTTCGGGTCCAGCTCCGGATGTACCATCGCTACCGGGTCGCCCGGGTGACGCACTCGGGCGGGGAACTCGACGGCCTGCCGACCGCCTGGGAGGGAGAGTACCTTCGTCGCGCGCGGGACGGCCGGATCTATGGCGGCAACGCGGTTTCGTTCCTCAACTCCTTCTGAACCGCATGCGGCCGTCTTGAGGACTTTCAGGGAGGCAATGCGGGAAGGCCGGTTCGCGCTGACGGCGGAACTGACCCTGACCCGGGATTCGAGCGCCGATGATGTCCGGCGCCAGGCGGACCTCCTCGGCCGTTACGTCGATGCGGTCCAGGTTTCGGACAATCCCTACGCCTGGGTGCAGATGTCCGCCCTGTCCACGGCGGCCATCCTGATCGACCACGGCATCGACGCCATCCCCATTCTCGGCTGCCGGGACAGGAATCGCGATGCGTTGCGCAGCGAGTTGCTCGGCATGCGGTCGGTCGGGGTCGGCAGCCTGATCCTGATGCGGGGACACGGGATCCCCCGGGACCACGCGCTGCCGGCGCGCGCCGTCTTTGACACGACGGGTCAGGAGTTGATCCAGATGGCGGCGGCCGTCGACCGGCTTGTGTCCATGCCGGCCGGCGATGACTGGCTCATCGGCACCGGCGCGCGCGTGTTCCGGGCCAACCGGGGCTGGCGGGCGGAGTCGCTGGTCAGGCGACACGAGGCCGGCGCACGCTTCCTGCAGAGCCAGCTTTGCTTCAACCTGGATATCCTGCGTCACTACATGGCGCGTTTCGTGGAGGCCGGGTACGACCGCAAGTACCGGATGATGGTCTCGCTTTCGCCGTTGCCGTCGGTCGTAACGGCCCGCTGGATCAAGAAGAACCTGAGCGATTCGCGTCTGCCGGAGCGGATCATCGAACAACTCGCCGGCGCAGAGGACCCGGCTGCCGAGGGTGTGGCGCAGTGCGCGGAACTGATGCAGGCCGTGTCCGGGATCGAAGGCGTGTCCGGAATCCACCTGATGACGACGGGTGAGGTGGCCCCGATCGTTGAGGCCCTGGAAGCATCCGGGCTCGGAGACCGCTAATGGCACAGAAACTCGAAGTGTTC
Organism: Lysobacterales bacterium; assembly: GCA_050118555.1. Taxonomy (GTDB): domain Bacteria; phylum Pseudomonadota; class Gammaproteobacteria; order Xanthomonadales; family SZUA-36; genus CALKKN01. The sequence continues at coordinate 9,839 of JASFKQ010000061.1, forward strand.
CAGTCCCTGTGGGCGATGGAACAGCGGCGTCCCGGTGTACCCGAGCGGTCGATGGAACAGAACTTCGCGATGGCGGCCGAGGCGGGATATCACGGCTTGTGCATCGATCCGGCCGTGCATGAAATCGACGATTGCCTTGCGTTGAAACCCCTGTACCGGGCCTTCGGCCTGAAATGCATGGTCAATGCATTCCCGGCCACGGTGGAGGAACTGCGACCGCTGCTGGAACTCGCGGTCGAACTGGAAGCCAGTCTGGTCAACGTCATCGGGCAGGTCATGCCCCTGACCGTGACCGAGGGTGAGAGGGTGATACGCCGCTGGATGCGGGATGGCGAACGGGTGGGCGCGCCACTGCTATTCGAGACCCACCGGGACTGCACGCTCAATGATCTGCACTACACGCTGCAACTGATGGATGCACTGCCCGAAATGCGGCTGTGCGCCGACCTGTCGCACTACGTGATCGATCGCGAGATGCGCCTGCCGCTCAACGACACCGACCGCATCCACATGCGGCGCATCCTGAAGCGTTCCGACAGTTTCCAGGGCCGTATCGCCAACCGCGAACAGATCCAGGTCCAGCTTGATTTTCCCCAGCACCAGGCGTGGGTGGACCAGTTCAAATCCTGGTGGCGGGAGGGCATCGGCATGTGGCGCGAGCGCAATGGCGATGACGACACGCTGATTTTCCTGTGCGAGCTCGGGCCGCCGCCTTACGCAATGACGGATGCGAACCAGCAGGAGCTGTCTGACCGCTGGCGGGAGGCGTTGGTCATCCGGCGCTGGGTGGAGGAAATCTGGGCGACCTGCGAACCAGCCTGAGCAGGATGATGTTCGTTCGGTGACTTCGATCAAATAGCAATGAGAATCATTTGCGTTTGATAATCATTCTCATTAAAATCCCGTCTGTCCCTGGGGGATGCAACGGGAGTTACCAGAATGAGAATTGCCTTGATGGCCGCCCTGCTGGCGGCAGGTTCACAGGCGTGGGGCGCCGATGCCGGCACCCAGGACCTGCTGGCGCTGATCCGGGCGCAGCAGGATCAGATTCAGTCCTTGCAGGAGCAACTGGATGCCACGCGCGGGTCGCTGGAGAGCCTGCGGCAGCAGGTCGAGCAAAATGCCGTCGCCAGCGAGTCCGCGAACCAGAAGGCTGAAATCCTGGCTGAGAATATCGAGAGTCGGCCGGACGCCACGGAGTCGGCCAACCACATCGGCGGATATGGTGAACTGCACGTCAACATGCTGGACGACCAGCGCAGTGACGCAGAAAACAACATGCTCGATTTTCACCGGTTCGTGTTGTTCTTCGGACACCGGTTCAGCGACCGGTTGCGTTTTGCCAGTGAACTCGAGATCGAGCATGCCGTGTCTGGCGGGGACGAACCGGGGGAAGTCGAGTTAGAGCAGGCTTATGTAGAGTACGACTGGGCGAACCGCCACAGCTTCAAGGCGGGACTGTTCCTGCTGCCCGTCGGAATCCTGAACGAAACGCACGAACCGCCAACCTTTTACGGCGTCGAGCGGAATCCCGTTGAAAGCCAGATCATCCCATCCACCTGGTGGGAAGGAGGCCTGGCGTTCACGGGCGCGTTCGGTGACGGCTTTCGCTACGATTTTGCAGTCCATTCAGGCCTGAACACGGGCGCGGAAGACAACTACGCAGTTCGTGCAGGCAGGCAGCATGGCGCCAAGGCCAGGTTCGACTCGACGGCGTGGACCGGCCGGGTCCGCTGGCTAGGCGTACCTGGGCTGGAGCTTTCGGCCAGCGTTCAGTACCAGGAAGACATGACCCAGGGTTCGGATCCGCTGGCTGGTGGCGCCTGGCTCTATTCCGGGCACCTGGCCTGGCGGTATGGCGGCTTCGGGCTGCGTGCGCTGTACGCTCGATGGTCGCTGGATGGCGTCGGGCCGGAATCCGTCGGCGCAGACCGCCAGGATGGCTGGTACGTGGAGCCCAGTTGGCGTTTCAACGATGCATGGGGCGTGTTTGCGCGTTACAGCCAGTGGGACAACCAGGCGGGGAGCAGCAGTGACACCGGTTACGCCCAAACGAATGTCGGCGTGAACTACTGGCTGCACCCGCAGGTCGTGTTCAAGTTCGATTACCAGGTCCAGGACGCCCCCGAGGGGACGGCCGAGTGGGACGGCTGGAACCTGGGCGTGGGCTACCAGTTCTGAAAATGGCGGCAATGTCCCGCACCAATCTGTTCGTGCTGTGCCTGGCCGGTCTGCTCGCCCTTCCGGCCAACGCCATGCAGACGGTGTACCAGAGTTCGGAAGCGTTCCTCGACGAATATCTGCCGGGTTGCAACCCACAGATGCTGTGGTTGAGTGGTGAGCTGAAGTCGGAGATCGAGCAGCTGTTGGAACATCCCTATCCGGGTGTTCGCGTACGCTATTGCCGACGTGCGGAAAAGACCGCCTGGATACTGGACGAAATTGGCAAGACCGAGCCGATTACCAGTGGAGTCGTGGTGGACAACGGTCGGGTCGAGCGCGTGCGCGTGCTGGTTTTTCGGGAGAGTCGCGGCTCTGAAGTGCACAGGGCTGCCTTCACGCGCCAGTACGACAACGCCACCCTGGTCGACGGCGCAGCCCTGGACCGCACGATCGACGGGATCACCGGCGCCACGCTGTCAGTGTGGGCCGTCAATCGGCAGGTCAAGCTGGCTCTGCTGCTGGACCGCGTTGCCCGGGAGAAGGCCGGTGACAATTGACCAGGCCCGGCGCAGGCAGGCGTTCGCGCGGTGGCACCGGCGTCTCGCGCTTGCCGTTTTTGCGTGGCTGGCTGCACTTGCGGCGACCGGGATACTCATCAATCATGCACACGACTGGGGCCTGGACAGCAAGCCGTTGCCGGGCTGGCTGACGGAGCGGGCCTACGGCGTCACGGCTGTCGACGGCGACCAATGCCCCCGGGGCATCCCGTCCCCTTCATTGTGTGCCGCCGTGTTTGCGTGGCTGGACCTTCCCTCGGGGGAGCTGCTGCTCACGCCCGACGCGGTGCTTCTCGTCGGCCAGGAAGGTGAACTGATCGAATCGCTGAGCGTCGCGCAGGTCGGCCTGTCACGGGTCGAGGCCGCGTACTTGGATGAGAGCAGTGTTTATCTGAAGGGCGGGGGCCGCGCCGTGCGTTCGGACCTCGATCTCATCACGTGGCAACCGCTGGCCCCTGACACGCAACGCGAGATGACCGACGCCCGGTGGCGCGAGCGTGGCGATGTTCCGGGCATGATCACCTGGGAGCGACTCCTGCTGGATCTTCATGCCGCCCGGTTCCTGGGGCCAATGACGGCGCTTTTCACGGACCTGATGGCCGGCCTGATCCTGTTCCTCGCCGGCTCCGGAATCTGGTTGTGGTGGCTCAAACGACAGCGTGCCCGGTCGTCCTAGTTCCCTGTCCCGGACGGCGCGACACTCGCGCCCGGCACTGACGACTCCCGTCCGATCTGGCTGCCCAGCCAGGCGAAAGCGATCGCGCCCATCAGTAGATTGGAAATCGTGGTGGCCGCGAACAGGCCCTCCAGGCCGGCCAGGTAGCGCCCCAGCAGGGCCAGCGGGAGGAACACGACGATAACGCGGCAGGTCGAGATGATCACGCCCGGAATCGGTTTTCCCATGCCGTTGAACGAGGCGTTCACCGACATCACGAGACCATAGGCGCCGTAGGAGATCGACACGATCCACAGGTAATGGACGGCGACGTCCTGGATGGGTTCCGATTCGCTGTACAGGCCCGTCAGCGGGCGCGCGACCAGCGCGAGGAACACGGCCAGCGCCAGCCCGAAACCGATGCAGAAGCGCGTGACGGCCCGCCGCGATTCCCGCAGGCGGTCGAAGTGCCCGGCTCCGAAGTTCTGGCCGAAGAACGGGCTGGAGACGGCGGAAAGGGCATAAAACGGAATCAGGAATATCGGTTCGATGCGCATGGCGACGCCGAAGCCCGCCACCGCGTCGACGCCGAAGGTCGCGATCATGGCGACCACGATACCGGCTGAGACCGGGATGATTGCATTGGTCACCATGGCCGGCACGCCGATGGCCAGCATGTGACGCCAGGAATCCAGAATTACGCGGAATGGCGCCAGCGGCGGGGCGTATACCCTGAGCCTGAAATTCAGGTAAGCCAGGGTGAAGAGCAGCATGGACCCGGTGGCCACGATGGTGGCCAACGCGGCGCCCTGGATTTCGAGCCTGGGAAAGCCGAAGAGACCGAAGATGAAGATCGGGTCGAGGGCGAGGTTCAGCAGGGCGGCCGCCGTGATGACCTTGCTTTCCAGCAGCGTGTTGCCTCGAGCCCGGATCGACGCCAGCGAGATCCACAGTGCCATGTCCAGCGGCGCCACCCAGTACCAGACGTGCATGTATTCCGCGACCAGCGGCAACAGATGCGGTGTCGCTCCCAGCATCGCGAACACCGGGCCGATACTGGCCTGTCCGGCCAGGCACAGGCAGAGCGCTACGGCCACGCCGAGCACCACCGTATCGGTGGTAAGCCGCCGGGCCTTTTCGTGGTCGCGGCGCCCCACCGCCCGCGAGACGCACGATGCGGCGCCGGCCTCGAAGCCGATTCCGATGCCGTACACCAGCCAGATCACGGGCATCGCGAAACTCACAGCCGCGAGCGGCTCGTCGCCCAGGCGGGAGATGAAAAACAGGTCTGCCGCCTCGAACGAGAAGATCGCTGCCAACCCCAGTCCGAAAGGCGTCGCCTGGCGCCACAAATGGGCGGTGACGGGGCCGGTTGTCAGATCCTGCCGGGCATCGCTGTTCAAGACGGGCTCAGCCTTTCGGCAGCGCGCTGAGGAAGCAGTTCAGCGTCAGGCGGCCGATCGCCGGGTCCGGTGAGAGCAGGGAGGGATCGCAGATATATGCGCTGTGGGGCAGTTCGCCGGAGTAGAACAGCAGCCGGTTGAAGCGGGCCGGGACGACCTGCAGCAGGTCGGCCGCCTCGTTGGAGTCGGTCATGTAGCACGCCGGGTCGCGAAACATCTGGAAACGCTCGCGCAGCGTGTCCAGTCCGGCGTCCGGATCGTCCCGTTGCAGGGCCGTCATCTCCTGCCAGAATTCCGGGTCCTTCCAGCGGTAGAAGCCGGTGCCGCCCATTTCCGGCCGGTCGAACAGATAGAGCAGGGCGGCGTAGTTGGCGCGGTCCGGCGCCAACCTGGGGTCGGAGTGGCAAAGCCGCTGTATCCAGGTGAATTCCTCCGGCTGCAGCGTCGCCAGCGAAAACTGCGTGTGGAACTGCGCGCCGCCGCGGCAGAAGGCGAATATCCGGCTCAGCTCCTTGCGGATGAACTGGTAAAGCGGCTCCAGCAGCCGGTCGTCGACTGGAAGCACCACGCCCGGATAGGCGCGCTCCAGCATTTCGAACGCGGCGGCCCGCTCACTGGCGTAATCGACCAGTTCCTCTGGATTCAGCAGGAAATCATCCACCACGACGCCCATGTGACGGTCCGTGATCGGGGCCACCTGGATTTCGAGCTCCGGGTTCAGGCGCAGTTGCATAAGGGTCCTCAACGTGCCGGCGGCGGGCGCATTCGCCTGGCGCCCGCCGTCGCGCTCAGCCGAATTCGATCCAGGTGGTTTTCAGTTCCGTATAGTCGTGGAACGCGTGGATCGACTTGTCTCGTCCGTTGCCACTCTGCTTGAAACCACCGAACGGTACCGTGATGTCGCCGCCGAAGTAGTTGTTGATGCCCATGGTTCCCACTCGCACCGCTTCCGCCACCTTGTGCGCCGTGTTGATATTGTTGCTCCACACCGCCCCGGCCAGGCCGTAGATCGAGTCGTTGGCGATGCGCACGGCGTCCTCCGCGGTCTGGAACGGGATGACGGAGAGCACCGGGCCGAAGATTTCCTCCTGCGCGATCCGCATCGCATTGTTCACGCCGGCGAAAATGGAGGGCTGGAAATAATGACCGCCGCTGTCCTCCATCTCCCGCCGGCCGCCGAACACCAGTTCGGCGCCTTCCTCACGTCCGACCGCCACGTATTCCTCGACGGTGTCGCATTGCGAGCTGTCGATCATCGGCCCCATCGCGCTCGACGGGTCGAGCGGATCGCCGGGCATCCAGCCCCTGGCCTTTTCCGTTACGCGGTCCATGAACTCGTCCATCACCTGGTCCTGCACGATCAGGCGGGTGCCGGCCGTGCAGGTCTGACCCCCGTTGTAGAACACGGCCACCGCGGCCATGGTCGAGGCCTTTTCGAGATCCGCATCGGCGAACACGATGTTCGGGCTCTTGCCGCCGAGTTCGAGGAAGGTGCGCTTCAGGTTCGATTGGCCCGAATACTGCATCAGCTTCTTCCCCACCGGTGTGGAGCCGGTAAACGTGAGGCCGTCGATGTCCATGTGCGTGGCGAGGTGCATGCCGAGGGAACTGCCCGGTCCTGGCAGGACCTGCAGCACGCCGTCGGGCAGGCCGGCTTCCGAGGCCAGCCGGGCGATGAACAGCGCCGACAGCGGCGTATTGGTGGCGGGCTTGAGCACGACCGAATTGCCGGTGGCCAACGCGGGCGCGAGCTTCCAGGCGGTAGTCGACAGCGGGAAGTTCCACGGGACGATCGCCGCCACGACCCCCAGTGGCAGGCGCCGGACCAGCGCCAGGGTGTCGCTCGGGGTCGGTGGGATTTCATCGTAGACCTTGTCTATGGCTTCACCGCTCCAGCGGATCGTTCGCACGGCCGAGGGCACGTCGACCTGCGTGGTGTCCGATATGGGCTTGCCGACATCCAGGGTCTCCAGCAGGGCGAGCTCATCCGCATTCTTTTCGATCAGTTCAGCCCAGCGCACCAGCACCATTTTGCGGTCCATCGGCGCCATCCGGGCCCAGACGCCGCTTTCGAAGGCCTTGCGCGCGCCCTTCACCGCCAGGTCGGCGTCCTCGGGGCCGCACAGGGCGACCCTGGCGAGATCCTGTCCGTTCGCCGGATTCACAGTGGGCCGGGTTTCGCCCGAAAGGGCATCGACGTATCGGCCGTCGATAAAGGCCCTTCCTTCAAATTCGATCTGGCTGGACAGGGTCCGCCAGTCGGTAGCTGTTCTGTCGAGCATGGTGCACCTCGTTACTTGCTTTTAATCCCCTAAGTATGGCCAGCCCGGTGGCGGTTTGGCAATCGCCGCCTTGCCGGTCCCCGGTGCTTGGTGCACACTCTGGGCCCTGTCGCCGTACCCGGTCCAAGGAGCCGCATGCCAGCATCCGATCCAAAGCCCGATTCCGAAGCGGTCCGCGCAACCTACGAGCGGGCGGTTTCCGCGCTGAAGTCCGGTGATGTCGACCGGGCCGAGTCCATCTGCCGGAAAGCGCTGCCAAGGTTTCGCAACGATCCGAACATTCTGTGCCTGCTCGGGGAAATCAGCCTGAGGCAACGCCGCCCTCAGGAGGCGCAGACCCTGTACGGCAAGGTGCTCAAGCGAGTGGAAGGTTATCCGCGCGCGCTCGAGGGCATGGGACTGGCCCTGCTGGCGGACGGTCGGCCAAAGGAGGCGGTCGATTTTCTGACCCGTGCGGCGGAGGCGGCGCCCCAACGGTCGGCCACGCGCTTTGCTCTGGCCCGCG
>JASFKQ010000062.1:0-17319 GCA_050118555.1 Lysobacterales bacterium
AGCGAGACATCCCGGATACCCTTCTTTCGGGATGTTTAAGGGCGGGGGAGCTGCTACCTCCGCCCTTTTTTATTGTGGAGTTCCGAGATGGCCCGGGTTTGGGCGCCCTGGCTTGTTCAGGCACGCCTGGGCACCGGTCTTCATTCGTCACATAGCTAAGGCTATGCTCCTCACTCCAGCCCGGCACCCAGACGCACCTGCCCGGCGCCATCATCGCCCAAACCCGGGCCATCTCGGAACTGAGCTCTTCGATGGATGGATTGCGGCGTCCTGACTCGACCAGCTGCATCCTGCTCCCACCGAGGCGCCAGAATGCACCCCTGTTGGAGCCCGCTCTGCGGGCGAATTTCTTAGGACACGCAAATTTCCATTTAAAAACTTAATCGCCCGCAGAGCGGGCTCCTACAGGGACTCGGACCGGCGCTGGAGTTTGGCGATGATGCGGTCGAGCGCACCGGCCTCCTCTTCGCTCAGGCACTTCAGCAGGCGGCGCTCGTAATCGAGCGCCATGGGCACGACGTGTTCCATGACCTGGCGGCCGCGGCGCTCGGTGATGTGCAGGCGCATCCGGCGGCGGTCGCCGCGGTCGGTTTCGCGGCGCAGCAGCCCCTTTGTTTCCAGCGTCTTTACGGCGCGGCTGATCGATACCTTGTCCATGGCGGTGCGGGCCACGAGTTCGCTGGCGGTCAGGCCGGGAAAGCGTCCGAGCACGGCCAGGATCCGCCACTCGGTGACGCTGATCTGGTGCGGGTCGTTGTAGCTGCGCGCGATGCCCTGGCTGACGGTGTTGGTGAGCAGCGACAGGCGGTAGGGCAGGAAGTGCTCGAGTTCGAAGCCGTCGGGGTCGAACGCGGGGGTCTCGGGATGATTCATGGCGTGGTCTGCTTGCATTTAGTTGCAAATGTAACTAATATGGGGATTCACTGCAAGTTCAGCCGAGAAGGTGTCGATCATGTCCCGCAAATGGATCTCGTTTCCCCGCACGCAAGGCCAGGCCTCACGCCAGGCGCACTGCGATCTGCCCGAGGGTACCTACGAACGGGAGCTGGGCCGCGAAGGATTCTTCGGTCCGGCCACGCACATGTACCACCGCCACCGGCCCACGGACTGGCGCCGCTTCGAAGGCGCCGTGAAGCCCCGGGCCTTCGACACCACGCACCTGGGCGCCTCGGGTGAGTTGCCCTGGGACGGCAGCGACCTGCTGCACAATGCGAGCGTCAAGATCCGCTTCTGGGAGATGGACGAGTCCATGGACCAGCTGGCGCGCAACGCGGATGGCGACGAACTCCTGTTCGTGCACGAGGGCGCGGGCCACCTGTTTTGCGACTACGGCCACCTGGAAGTCCGTGACGGCGACTACGTGGTCCTGCCGCGCGGCACCATGTGGCGGTTGGAATCGAGCGCGCCGATGCGGCTGCTGATGGTCGAGGCCACGGGCGGCAGCTACATGCTGCCCGACAAGGGCCTGGTCGGGCCGCACGCGATTTTCGACCCGGCGGTGCTGGACACGCCCCTCATCGACGAAGCGTTCCTGGAACAGCAGGATGAGACCGAGTGGGAAGTGCACGTCAAGGCGCGCGGTCAGATCAGCACGATTTACTACCCGTTCAACCCGCTGGACGCGGTCGGCTGGAAAGGCGACCTGTCGCCGGTGCGCGTCAACTGGCGCGACATCCGGCCTCTGCTCAGTGACCGCTACCACCTGCCGCCCTCGGCCCATACGACCTTCGTCGCCAATCGGTTCGTTGTCTGCACCTTCGCGCCGCGGCCGTTCGAGACCGACCCGGGCGCGCTGAAGGTTCCGTTTTTCCACAGCAACGACGACTATGACGAGGTGATTTTCTATCACCGCGGCGAGTTCTTCAGCCGCGATAACATCCACCCGGGTATGATCACTTTTCATCCGACGGGCTTCACGCACGGGCCACACCCCAAGGCGTTGCAAAACGCTTTCGAGCAGAAGGCGAGCCGGACTGACGAGGTGGCGGTGATGATCGACGCGCGCGACCCGCTGGAACCGGCGGCGCAGGCCGAAACGATCGAGTGGGACGGCTACGCCGATTCGTGGCGCGTCGAGTAAGCTGGAACCAAACCGCCTGAATTACCGAAATTACTAAGGAGTCATCAACGTGAAATTGGCGTCGCTGAAAGCCGGAGGACGCGACGGCACGCTCGTCGTCGTCGACCGTTCGCTCAAGTACTACCTGGAAGCCGCCGAAGTGGCGCAAACCCTGCAACAGGCCATGGACGACTGGCACAATGCGGCGCCGCGCCTGAACGCGCTGTACGAGTCGCTCAACGCCGGCCAGCGAACCGATGCCCTGCGCCTGGACTTCACGGCGCTGGCGTCGCCCTTTCCGCGCGCTTACGAGTTCGTGGACGGCAGCGCCTACCTGCCGCACGTCGAGCGCGTGCGCCGGGCGCGCGGCGCCGAGGTCCCCGAGTCGTTCTACGAAGATCCGCTGATGTACCAGGCCACCTCCGCCGGTTTCCTGGGGCCCAGGGATCCCGTGCCCGTGGCCAGCGAGGACTACGGCATCGACTTCGAGGCCGAGGTGGTCGTGGTCACGGATGATGTGCCGATGGCAGTCAGTGCCGAGCAGGCCGCGGAGCATATCCAGCTGGTGGGACTGGTGAACGACGTCAGCCTGCGCAACCTGATTCCGGCCGAACTGGCCAAGGGCTTTGGCTTCCTGCAGTCCAAGCCGCGCTCGGCACTGTCGCCGGTGCTGGTTACGCCGGACGAACTGGGCAGCGCTTGGCGCGACTGCGTCCTGCACCTGCCATTGCTGTCCTGGCTGAACGGTGAGCGCTTCGGCGCGCCGGACGCCGGTGTCGACATGCAGTTCAGTTTCGCGCAACTGGTGGCGCATGCCGCCAGGACGCGCCCACTGACGGCCGGCACGATCGTGGGATCCGGCACCATCGCGAACCAGGACGAGAGCGTCGGTGCGTCCTGCCTGGCCGAGCGCCGCATGCTGGAGATCATCGCCGACGGCAAGCCCACCACGCCGTTTATGCAGTACGGCGACCGCATCCGCATCGAGATGCTGGACGCGTCTGGTGAATCGATATTCGGCGCCATCGAACAGACGATCCAGCCCTATGGCTGAGCGCGGCGGCGAAGCACTGGAACTGTTCGGTTACTGGCGCAGTTCGTCCTCGTACCGGGTGCGGCTGGCGCTCAACCTGAAGGGGCTGGACTACACCTACCGGGCAGTGCACCTGGTGCACGAGGGCGGCGAGCAGCACACCGCGGCATACCGCGCGGTCAACCCGCTCGGTCTGGTCCCGGCGCTGCGCCACGGGCATCGCACCATCGTCCAGTCGGTTGCCATTTGCGAGTACCTCGAAGAGGTGTTCCCGGACGTAGCCCTGCTGCCGGCCGACCCGGAAGGCAGGGCGCGGGTCCGCGCGATCGTGCAGTCCATCACCAGCGAAATCCAGCCGCTGAACAATCTCGGTGTGATGCATTACCTCGAAGACACCATGGGCCATGACAAGCCTGAGATAGGGCGGTGGTACGGGCATTGGGTAGCGCGCGGTTTCGCGGCGATCGAGACCTGGCTCTCGGAAGGCGGACTGTTCTGCCACGGTGACAGGCCGACGCTGGCCGACTGTTACCTGGTGCCCCAGGTGTACAATGCGGAGCGCTTTTCCTGCGATCTGACGCCATTTCCCCGCATTCGCCAAATCACCGCGCGCTGCCGCGCCATTCCCGCCTTCGAGTCAGCCGCCCCGGAAAATCAGCCGGACGCGCCGAAATGAGCGGGACCGGGACTTAACTCGAAAGTCCGCTTGCGTCATAATCCAAGGTTGACCACAAATCCAAGCTGCCTTCCATGCGATACCTGATTCTTGCCCTGGCGACCCTGTTGCTCGCGTCCTGTGCGACGGCCAAGCCGACCCCGGATGCATTCGCCGCCGCGGAAGCCGCGATCGACGCGGCGGTCAAGGCGGGCGCGGAGGAACACTCGCCCGTCGAACTCCGGTTCGCGCGCGAGAAGCTCGAAGAAGCCCACAAGGGCATGGAGTACCGCCAATTCGACAAGGCGATGTACCTGATCGAGCAATCGGAAATCAACTCGGAACTGGCCATCGAGAAAACGCGCGCTGCCATGGCGCGGGCGAAGGTCACGGACCTGGCCAGGCAGAATGAAATCCTGCGCGAGGACTTCCAGCGCACTTACGGGGAGGACTTCAAGTGACCGCGCTCAGGACCGGTCTGCTGATGGCCGTCGCCCTGCTGGCCCTGGGGGCCTGCAGCACGGCGCCCAAGAAGGATCTCGCACTGGAACAGGTCCGTACGCAACTCGAGGAGCTGAAATCCAACGAAGACCTGGCGGGGTACGCGCCACTGGCCCTGGGCGAGGCTGAGCGCTCGCTGCGCCAGGCCGAGACGGCAACCGGCAGCGACACCCAGCGCATCCACCTGATCTACATGGCGGACCGGCGGATACAGATTGCGCGGGCGATCGCGCAGCGCGAGCAGCTGGACCAGGAATACGCGCAGCTGGAGAAGGAACGCAACGACATGCTGGTCAAGGCCAGCAAGCTGGAGGCGGAGCGCGCCCGCATGGAGGCGGAGAAGGCTCGCATGATCTCCCAGGCTACCGCGGAGGACGCCGAGCGCGCCCGCCAGGAGGCGCAGGCGGCTCAGAAACGGGAGGCCGAGTCCTCGCGCAACGCAGCCCAGGCGCGTGAAGAGGCCAAGCAGGCCAAGGCGCTGGCGGCGTCCAGCGAGACGGCCGCACAGCTGGCCAAGCGCGAGGCGGAACTGGCAACCCAACAGGCCGACACGCTCCGCCGACAACTGGAAAACCTGCAACTGCGCCAGACCGAGAGTGGGGTGGTGGTGACCCTGGGTGACGTCCTGTTCGAAACCGGAGAAACCCAGCTGCGCGACGACGCCATGGCCAGCCTGGTCGAGGTCGTCGACCTGCTGCAAAGCGAGCCCGACAAGAAGATCCGGATCGAGGGCCACACCGACTCCACCGGGGACGCGGAAACCAACCTCAAGATCTCGCAGCAGCGCGCCGATGCCGTGCGCGATGCTCTGGTTTCGCTGGGCGTGGACGCGGATCGGATTACTGCAAAAGGGATGGGAGAGGACTTCCCGATTGCAACTAACGAGACCGAAGACGGCCGCCGCCAGAACCGCCGCGTCGATGTCATCCTGCTCGACAAGTAGCGGCCGGCACACCCTGTTTCCGGTGCCGCTCGTGCAACACGCGAAGTCTGGTTCGTGTGTGATCGAGTGCCGGCCGATGGTGCTTGCCGTTCCCATCCAATTGCGATAAATTTACCACTGGAACGATGGTTTACGATCCTAAAAAAGGAGTTCGCGGATAATGGCTGTCCTGGCTGTCATCCGACGCATGCCACGCATAGAACTTCATACCATCCCCACCTGTCATAAATCCGAGATTTCAAGCGCAGCCAGAAGTACGGCGGTTTTTCCCGTGGCGCTGCGCTATCCCTACACTTCCACTGAATTGGAGGAATGCCATGTTTGAACATCGTCAACAAGAAATGGAACGACTGATGAAGGACAGCGAAGAGTTTCTTCGCATCTACAACCGTCATCAGGAACTGGACAAGAGAGTCACGGCCGCCGAACTCGGTACGGCCCCGATGGAAGACCTGGCACTCAATCAGCTGAAGAAGGAAAAGCTCTGGGCGAAAGACAAGCTGGCCCGGATGATGGATCTGGCCTTGTCCTGAGCCAGAGGACAACTCAATGTGAACGGCCGGGATTTCAGCCCGGCCGTTTCTTTTCGCGGGCCCCGGCCCGCCACACCATCCTTCCATTTTCAGGTCTGCCGACATGACCGTACACGAAAACATTCTCGACCTCATCGGCGACACGCCGGTGGTGCGCATCAACCACCTCGACACGGGACCGTGTGACTTGTTCATCAAGTTGGAGAGCCAGAACCCGGGAGGGTCCATCAAGGACCGGATCGGGCTGCGCATGATCGAAGACGCCGAACGGGCCGGCAAGATCCGCCCCGGTTCCACCCTGGTCGAGGGGACGGCGGGCAACACCGGTTTGGGACTGGCGCTGGTGGCGGCGCAGAAAGGCTACCGCCTGATCCTGGTGATCCCGGACAAGATGAGCCGTGAGAAAATCTCCAACCTGAAGGCCATGGGCGCCGAGGTCGTGCTCACCCGGTCGGACGTGGCGAAGGGACACCCGGAATATTACCAGGACCTGGCGAAGCGCCTGGCGGGCGAGATGGACGACGCCTACTTCATCAATCAGTTTGGCAACCCCTCCAACCCCGCGGCCCACGAAGAAGTGACCGGCCCGGAAATCTGGGACCAGATGGAGGGCCGCCTGGACGCGATCGTGCTGGGCGTCGGTTCCAGCGGCACGGTCACGGGGCTTTCCCGGTACTTTGCGCGCCAGGCGCCCGGACTGGAACTCATACTGGCCGATCCGGAAGGTTCGATTCTCGCCCAGTACATCAACGAAGGCACGCTGGCCGATCGCAGCGGCAGCTGGATGGTGGAGGGCATCGGTGAGGATTTCCTGCCGACCATCAGCGATTTCACCCGTGTGAGCAAGGCATACTCGATCAGCGACCGCGAGAGTTTCGAGATCGGCCGTGAACTGCTCGTGAGGGAGGGCATCCTTGGCGGGTCCTCGACCGGCACGCTGGTGGCCGCGGCGCTGCGCTATTGCCGCGAGCAGCAGCAGCCCCGGCGGGTATTGACCTTCGCCTGCGACACAGGAAATCGATACCTCTCGAAAATGTTCAACGATTTCTGGATGCGCGACCAGGGATTCCTGGAAGTGGAGAGCCACGGCGATCTGCGGGACCTCATCGCGCGGCCGTACGAGTCCCACGACACCGTGACGGTCGGCCCGGACGAGCCGTTGGCCAATGCCTACAAGCGCATGAAGCTGTACGACGTATCCCAATTGCCGGTAATCGACGCCGGATCGCTGGTGGGCATTCTCGACGAATCGGACCTGCTGCTTGCGGTGGCGGACGACTCGTCGCGTTTCTCGCAGCCGGTCCGCTCGGCGATGGTGACCGACCTGACCGAGATTGACGTTCGTGCACCTGTCGAGGAACTCCTGCCGATCTTCGATCGCAACCTCGTCGCGATCGTGAAGGACAAGGAGCGCTTTCTCGGGCTGATCACGCGGGTGGATCTCCTCAATTACCTGCGCCGCAAGTCCGATCGCTGAGACGGGGTGTTCGCGCCCCGACCCATCCACCCCAAGCACAATCTACCGGACACATACCCATGAATGAACGCAAACCGCCGCGGGGCCTGTCGACGCGGGCGATACACGCCGGCCAGGCGCCGGACCCGGCCACCGGCGCGATCATGACGCCCATTTTCGCGACGTCGACCTACGTCCAGCGCAGTCCCGGAGACCACCAGGGCTGGGAGTACTCTCGCAGCCACAACCCCACACGGGACGCCTACGAGAAGTGCATGGCCGACCTGGAGGGCGGTATCCGCGGCTTCGCCTTCGCCTCCGGCATGGCGGCCACCGCAACGGTGCTGGAACTGCTGGACAGCGGCGCCCACGTGGTGGCCGGTGACGATCTGTACGGCGGCACTTTCCGGCTGTTCAGACGCGTGCGGGAGCGTTCGGCGGGGCTGCAATTCACTTTCGCGCCGCTCGACGACCCGGACCGGCTGCGTTCGGCGATGCGGCCCGATACGCGGATGGTCTGGCTGGAAACGCCCAGCAACCCGATGCTGAAAGTCGCCGACATCGCCCTGGCGGCTGAGATCGCCCACGAACACGGGGCGCTGCTGGTCGTCGACAACACGTTCGCCACGCCGGTGCTGACCCGGCCGCTGGAGCTGGGGGCCGATATCGTGGTGCATTCGGCCACCAAGTACCTGAACGGCCATTCGGACATGATCGGTGGCATCGCGGTGGCTCGTGACGATGAGGAACTGGCGGAGCGGCTCTGGTTCCTGCTGAATTCGGCCGGCGCCATCCAGGGACCGTTCGACAGTTTCCTGGCCCTGCGGGGTCTGAAGACCCTGGCCTTGAGGATGCGCGCCCATTGTGCGGGCGCCCTGCAGATCGCGCAGTGGCTTGCCGAACGGCCCGGCGTGCGCCGGGTGCTGTACCCCGGCCTGCCGGACCACCCCGGCCACGACCTGGCGATGCGGCAGATGGCGGGGCAGGGGGGCGGTATCGTCAGCGTCGATCTCGAAGGCGGCGCCGACCGCGCACGTCGGGTGCTGGAACGGTGTGAGCTGTTCTCCCTGGCGGAGAGCCTGGGAGGGGTCGAGAGCCTGATCAACCACCCGGCGATCATGACGCACGCCTCGGTGCCCACGGACATACGGGCGCGATTGGGCATCAGCGACACGCTGATCCGTCTGTCGGTCGGGGTGGAGGACGTGGACGACCTGGTCGCCGACCTGGAATTTGCGCTGGCG
Source organism: Lysobacterales bacterium (assembly GCA_050118555.1). Lineage (GTDB taxonomy): Bacteria > Pseudomonadota > Gammaproteobacteria > Xanthomonadales > SZUA-36 > CALKKN01. Next base: position 8,425 of record JASFKQ010000062.1, read on the forward strand.
ACCTGAAAGGGATCGGACTCCTTAGTCGGCGAGTTCCGGCAGGTCGCGGTAGAGTTTTAGCGCCTCCGGGTTGGCCAGCGCGTCGACGTTCTTCACCGGGCGGCCGTGAATCACGTTGCGGACGGCCAGTTCCACGATCTTGCCGCTGATGGTCCGGGGAATGTCGGCGACCTGGACGATCCGGGCCGGCACGTGCCGTGGCGTCGTGTTCTGCCGGATCGTTCGCCGGATGCGGTCGCGCAGGTCGTCGTCGAGGACCAGGCCGTCGCGCAGCCTGACGAACAGCACCACTCGCACGTCATTGGCCCAGTCCTGCCCCACGCAGATACTCTCGAGCACCTCGTCGAGCGCCTCGACCTGCCGGTAAATCTCGGCTGTTCCGATGCGCACGCCGCCCGGGTTGAGGGTGGCGTCGGAGCGCCCGAGGATCACGAACCCGCCGTGTTCGGTCTTCAGCGCGAAGTCGCCGTGGGCCCAGACATCCGGAAATGTCTCGAAGTACGCGCTGTGGTAGCGGCTGCCGTCCTCGTCGCCCCAGAACCCGACCGGCATGGCCGGAAACGGTTTGAGGCAGCACAGCTCCCCGGTTTCGTCGATGTCCGCAACGCTGCCGTCGTCCCGCAGGACATCCACCGCGAGACCGAGCCCGGGGCACTGGAGTTCCCCCCGGTAGACGGGCAGGATCGGGCAGCCCAGGGCGAAGCACGAGACGATGTCGGTACCGCCGGATATCGATGACAGGCACAGGTTCGTCTTGATGTCCCGGTACACGTAGTCGAAGCTCTCCGGCGCCAGCGGCGAACCCGTCGAAAGCAGGGTGACCAGGGAGTTCAACTGATGGCTCTCCCTGGGTTTGACCCCGGCTTTCTCCCAGGCTGCGATCGCCTTCGCGCCGGTGCCGTAGATCGTGACGCCGATTTCGTCGATCAGGTCGAACATCGCCCCCGGGTGCGGATGGAATGGCGAGCCGTCGTAGAGCACGACCGTTGCGCCCACGGCGAGGCTGCTGACCAGCCAGTTCCACATCATCCAGCCGCAGGTCGTGAAGTAGCAGATCCGGTCGGATCGGCGAAGGTTGGTATGCAGGACCAGTTCCTTCTTGTGCTGCAGCAGGGTGCCGCCGGCGCCGTGGGTGATGCACTTCGGCACGCCGGTGGTGCCGGAAGAGTAAAGGATGTACACGGGATGGTCGAAGGGGAACCGCCTGAACTCGACCTCGGTGGACTCGTTGTCGATGAATTCGGCCATCCAGACGGCCCCTGGAATGGCGCTGATATCGGCCTCCGGCCGGACGTAGGGCACCACCACGACCCGGCCGATCGATGGGATCGACCCGATGATGCCCCGCACTTTATCCAGGCAATCGTGCGTCTTGCCGTTGTAGCTGTACGCCGCGGCGCAGAACAGTACCTTCGGCTGGATCTGCCCGAAGCGGTCGACCACGCCGTCGATGCCGAAGTCGGGCGAGCACGAAGACCAGATCGCGCCGATGGACGTGGTCGCCAGCATCGCGATGACGGTTTCGGGCAGGTTCGGCAGGAAGCCGCCCACCCGGTCGCCGGGTTCGACGCCCTCCGCCCGCAGCGCGGCAGCCGTTCTGGCCACCGCCCCGTACAGCTCGGCATAGGAGATGCTCGACGTGAATCCGTTCTCGGATTTGAACATCAGTGCCGGCTGGCTGTCGCGGTAGCGCAGCAGGTTCTCGGCAAAGTTCAGGCGGGCTCCGGGGAACCAGCGGGCACCCGGCATCCGCTCAGGATGTTCCAGCGCTGTTTCCCCGGCGTCGCCTTCGACGTCGCAGAATTCCCAGATCGCGCGCCAGAACTCGGCGGGGTTATCCACCGAGTAGCGGTGCAGCCCCCAGAAATCCTGCACGCCGGGGTCGAGCTCGGAACGGACCAGCTCGATGAAGCGCTTGATGTTCGCGGTCTGGCGTCGGGCGGGCCCGGGGGACCAGATGGGTTCAGTCATCGGTCGCGGCGATCCGTAATTATCCGATCAGCTTTTCCAGTTCCGGAATCACCTGGAACAGGTCGCCGACCAGACCGATGTCCGCGACCTCGAAGATCGGCGCTTCGCTGTCCTTGTTGACCGCGACGATCGTGCCCGCGTCCTTGATGCCGGTGATGTGCTGAATCGCCCCCGAAATGCCGAATGCCAGGTACAGGTCGGGCGCGATGATCTTGCCGGTCTGCCCCACCTGCATATCGTTGGGACAGTAGCCCGCGTCCACGGCCGCGCGCGACGCACCGACACCGGCGCCGAGCTTGTCGGCCAGCTTGTACAGGATCTCGAAGTTCTCCTCGCTGCCGACGCCCCGGCCGCCGGAAACGACCCGGACGGCACTCTGCAGATCCGGCCGGTCGCCGCCCTCCGTTTCCATGCCCACGTAACGCGTGTGCGTCACCGGCACGGCGCCGGACTCGCGCTGGGTGACCGAGGCATTGCCCGAGGAGCCGACCGCCTGCCAGCTCGCAGTGCGCACGGTCGCCACCACGATGTTGCCCTCGGCGGCTTCGACGTCGACGATCGCGTTGCCCGCGTAGATCGGGCGCTTGAAAGAACGTGGGCCGTTGACCTCCATGATGTCACTGACCTGGTTAACGCCCGCCAGCGCGGCGATACGCGGCATCAGGTCGCGGCCGAACGTCGTGGAGGGACCGAGCACATAGTCGTAGCTGGCGGCGAGATTCAGCACTTCAGGCGCCCAGTTGGCCGCCAGAGGCGCCGCCAGGTGTTCGGCATCTACCGCGATCACCGAGCCCACCGCATCCAGCGCGGCGGCTTCCGCGGCCACCGCATCCACACCATTGCCGAGCACCGCGATGTCAATGCTGCCGCCGATGGCCTGGGCGCAGCTGACGCACTTGGCCGTGCTGATGTTGAGCGCCTTGCCGTCGTGCTCCGCGATAATCAGAATCTTGCTCATAGCAGCCCCCTGTTCTTCAGTTCCTGTACCAGTTGTGCGGCGTCTTCCACCATGATTCCCTTACCGCGTTGCGGCGGGGGTGCAAAGTGGCTCACGGACAGCGTGCTTTCCGCCGCGACGCCGAGTTCGTCCAGCGGCACGACGTCGAGCGGTTTACGCTTGGCCTTCATGATGTCCGGCAGCTTGACGAACCGCGGCTCGTTCAGGCGCAGGTCAACGGTGACCACGGCCGGCAGGTCGATTTCGACAGTTTCGAGGCCGGCGTCGACTTCGCGCGTCACGGTGGCGGCCTGGCCGTCGATGTTCAGTTTGGAGGCGAACGTAGCCTGGGGTCGCTCCCAAAGAGCGGCCAGCATCTGGCCCGTCTGGCTGTTGTCGTCGTCGATGGCCTGTTTGCCGAAAATCACCAGCCCGGGATCCTCGCGCTCGATAATCTTGAGAAAGGCCTGGGCAACGCCCAGCGGTTGCAGGCTTTGGCCCGTCTGCACCTGGATCGCGCGGTCGGCGCCCATCGCGAGACCGGTCCGGAGTTGCTGCTGGCACTCGTCGCCACCCACGGAAACGACGATCACTTCATCAGCGTTGCCAGCCTCCTTGATGCGCAGCGCTTCCTCCAGCGCGATCTCATCGAAGGGGTTGACGCTCATTTTTACGCCGTCCTTGTCGACGCCGCTGCCATCCGGCAGCACGCGGACGCGGACGTTGTAGTCCACCACCCGCTTGATTCCAACCAGTATTTTCATTGCTTGCAGTTCTCCCTTTGTACGTGTCCGGTGCCGGGAATCCTTCCGCCGCGTCCGGCGGAAGATTCCCGATTACATATTCTGGTAGTTGGGTCCGCTACCGCCCTCCGGCGTCACCCAGTTGATGATCTGGTACGGATCCTTGATGTCGCAGGTCTTGCAGTGCACACAGTTGGCGGCGTTGATTTGCAGGCGCCGGCCCCCGTCTTCCGCTTCGACCATTTCGTAGACCTGGGCCGGACAGAAACGCGTGCAGGGGTTGTCGAATTCCTTTGTGCAGCGATTGGTGCAGACGTCCGGTTCGAGAATTTGAAGGTGGATCGGTTGGTCCTCGTCATGCTCGGTGGCGGCGAAGTAGACGGACGCAAGCCGGTCGCGTGGTGGCAGGTCGCGTTCCACCCAATCGCGTTCCGGAGCGGTGTAGCCGTCGAGCTTGTGCAGGCAGGCATGGTCGGCGTGGACGGGCAGGGTGCCCGGCCAGCGCCCGGCGGTGGCCGTTTCGAAGGCGGCCCGGATCATGCCCCGCCAGAAACCCTTGTTGAAGGCCGGCCGGATATTGCGGACCCGGTACAGCTCACGCACGATGTCCGAATCGCGCAATCGGGCATCGAATCCCTCGGCCGAGGCACCGGCCGCGATGTGCTCGGCTGCCAGCATGCCGGATTTGATCGCCTGGTGCGTGCCCTTGACCTTCGGCACGTTCAGCAGGCCCGCGGCGTCGCCGATCAGCATGGCGCCGGGCATCTCCGTGCGGGGCAGCGACTGGTAGCCGCCCTCCACGATCGCGCGCGCGCCGGAGGAGAGGATTTCACCGCCTTCCAGCAGTTCGTGGATCATCGGGTGGTGCTTGAACTGCTGGAACGCCTCGAAGGGAAAGAATTCCGGGTCCTCGTAGTCGAGCCCGCAGACAAAGCCCAGCGCGATGCGGTCTTTGTCCAGGTGGTACACGAAGCTGCCGCCGTAGGTCTTCGAATCCAGCGGCCATCCGGTGGTGTGTTGCACGAGGCCCGGTTTCGACTTGCCGGGCTGCACGCGCCACAGTTCCTTCATGCCGATGCCGTAAGTTTGGGGTTGTGCGTCCTTGTCCAGCTCGTAACGCCGGATCAGCTGTTTGCTGAGGTGGCCGCGGCAGCCTTCGGACAACACGGTCACCGGCGCGTGGATCTCGATGCCCTGCATGTAGGTGTCCTTGGGCTGGCCGTCCTGGCCGATGCCCATGTCGCCGATGATCACGCCACCGACTGCGCCGTCGTCCGTGAAACGGATCTCCGACGCCGCGTAGCCGGGGAACAGGTCAACACCCAGCGCCTCGGCCTGTGGCGCCATCCAGGCGCACAGTGCGCCGAGCGACACGGTGAAATTGCCATGGTTTTTCTGCTGCGGCGGCGTGGGCAGCCGGCGGCGGCCGGTCCGGGACAGCAGCCAGAGTTCGTCTTTCTCGACCGGCACGCAGACCGGAGGGGGGTTGTCGCGCCAGCCCGGCAACAACTGGTCGAGCGGTCCCGGTTCGATCACGGCGCCGGAGAGAATGTGCGCCCCGATTTCCGAGGCTTTTTCGATCACGGCGACCATGAGATCCGGCTTGAGCTGCTTCAGACGGGTTGCGCACGAGAGGCCCGCAGGGCCCGCGCCGACGATGATGACGTCGTATTCCATGATCTCGCGTTCACTCATTGCACTCACCCGTTCGGAAAAGAGATTACCCAAACCCCGGATTATAGCGATTGTGACCGCCGCGTTGTACGTACCGAGGTTCTGGATTGGCAACATTGGAAAGACCGGCCACGGGCGCAGGGGATGCCGCGGATCAGGCCCGCGGGCAATTCATCGTGACTCCTGGGGATTTTTCACTAAAATGGGCGTCATGCGGATGATTCGCAGATACCGGCCGCTGCTGCTGGCGCTGATGTTGTTGCTGACCCAGGTCGCTGTGGCCAGTCACCTCACTGCGCATTTTCACCCGCAGCTCGACCAGTGCCCGCTGTGCGTCAGCCAGGCACACCCGATGGCGGCCATCCCGCCGTCGCAACCCATTCTTCAGGCCTTTGGCGAAGCGCAGCAGGCGTTATTCGTCGTCCCGCTGTCGCCCCAGGCCCAGTCCGTAGACCGCGCATACCATCAAAGGGCCCCGCCCGTTCCGTCTCCCTGATGTAAACGATTCAAGCCGGACAACCGGCCAGCTGAAGGCTGCCGGGTAGTCCGTAGGCGATAAACCTCTCATTGAGGAGACCAAGCATGAACATGCGAACCCCTTATCTGGCGGCCGTGTGCGCCTGCACGATTCTGGCCTGTCCACCGTTGTCCGCCCAGACCGCGCAGGAATCGGAACTGGACGCCCTGCGGCAGGAGATTCAATCGATGCGCCAGGAGTACGAGTCCCGCATCTCGGACCTGGAGGCGCGACTGGAGGCGGCTGAACAGGCGGTAGCCGAAGCCGCCGCGTCGCCACCCGCGGCGCAGCAGTCCTACGCGGATACGTCCTACCAGGACACGACATACGCGTCCGCCAACACGGTATCCGTGGCCCGCGACCGCTCTTTCAACCCGGCGATCGGGGTGACCTTCCAGGGCCAGGCCTGGGCCTACCAGAACGATCCCGACAACTATGTCGTGCCCGGTTTTCCGCTCGCCGGCGAGAGCGGCCCCGCCCCGGAAGGGCTGTCGCTGGGCGAGACCGAAATCAGCATGTCGGCCAACGTCGATGACAAGTTCACGGCCATGATCAACATGCCCGTGAAAGTCGAAGACGGGGAAGCCTCGGTCGAACTCGAGGAAGCCTGGATCGAGACACTCGGCCTGCCGGCCGGGCTGGCGGTTCGCATGGGACGCTTCTATTCTTCGCTGGGGTATTTGAACAGCCAGCATTCTCACACCTGGGACTTCGCCGACGCACCGCTCGTCTATGAGGCGCTGCTCGGCACCCAGTACACGGACACCGGGCTGCAGTTGCGTTGGCTTGCGCCCACCGACTTTTACCTCGAACTCACTGGCGAGGTTTACCGTGGCGACCGCTATCCGGCGGGGGGCGCGGGCCACTCCGGCTTCGGCACGCGCGTACTGTCGGCCAAGACGGGTGGGGACGTCGGCTACAGCAGCAGTTGGTTGTTCGGCCTGGCCTGGCTTTCGGCCGACGCCGTGGACCGCGCTTCGGGGGATCCGGACGATCCGCTGCTTTTCAACGGCGATGTCGATCTCTACGCGGCCAACTTCGTCTGGAAATGGGCGCCGAACGGCAACTGGCGCCAGCGGAACTTCAAGTTCCAGGCCGAGTACCTGTGGCGCAACGAAGACGGCGCCTACACGCTGCCGGGGCAAGACCCGGGACCCTGGGACACGAACCAGGGCGGATGGTATGCACAAGCCGTGTATCAGCCCTTTCCCCAATGGCGGATCGGCGGCCGCGTGGAGCGCATGTCGGGGGATGATCCCGGGGGCTATTGGCTGGGTACGCCACTGGACCCCATGGGTCACAACCCCGCCCGGTACAGCCTGATGGTGGACTGGTCCAATTCTGAATTCAGCCGGTTACGTCTGCAGTACAACTACGACCGCTCCAGCATGGATTCGGACAACCAGCTCGGCTTGCAGTATATCTTCAGCATCGGCGCCCACGGGGCGCACACGTTTTGAGAGGACGACAGGATGACCATCAACAACGCACAGAAATTCTTCCCGGCGCTGGCTCTGGGCATCGCGTTCATACTCGCGCCGGCCATGGCGCTGGCCGACCTGGACATTTTCACCTGTGAGCCCGAATGGGCGGCGCTGGCCGAGGAAATCGGAGGCGGCCATGTGGATACCACCAGCGCGACCAATCCCTTGCAGGACCCGCATTACATTCAGGCAAGGCCGAGCCTCATCGCGCGTGTCCGGAAGGCGGACCTGGTCGTGTGCAGCGGCGCCCAGCTGGAGATCGGCTGGCTGCCGATGCTGCTGGGTAAGGCGAACAATGCCAGGGTGCTGCCGGGCAAGGACGGTTTCCTGGAGACCAGCACCCTGGTCAAGCGTCTGGACATACCCAAGTCGGTGGACCGGTCGCAGGGCGACATGCACCCGCAGGGCAACCCGCATATCCAGACCAATCCGCACAACATCGCGCGCGTCGCGCAGGTTCTGGGGCAGCGCATGGGCCAACTGGACCCGGACAACGCATCGGTCTACGCAAGCGGTACCGAGGATTTCCTGCAACGCTGGAACGCCGCGATGGTCAAGTGGGAAGCGCGCGGAAAACCGTTGTCCGGCAAACGGGTGGTCGCGCACCACAAGTCCTGGGCGTACCTCGAGGACTGGCTGGGTTTGCAGGAGGTCGGAACCCTGGAACCGGTGCCCGGCATTCCGCCGACGGCTGCGCACCTGTCCGAGTTGCTCGCGCAACTCGGTACGGACGGCACCGGTGCGGCGTTTATCATCCGGGCCCCTTTCCAGAGCCCCAAGGCATCCCAATGGCTGCAGGAACGGACCGGCATTCCCGCGGTGATGATTCCCCTGACCGTGGGCGGCAGCGACGGCGCCAAGGACCTGTTCAGCTGGTTTGACGACATCCTGGACCGCCTGCTGTCAGCCCGGCCGGGTAAGTCGTCATGAGCTGGGAACTGATGGACTGGAGCATCATCGGCCCCGCGATGGTGGCCGGGGTGCTGGTGTTGAGCACCCATGTGCCATTGGGGCAGGTCGTGCTGCAGCGCGGAATCATCTTCATCGACCTCGCCATCGCGCAGGTGGCCGCGCTCGGCGTGATCGCCGCCGGCACCTTCGGTTGGGGTGAGGATGTCTACGCGGTGCAGATCGCCGCGGTGGCCGCGGCGCTGCTCGCCGCCGGAGGGCTGAACTGGACGGAGAAGCGCTGGCCACAGATCCAGGAGGCGCTGATCGGCACATTGTTCGTGCTGGCCGCGACAGGCTCGGTGCTGCTGCTGTCGGAAAACCCCCATGGGGGCGATTACCTGAAGGACCTGCTGGTCGGACAGATTCTCTGGACGACCTGGAAGACGCTGCTGCCGATTGCCGTGCTCTACGGGGTGCTGGTGTCCATCTGGTTGGGCGCGCGCAAGCGCCTCAGTGGCGCCGTTTTTTACGGCACCTTCGCCTTTGCCATTACCGCGGCGGTTCAGGTGGTGGGTGTGTACCTGGTGTTCGCGAGCCTCATCCTTCCGGCACTCGCAACGCGTCAGATGAACGGTCCGTACAGGTTGTTGACGGGCTATGTGATCGGCGCAGTGGCCT
>JASFKQ010000063.1:0-17234 GCA_050118555.1 Lysobacterales bacterium
GTCGTGGGTGAAACAACGGCAATCAGGGTGGGAGAAATGGAGCCCGGCCCGGGCAATTGCTTTTCGCCCAATGATCGGGAACGAGGTTCGCTCCTGCGGGTATCGTGGCGGAACCCCCTGTGGGAGCAGGCTTGCCTGCGATTGAGCCACGGGGTCGCCGCAGCCCATCGCAGGCAAGCCTGCTCCCACAACGTGCCGTTGCGAAGCCTGCCGTAGGTCCGGACTTCTTTCGGGATATGCCGGGACAGACCCCAAACCGGGATAACGAGCAACGCCACGTGCGCGGAGCGTTGGCAGGCCCTAGAATCCCCTCATGAACGAGAGAGAATCCCGCGTCCTAGATGCCATCGACATGGATGGACTGATCGAGACGCTGTGCGAATTGATCACTTTTCGAAGCTGCGACGGCCAGGAAGTCGCAGCCCAACAGCGAATGGCCAGGCTGTTCGACGAAGCCGGACTGGAAACGGACTGCTGGGAAATCGACCTGGAGGCGCTCCGCCGACACCCCGCATACGGCGCCGAGATTGAACGCGATCGGGCCCTGGGCGTGGTGGGCCGCTGGAACGGCGGCGACGGACCGGCGTTGATCCTTAACGGACACATCGACGTGGTGCCTGCCGGCAAAGAGTCGCGCTGGACGCTGCCGCCCTGGAACGGCACCGTCCGGGACGGCCGGGTGTACGGCCGCGGCGCAGCCGACATGAAGGGCGGACTGTGCTGCGCGCTCTTCGCAGTGCGGGCCCTGCGCAAAGCCGGCGTATCGCTCGGCGGATCGGTGATGATCCAGAGCGTGGCCGGCGAGGAAGACGGCGGCCTGGGAACGCTCGCCGCCATCGAGCGGGGCCACACGGCGGATGCGGCGATCATCCTCGAACCCACCTGCATGACCATCGCACCAGCCCAGGCGGGCGCCTTGAGCTTTCGCATCACCATTCCCGGACGGGCTGCGCATGGCGCGCTGCGCACCGAGGGTGTCAATCCCCTCGACAAGTTCAACCTGGTGTATGACGCCCTGACTGGCCTGGAGCGCCGGCGCAATGAGCGTATGAGGCACCCGCTGTTCGCCGATTACGAAATCCCATACGCGATCTGCGTGGGCAAGGCGCAGGGGGGCATTTGGGCCTCGACCGTGGCGGAAAGCCTGGTGCTGGAGGGCCGCTATGGCGTGGCGATCGACGAGGACATCGTGTCCGCACGGGCGGAGCTGGAAGCGGCTGTCGATGATGCCGCCCAATCGGATAACTGGTTACGCGAGCATCCCCCTGCTGTCGAGTGGTGGGGCGCCCGTTTCCAATCAGCGGCCATTCCGGCCGAGCACCCGCTCGTCGCCTCGCTGGCAGAAGGCTTTCGGGACGTGACCGGCCGCCAGCCCCATATCCAGGGCATGCCTTTCGGCGCCGACATGCACTTGCTGGTGCAGCAGGGCGGCATTCCAACGGTGATTTTCGGCCCCGGTGACATTCGCCACGCGCACGTACCCGACGAGTTCGTGCCCCTGCCCGAACTGGAAAGCGTCACGCGTGCGCTGGCGCTGACCATACTGCGATTCTGCCAGTGAAGGCCGAGGAGTAGCGCCATCATATCGGCGACCCCGCCTCCGGAAGCCCTGCGACGCGGGGCAGATCGAGAACTCTATTGACGGGGCGCGCCATAACCAACCGCGTGGAATGAATTACACGCCAACGGCTGGAAACGGCAACTTTGCAAGATTCCCACAGTTTGTCGCCCCTCGCGCCCGGGTTCAGCCCGGCCGCCGGTCCACGCGCGGCCCGATGAGCATGGGGCCGTGGCGTAGCACCCAGGCCAGGCCGGCCACGATCCAAAGGGCCAGGCTTGCCAGCAGCAGGACGTGCCCCTCCGGTGTCAGTTCAGCCAACGCACGCAGCACTGCGGCGCCGACGACACCGAGCAGGGACAGCCAGGCAACCGTGCCCATGCGCAGCGGTCGTCCTGAATGGCCCAGGGTGACTCGTGTGCCCATCGCGATGACCATTGCACCGAAGAAACCGATGCCGATCAGGTGCTCAGGCCACCGCGTACCCAGCCAATGACCGGTGGCGAAGAGCCAGTAATGCTGGACGCTGGCCGCGGCCAGCCCTGAGACCAATCCTGCCCAGGCGACGAAAAGTGCCGCCAACAGGCGATGTGCACCGGCTCGCCACCACTGCCATCGCCAACCCAGCCATCCGGCCAGTATCGCCATGGGGGCGTCCACCAGCCAGGTCAGCTCGGGACGCTGGAGAATCATCAGGGCCAGGTGGCAAAGCGCCAGCGCCAGCATTGCAAGCAGCATCCACGCGGGGCGATAACGCTCATAGGGTTCGAGTACGCAACCGGCGAAAAACGGGATCATCCTGTGGGCGACGACCAGGTAGGTTCCGACCAGGAATCCCCAGAATCCGCTGGACAGCGACCAAGATGCCAGTGCGGGCCAGCCCAGCAACAGCCAACCCGCCAGGGACCCGAGCGAGAGCAGGCCCAATGCGTTGCTGGCCATCATGGTCGAGGCGTGCAGGGTGGCGCCGTTACCCTGCCGGTATGCGCGCACAAGGTGACCGAATACCAGGCACCACGAGGCCAGCCAGAACAACGCGCCGGCCAGGGACAGCCGCAAGCCCAGGTAGGCGCCGGCCACGACGCACAGGGTGCCTGCGAGGTGAAACGCCAGACTGAAGCGCCAGGTGGCCGGAGCGGGGGGATTGGCGCCCAGCCACCGGGAATAGGCCGTGAAGAGAAACCCGGCAATGAACGGCGCCAGGAGGCTGAACATCACCAGCCAGGCGTGCAGCCAGGCCGGAGGCATCAGCAGCGCCGGTGCCTTCACCTGCACCGCGAGCCACCAGGCCATGGCGCCAACGAATGCGATCATGCCGAGCAGGAAAAAGCCACGGTGCGGCGTGAGCGTCAGGGGATGAGGGCTCCGTTCCATGGTCGGATTCTTTCACGCCCGCCATCGCGAAGGCCTTGACGGCCGTCAAGACCTTTGCCGCGCGCTCCGCCCTGGCTTATGCTGGACCTGCATGCACCGGTATCCCATCGAATCGCTTCCCGATCATCCCCTCCTGGACGGACTGCAACCCGGCCAGTTGGAGCAGATTGCCCAGGCCTCCGAGCAGATCACGCTGGAAGCGGGTGAGACCCTGTTCGAGGTCGGCGACGACGCGACACGTTTTTTCATGGTCGAGCGCGGCCAGCTGAAACTCTACCGGCTGTCCGCGGCGGGCCAGGAAAAGGTCATTGAACTGCTGACGCCCGGACAGACCTTTGCCGAGGCGGCCATGTTCATGCCCAGCCGACGCTTCCCCGTAAGCTGCGAAGCACTGACCGACTGCGCGGTGATTGCTCTCAATTCGAGAGTATTCCTGGACATGATCGAGGAATCGCCATCGACCACGATGCGGCTGCTGGCCGCCCTGAGCATGAAACTGCGCGCCCGACTTACGGACATCGAAGCCCTGGTATTCCAGAACGCCACCTTGCGGGTCGTGAGCTACCTGGTAGGCCTGGTGCCACCGGACGCACATCACGCGGCGCGGGTGGAGTTGCCGTTTTCCAAGAAGAACGTCGCGCTGCGCCTGTCCCTGCAGCCGGAAACCCTCTCGCGCGTCTTCGCGCGCCTGAAGAGCAAGGGACTGGCCGAGGTCGAAGGTGGAATGGTTCGCGTGACCAACCTGGAAGCCCTGCGGCGAATGGCCTGGGACGAATAGAGCGGGGAGCGGCGCCTCGCCGCTCCCCGTTGGCTACCGACTAGCGCGTTACGTCCTGCAACTGGCCTCCGGCACCGATTTCGGCCGTCTGCCGAAGGTTTCTGCCCGGCAGCGCCAATCCTGCGACGAATAGCGCGATGCAGCCGACACCCACGCTGAACACGAGGTCACCGGGCATGCGCATCCAGACCAGGAACTCCATCAGGGGCTGGTGGATGAATTCCGCCGAACGTGCAAACCAGAAGCCGTCGGTGACACTGGCCCAGACCTGCATCAGGCCGTAGGGCAGTAGCGACATCAGCGCCATCGCCGCCAGGCCGCCGTTCAGAGACCAGAATCCGATTGCCAGCAGGCGCTCGTTCCAGACGCGCCGATAGTAGAGCCCGCGCAGGCAGAACAGCATCAAGCCGATCCCCAGCATGCCGTAGACCCCGAACAGCGCGGTATGCCCGTGCAACGGCGTGGTATTCAGCCCCTGCATGTAGTACAGCGCGAGCGGCGGGTTGATCAGGAAGCCGAACAGCCCGGCGCCCACCAGGTTCCAGAATGCCACCGCGAGAAAGAACATGATGGGCCAGCGGTACGCCGAGACCCACTGCCGGCTGTGGCCCAGTCGGTAGTTCTCGTAGGCCTCGATTCCGATCAACACCAGGGGCACCACTTCGAGCGCGGAGAACGTGGCGCCCAGCGCCAGCACTGCGGTCGGTGTGCCGGTGAAGTACAGGTGATGGAAAGTACCCAGCACACCGCCGGTCAGGAAGATAATGGTCGAAAACAGCACGGCCACGTTGGCGCTCCGCAAGCGAACCAGACCCAGCCGCGTAAACAGCAGTGCGATGACCGCCGTGGCGAACACCTCGAAGAAACCTTCCACCCACAGGTGCACTACCCACCAGCGCCAATACTCGACCAGCGAAATGTGGGTGTGCTTGCCCCACATCAGGCCGGCGCCGTAGAACAGGCCGATCGCGACCGTGGAGAGGAACAGCACCAGGGTGAGCGTGCGCGATTCATCGCGGCGCTGTAGCGCTGGCCAAAGGGCACGTCCGACCAGGCCCAGCCAGAGCAGCAGGCCGACGAACAGGAACAGCTGCCAGAAGCGGCCGAGATCGACGTACTCCCAGCCCTGGTGTCCGAACCAGAAGTTGATATCCAGCCCCAGCTTCTGCATCACGCCCAGCCATTCGCCGGCCATCGAACCCAGTACGATCACCAGCAGGCAGGAGAACAGGAAATTGACGCCCAATCGCTGGAAACGGGGCTCCTTGCCGCCGATCAACGGCGCGATGTAGAGCCCGGTGGCCAGCCACGCGGTGGCGATCCAGAACACCGCCAACTGCGTGTGCCACGTGCGCGTAACGACATAGGGAAGGATTTCCGAGAGCTTGAAGCCGTAGAAAGCCTGTCCTTCCACCGCGTAGTGCGCCGTTATCGCGCCCAGCACCACCTGCAGCGCGAACAGGGCCGTGACCACCCAGAAATACTTCAGGGTCGCGCGCATCGAAGGCGTCGGCTTCGCGTTGTGCAACGGGTCGACCTCGGGCGGCGTCGGCGGCGCTTCCTTGCGTTCCTGTGCGTGGTACCAGGCCAGCGCGCCAACGCCGGCCAGCAGCACGAGGATACTGATGAAGGTCCAAAGAAAAGTCGGCGCCGTGGGTTCGTTACCCACCAACGGGTCGGCCGGCCAGTTGTTGGTGTAGCTCACCGTGTCGCCCGGACGTTGCGTGACAGCAGACCAGGAGGTCCAGAAGAAGAACGCATTGAGCAGATCCCGCCGCTCGGCGCTGGGCACCGGGTTTTCGGGCAGGGCATAGTCATCCCTCAAGCCGGTCAGCCGCGGATCGTCCGAAAAGAGGCCGGCGTAATGCGCCGCCACTTCGCGGATGGCGGCGGCCCGGTCGGGACTGACGGTGATTTGGCCAGTGTCCGGCGCGTAGGTGTTCTCGCGCAGCTCGATCTGCAGCCGCCGTTCGAGACCTGCCTGCGCTTCTTCGTCGAGCGCGTCGAACGTCCGGCCGTATTCCTTGTCGGCCCAGATGTCCAGCAGGGCGACGGCCTCGCGGTGCAGCCAGTCCGCCGACCAGTCGGGGGCGACATAACCTCCGTGACCCCAGATCGAGCCCAGTTGCTGGCCGCCCATGGTCTGCCAGACCTGGCGGCCGCGCTGAATATCATCTCCCGTGAAGACCACCTGCCCGCCCGTGGTAACGACCGCCTCGGGCATGGGCGGCGCGATACGGTAGATCTCGCGCCCCATCAGGAGAAGAACGGAAAAGGATACGAACAGTATCGTGCCGAGCACGATCCATAAGCGACGAGTCGGTTTCATGAATTGATTCCTCACTGATGCATTAATTCATTGCCATTCTCCGTCTGCGCAGTCCGAGCCGCCTTGATCGCGGTCAAGACGCATTAGCGCACCGGCCCGGGCGGCCCTGTTGGGGAAAACGTGTTTGAGGCAATAAGAGGCTTCAACGAGAGTCTGAGAACCGTCGAAGACGGTGCGTTCGGCCGATGCCGGGCGTGCACCGGAATAGCGGTTTGGCTGTTCCGCAACAAGCGAATCGCCCATTTTGCTACGGGCGGATCCATGGGCTGCTTTCGCCGGCGGCCGGCCGCCCTATGGACGCAGCTACATTCGCTGCGGGACTTCCGGGCTGACAGTCGAGTCACTGACCCGCCCGGCCGCCAGGTGATACGACATCAACCTGAGGGCCTTCAGCGGACTTTACCCGCCGAGTGTTTCCCGCTTTTCCGCCAGGTTCTTCAGCAGCGCATCGAAGGGTTGTTCGAACTTGGTGATGCCTTCTTCGACCAGTTCCTCGGTAACGGCTTCCAGGTCAATGCCCAGGGCGGAGAGCCTGGCGGGCACCTCGAGAGCCTCCTCGATCCCCTGTTCGACCGAGCCGGGCACGACCTTGCCATGGTCGCGGAACGCGTCGAGGGTCACCTCGGGCATGGTGTTGACCGTGTCGGGACCTATCAGTGGCTCGACATACTTGGTGTCCGGGTAGGACGGATCCTTGGTCGAGGTGCTGGCCCACAACGGCTTCTGCACCTGGGCTCCTGCCGCCTCCAGCGCGGCCCAGCGCGGCCCGGAATAGGTTTCGCGCCACATTCGGTAGGCGGCCTTGGCGCTGGACACCGCGGCCTTGCCGCGCAGGGACCCGGTGGCTTCGGCGTCCTGGTCACCCAGCGCGTCCAGCCGCTTGTCCACCTGGGTGTCGATCCGGCTCAGGAAAAAACTGGCCACCGAAGCGATCTTGTCGAGCGGCAAACCGTCCTTGAGCCGCAGTTCCAGTGCGCGCAGGTGCGCCTGCATGACCGCCCGGTAAGCTTCCAGCGAGAAAAGAAGCGTGATGTTGATGTTGACGCCGCGGTACAGCGCTTCCTGGATGGCCGGCACGCCCTCGGGCGTGCCCGGAATCTTGATCAGCACATTCTCCCGGTCGACCGAGTGCCATAATCGCTCGGCTTCATTCAGTGTGCCGTCCATGTCGCGCGCGAGGTGCGGATTGACTTCAAGGCTGACGAAACCGTCGGTTCCCCCGCTGCGCTCGTACACCGGGAGCAGCAGTTCCGCTGCCGCGCGGATGTCATCGATAGCCAGAGCCTCATAGAGCGATACGGTGTCCCCGGTCCGGTCCGCGAGTTCGCGGATCTGCTGATCGTAAGCGTCGCCCTCGGAAATGGCCGCGGAGAAAATCGCCGGGTTCGATGTAATCCCCGAGACGCCATCCTCGTCCACCAGCCGGTGCAGTTCGCCGTTGCTGATCAGGGTACGCGACAGGTTGTCCAGCCAGACGGCCTGGCCGTGTTCGGAAAGTCCGCGCAGAGGATTGCTGTTGGTCATGGATGGCTCCGGTCAATCACAATATTCCATTTTACATGGTGATTGTAGCGGCTCAATGAAACCCCACACAGGCCTGTCCGGTGACCGAAAACAACCCGGTTCAGGCAGGCCCGGAGACAATAAGGCGCAGCGACGGAGCGGATTCACGCCAGCCTCTGTGGCGCTCCTCGTAGCGGCCGGTAAGCTCATCCATGCCGAGATCCTCCAGCACCCGCAGTCCACAGGATGCGAAGAACTCCGCGATGCGGTTCTGCGGGCAGTGCCACAAAAAGGGCTCGGCATAGATCCAGTCCATCGCCAGGCCGAGCGCGCGCAGCTGCGCGCCGGCCATGATGTCGTTCCGGCGGGGGTCGGAGAGCAGGTCGCAAACTGCTCGTGAACCGTTTCCTGAGAGCCGTCCGAACAACTCGAGCGTCCCGCGAACGGTGTGCTCCGGGAGGTACATGCTCACCCCCTCCCAGACCCAGATCGTACGCGCATCCGGCTCCAGCCCCGCGGTGAGCAACCGCTCTTCGACGGACTCCCGGGCAAAGTCGATCGGGACTGCAATCGTGGGGGCGGGATCGACGTCGCCATAGACCCCCTCGGCCAGGCTGTCCCTGCGGCGAGCGGTGTCGGGATGATCGACCGCGAAGACCCTCGATTTCAAGAGACGTTCACGCAGTCGCGCCGGGCGCGTATCGTACCCGGCGCCGAGCAGAACAACCTGTTCCGAGGGTGTCGCCAGGATGAGCTCGTCGATGGCGCGATGGCGCGCGAGGGTGAAAGTCACTGCGCCCTGCAGAGCCTGGTCCAGTCGGCGCAACAATGCCCGGCGTGCGGTGGCCGGAAGCGCCGCGGCACCATCCACCAGCCCGCCCCGAACGGCTCCGAGAAAGCCGCGCGCAAAGGGGTCGTCGACGATCCGCCAATCGGGCGGCAGCGTCGCTTCCAGCGCACGCCAGGAGCAGACCATTTCCGCGGTAGCACTGGGTTTGCCTTCCTGCATGCAGCGATTATCGCGCTTTTTCCCATTTGTCGCCGCGGGCATTCTCCTGCGGCTCCGCGATCAATGGGGCGAGTGCCTGTACAAAGCGGGCCTCAGCCAGGCGTCCCGTGCCCTGCATTTGGTGGGCAGCTGACCGATCCCCGGCGCAACTGCTATCATCGCGGGAGAAAATTCGTTCACCAGAGGTTAGCGCCGTCGACCAGCTCATGACCAACGCCCGCGAACTCGGGCTGGTGCTGCTCGAGTATCTGCAACAGTTGCTCGACTACTTCAGTACCACTTCGGCTCTTCTGCAGCTGGTGATCCTCGCCTCGCTGCTACTGGTGGCGCGCCTGGCTGCCTGGCGCCTGGAGCCCCGGCTCGAAGCGCGAGTACGCGCCATCGAGAATCCCAACCACAGGCTGTTGCGCCTGATCGCGGTGTTGCTGCGGCGCACCGTCTGGGTCGTGTTCATCCTGCTGAGCAGCATCGCCCTCGCACTGATGAAAGGCTCCGGCTGGCCCGGTGCGACCTATGTGGTCTCCACGGCTTTGCTGCTGGCGCTGGCCTGGATCGTCATCCAGTTGCTGGCGCAGATGATCCACAGCCGGCTGCTACGCCGATTGCTTTCCGTGGGTGTGTGGATCTACGTCGCACTGGTGGTGCTGGGTATCGATGACAATGCGGCCCAGATTCTGAATTCCGTGGGCTTCTCCATCGGCCAGGTGGAAATCTCCCCGCTGAAAATCATCAAGGTGATCGTGTTCATCGGCGCGCTGCTGTGGGCGGCCATTGCGCTCGGCAATTTCGTCGACAACCGGCTGCAGGGGACGGACGATCTCACGCCCTCGCTGCGCGTTCTGATCGGCAAGGTGCTGAAGGTAACGCTGATCTTTTCCGCAGTTCTGGTCGGCCTCTCGGGCGTTGGCATCGACCTGACCGTATTCGCGGTGTTCTCCGGCGCGATAGGCGTCGGTCTCGGCTTTGGCCTGCAGAAGGTCGTGTCGAACTTCATCTCCGGCATCATTATCCTGATGGACCGTTCCATCAAGCCGGGCGACACCATTTCCCTGGGCGACACTTTCGGCTGGATCCGCGAATTGCGCGCCCGCTTTGTCTCGGTCGTCACCCGCGACGGCCGTGAGTATCTGATCCCGAACGAGGACCTGATTACCCACCAGGTGATCAACTGGTCATTTACAGACGCGCTGGTGCGCCTCGACGTCGAATTCGGCGTGGCCTACGACTCCAATCCACACGAGGTCAGCGCCATCGCCATCGAGGCCGCGGCCAGCTGTCAGCGGGTATTTCCCCGCAAGAAGCCGGTTTGCTGGATGACGGCGTTCGGTGACTCATCGCTGGACTTCGTGTTGCGCTTCTGGATCGAAGACCCCCGCGAGGGCCTGACCAACATACGTGGCATCGTGTTGCTGGCACTGTGGGATGCACTCAAGGAACACGGGGTCCAGATTCCGTATCCGCATCGCGAGGTGCTCATGAAGACTCCTGTAACCATCGAGCACACGCCGAAGCCGTCTGATTAATCGACCCTGCCGAGCCGTACCGACCGTGGCGACGTGCCGCGATGGCGCTGCTGGCCGGGCACCGACGCGTCCGGGCTCCGCACTCAGTGGCGGGCTTTCTTCGCACAGGGGCGAGGTTGCGACGCGGGCCTCGATTTGAGAGGGTAGGCGGATGAGGATGTACCGACTCGGCGTTCTGCTTTTGGGTTTGTTTCCTGCAGTATCGACGGCCGGCGAACCACCGCCGCCGATCATCGACATGCACCTGCATGCGATCCCCATCGATTTTGAGGGTCCGCCTCCCCGGACGATCTGCGCACCGTTTTCCAGTTTTCCCGCGTGGGACCCGAAATCTGATTACCGTGAAGTGTTTTCGTCGATGGGCAAACTGCCCGGCTGCGGGAATCCTGTGGTTTCGCCGATGACAGCCGGGGAGGTCATGCGGCAGACGCTCGCCGTTCTCGAGGAATTCAATATCTACGGCGTGACCAGCGGTCCGATGGAAATGGTCGAGAAATGGCGTCAGGCTGCACCTGATCGGATCATCCCCGGGCTCCTGTTTCAGTTGACGGACGGAACCCCGAGCCCGGAGACCATTCGCCGCTGGCACCGGGAAGGCAAGCTGAGCGTCCTCGGCGAAGTCACCATTCAATACCAGGGCATCGAGCCGGACGACCCGCGCTTCGAACCGTGGCTGGCCATGGCCGAAGAAATCGACCTGCCCGTGGGCATTCACATTGGCACGGGTCCGCCTGGGGCGCCATACCTCGGGTTCAAGAACTATCGCGCGCGCATGCACAGCCCGTTGAGCCTCGAAGAGCCGCTCGTCAGACATCCCAAACTGAGGGTTTACGTCATGCACGCAGGCTGGCCCATGCTCGACGACACGCTGGCGCTGCTCTATGCACACCCGCAGGTTTACGTTGGCCTGGGCGTCATTGATTACGTTCTGCCCAGGGCTGAGTTTCACCGCTACTTGCGGCGCCTGGTCGAAGCGGGCTTCGGCAGTCGAATCCTGTTCGGCTCCGACCAGATGATCTGGCCGGAGACAATCCGCACCGCCATCGGATCCATTGAATCCGCGGACTTTCTCAGCGAACAGCAAAAGCGTGACATCTTTTACAACAATGCGGCGAGGTTCCTTCGCCTATCCGACACGGAAGCCATCGCGCAGCATGGAAAAACGCCCGACTGAAACGGCCGTGACCCTGTAAACCGGAATTCGGTCTTTACGGTCAGGGCCATGGAGGCCGGCTGGAAGCGCCTGGTCAGTTCGAACGCAGGATATGATCGTCGTACTGCTTCTCGAAGGCGTCCTTGTGGGATCCTTCCTCGGCGGCCAGGCGCAGCAGCACGCCCTTCGCCTCGGATACGGTGCAGATTTCGGCCAGGTCCAGGTACAGTTGCTCGGCCTTGGACTCGCTTTTCATGGCGGCGATCAGCAGATCCTGCTGGTCCGCATCCGGGTCGAGCCAGAAACTGCGCAGGTAATCGCTGATTTTCAGGTCGACGACCCGGTCGCGCGCCAGGCCGGAGGGAAGGCCTGCTTTCAGGTTCTCGAGCATCAGCTTGTGACGGTCTTCCTCGACTGCCATTTCCAGGCACATCTTGCTGATCCCGGGATACGTGGCCTTCTCGGCGAAATCGCGATAGAAAGCAGCCGCTTTCTCCTCTTGGCCAATGGCGAAGTCGATGACTTCGTCTACGGATTCGAACCGGGTCTTTTCAGCCTTGCCTTCCTGTACCATCGAGTGTCTCCTGTCGTCTGCGGGGCCGGGCGAACAAACCGCCCATGCCAACCGCGGTTGCCTTACGCTGCGCCTGCTACCACTTCGACACCCAGATAATTGCTGATGCCGTCCACGGCCTTGAGGCCGTCGGCGATGGCGCTGATGGCGTCGGCTGTGTCATTGACGAGGTCGCCGCCGGCGAACAGGCCAGGCACCTTCGTCATGCCGTTTCCGTCGCAGTCGATCCCACCCCAGCTGTTGGCGATGTTCTGCGCCACTTCGCCCGGCAGCCAGCTGAGGTCCGGTTTCTGCCCGATGGCCACAATGACACGGTCAACCTCGAGGTGGTTCTCGATGCCCTCGATCAGCATCGGTCGTGGACGCCGGCCTTCTTCAGCAACCATTTCTGCGGGACCCCAGATGAAGTCCAGCCGGCCGTTGTCGAGCCGCTCGACACGCAGCGGAATGTTCTGGGTGATCAGTTCCACACCCTCGGCTGCCGCATCCTCGATTTCCTCGTCGTCCGCGGGCATGTCCACCTGGCGCCGGCGGTAGGCGATTGTCACTTCGGCCCCGAGGCGCCGCGAAATGCGGGCGGCGTCGATGGCGACGTTGCCACCGCCCACCACCACGACCTTTTCACCCACGTCCACCTTCTTGCCGATATGGTGGTCGATCAGCATGTCGATGGCAAACATCACGCCCGGCAAGTCCTCGCCCTCGGCGCGGAGGTTCGAGGGCTTCATCAGGCCAGTGCCGACGTAGACCGCATCGTATTCCTGCTGCAACTGCCGGAACTCCTCAGCTTCTACCCGGTGATTGGTGCGGATTTCGACGCCCCAGTCGGTCATCAGCTTGACCTGCTTCTCCAGGCTGGGCAGCGGGAATCGGTACTTGGGAATGCCGAAGAAAGTGGCGCCGCCTACCTGCGGCAGAGCCTCGAACACGGTCACCGCAAAGCCGCGTACCGCCAGGTAAAAGGCCACAGTCAGGCCACCGGGGCCGCCGCCGATCACGGCCACGCGCCTGCCCCTGCCAATCTGCGGCTGGTCGTGGCTCAGCACTGTGGCGAGATCGTCGAAACGCTCGGTGGCGAAGCGCTTGAGCCAACGGATGGCGAGCGGATCGCCGTTCACACCGATGGCGCACACGTCCTCACAACGGCGCGTGCACACCTTGCCGCACATCTCGGGCATGGGGTTGTTGTCGTAGATGTACCGCACGGCTTCTCCGTACTTGCCGTCGCGGATCGCGGCGATGTAATCGGGGATGTGCATGTGCGCCGGACAGACAGCCACGCACAGGCCGCACTCCACGCAGCGGGCGGCTTCCCTGCGGGCCTCTTCCTCGGTATAGCCCAGCACCACCTCGGCCCAGGTCTGCACGCGTTCCTCTTCGGGTAACATGGGCATCGGCACCCGGTCGGGTACCGTGATCATGTAGCCTGGGTCCTTGCGCCAGCCCTTTTCATCGTCGTCCCAGTCCTTCTGGTCGACGCCGGGGAGGTAACGGAACACATCCGGGTCACGGTCGATCCAGACGTACTCGTTGCTCATGGTCAGCGATCCCGTGGGACACACGTCCACGCATAGCGCACACCAGCAGCAGCGCCCGTAGTCCACCATCGGCCGCAGCCCCGAGTCGCCCTTGGCCGGTTCGTCGACCACCTTCATGTCGATGGCTTCGTTCTGGCAGATGTCGGCGCAGGTGCCGCAACCGATGCACTTTTCGATGTCGTTCTGGTGCCAGCCCCGGTACCGATCCGCGCCTGGCCGATAGGTGTCACCTTTGGGCACCGTGAACGGCTTCTGGAATGCCCGCGCCCAGGCGGAAAACGGGGCAATGACGTGTTTCATGCTCATCGTCCGGTCACCTCTCGATTTCCGGCGGGCAGGTCTGCAGGGACACCATCAAGGCCGACAGGTCGGCGATGTTGGTGCCGGGCAGCATGCGCTCCAGGATGGTTACGGCATTGGTATAGCTGGGGCCGCGCAGGTGAACCCGCCGCACCCGGTCGCTGCCGTCGGTACAGGTCACCCAACCCATTTCACCGCGGCTTGCTTCCGCGCGCGCATAGGTGATGCCCGGCGGAATGGTCCAGTTCAGCATGTTGGGCAGCTTTGCGCAGTACGGCCCGTCGTGGGGCATCATCTGCAGGATCTGGCGGATGATGTGAATGCTCTGGGCAATCTCCTTCCGGCGCACTACCGTGCGGGCATAGATGTCACTGCCCTCCGCGGTGCACACGTCAAACTCCAGTTCGGGGTACTTCAGGTAGGGAAAGTCGCGCCGGACATCGCTGGCCACGCCCATGGCGCGCAACACCGGCCCGGTGATGCCCACTTCCTCGGCCCAGACGCGCGGCACCACGCCGACGCCCTGCGTGCGCTTGCGGAACACGGCCGATTCGATGATCAGGTCGTCCAGAAACGGCAGGCGCTCCTCGATGAGGTCCAGGGTTTTCTCGAGCCGCAACGCGAAACCCGCCGGCAGGTCGCGGCGCACGCCGCCGTAGGTGATGTACATGTGGTAGATGCGCCCGCCGCTCAGTTCCTCGAAGCTGTCCAGCAGGAAATCCCGCAGCGTATAGGTCCAGTTCGGCGCGGTGCCCATGCCCATGGTGCCGATCTGACCGCCCAGCACCATCAACATCACCTGCAGGCGACTCATCTCCATCACCAGCGTGCGCAGCCACTGGGCCTTTTCCGGCACGTACTGGTCGAGGCCCGAAAGCTCCTCGACGGTCGCGCTCAGCAGGTATTCCGTCGTGTCGGGTTCGGCCACGCACATGCGGCAGACGATCGGGAAGATCTGGATGAACTTGCGCCGTTCCATCAGCTTTTCGAAGCCGCGGTGCAGGTAACCGACATGGGTAATGCCGCGCTTGATCGTGTCGCCCTCCAGCCATACCTGGACCGACATGTTGCCCGTGATCCCGGGGTGCTGCGGCCCGAACCAGAGCTGCACCTCGCGCGGGTCGACCGCGGTGCCGGCATTGGGCGATTCGCTGACGAAATCCCAGCCCTCGTGGCGGTGGTAGTCGAATACGCTGTTCATTTCAGGTACCCCTTCTCGCCGAAGGCGCGGCCCACGTAGGCGCGGGAATCCTCGCTCGAACGCCCCGGGCGCTCCGGGTGGACACGGCGGCAGTATTCCACCGTGTCGAAATCGCGCCGCATCGGCGGCATGTCGTTCCAGCCTTCCAGGATGAACGGGATGCCCTGGCGGGGGCTGCCCGGAAAATGGATGCCGTACATCTCGTTGATTTCCTGCTCGTAGGTTTCCGCCTGCAGCCAGAGGTTGAACACGCTCTCGGCCTCCGCCTTTTCGCGGTCGATGCGGATGCAGATCATCAGCGTCGTCAGCAGCGAGGGCGCCGTGACCAGGTATATGAGTTCGAACTCATTCGTCTCTATCCAGTCCACGACCGACAGGTGGGTGAGCTGGACGAAAGGTGTCTCCGTCTTCAAATAGCTGAGCAGCGGAATGATGTCCGGCCGTGGCACTTCGATACGCAGCAGGTCACTGCGTTGATAATGCACCGGCAGGTTGCCGAAGCGGTCGCGGAGGCGGGCGGTAATCTCCCGGCCCGGCTCAGTTCCGCCGACCTTGTGTCTCAGTGTGGATTCGAGCATTGCATGTCACCAGCTGTAGTCGGGAAGATCCCAGTCATTCAGGACCTTCTTCTGGTTATCCCGGTACCAGTCGAGATTCTCGAGGTAGTGGTGCCAGCCGTTCGCCTTGCCGGCCTTGATGTCGTCCATCAGGTACTTGAAGCCCGCGATCAGGGCTTCCGGCCGGGGCATGCAGCCGGAGATGTAGACGTCCACCGGCATGTACAGATCCAGCACCTTGATCGTGTTGTAGCTGTCCCAGTACATGCCGCCGTTGATGGTGCAGCTTCCCAGGCCCACCACCCACTTGGGGTTCGGCATCTGTTCGTAGCTGCGGATCACCCGCTTGAGCGTCTTGGTGCTCAGATAGCCCGAGATGATGAAAACATTGGATTGCCGCGGCGTCGGCGCGCCGGTGATGCCCAGCCGCTCCATGTCGAAGCGGCTGGTGCGCAGCGGGCGCAGTTCGATGGCGCCGCAGCCGGTGCCGAACGCCAGCACGTTGAGGCTCATGGCGCGGAACCAGTTCTTGATGGTCGCAACGGCCTCATGAAGCTTTGGCGCCTCCGGCCGTGCGCTGGTGCCGAGAAAGCACTGGCTGTCGCTGCAGTCGGCGTGCGGGCGCGACCCTGCAGGCGGGGTCGTGGTGGGCAGCCGGGTCAGGTCCCACGGTTTGTCCGGATCGAAATTGATCTTCATTTATGACGTCCACTGAGTCAGCAGCACGCCGGCCACACCCAGCACGGTGGGCCAGCGGAGGAAAAAGGCGACGGATTGGTCGGTGCGGAAGCGCGGGAACACGGCGCCCACGAAAACCGACCAGAAGTAAATGACAAACACCTTCAGAATCGCCTCCGCCACGCTGTTGGCGCCACCCAAAAACAGGTCCATGTACAGCACCATCTTGGCGATGGCGAAGGAGCTCCGGCCGATCATCATCAGTGACAGGTAGGTGTTCTGGTACTCGGTGGGCGGCCCCACCGGGATCTCGGTCGGGGCGCCGACGATGTTGAACGGGGCGTACATGTTCATGCCCAGCAAGGCGATGAACGCAGCCGCGGTGGCAAAGGGATTGCTGAACATGAACCAGTGGGTCCAGCCTCCCTGCTGCGCCGCCACGATGTCCGTGACGTTGAAAGAGCCGACCGAGGCGACCAGGGCCACGACTGCGAGGATGAACGGCAGTTCGTAGGACGTCATCTGGCTGAGGCCGCGGCTCACGCCGATCGGGCTGTGCGGCTGGCCGCCCTCGCCAGCACCCAGCGCCATGCCGAGAGAGCCGAAGAACATGAAGTACATCACCAGCAACAGGTCTCCCATGTGGCTGAAGCCCGCCATTCGGGCATTCCCGTACACCACCGGAAGCAGAACGAAGACGCCGATACCGCCCACGGAGCGGAACACCGGTCCCAGCCAGTGCATGTAGCCGTGCATGATGCTGTTGCGTTGCACCAGCAGCTTGCCCATGTCGATGTAGGGCTGCCACAGCGGCGGTCCGATACGGCCCTGGATGCGGGCCATGACCTTGCGGATCAGGCCGTTGATCAGAAAGCCGTAGTTGATGGCCACGAACAGGCTGAGCAGCGTCCAGGCGATCAGGGGTAGCAGGTCCATGGTGTCGATCTCCTATAAGCCGATGCCCAGCAAGGCCAGAATGACAATCAGCAAAACGGGGTACAGAAC
Organism: Lysobacterales bacterium; assembly: GCA_050118555.1. GTDB lineage: Bacteria > Pseudomonadota > Gammaproteobacteria > Xanthomonadales > SZUA-36 > CALKKN01. Next base: position 17,081 of record JASFKQ010000063.1, read on the forward strand.
GTAGGTCTGCCCGTTGCCCGTGTAGATTTTGCGCAGCGCGTCTACCACGCCCTGCACGTCCCGCGTGGCCGTTATCCAGAATCGGAGCACCCGCGGCTTGAGCAGAGGGCCCCAGGCGCGCGCGTAGGGCTTTGCGAACTGCGAGGCGAAATGC
>JASFKQ010000064.1:0-17211 GCA_050118555.1 Lysobacterales bacterium
CGGTGGTGATCCAACCGGTGGTGATCCAACCGGTGGTGATCCAACCGGTGGTGATCCAACCGGTGGTGATCCAACCGGTGGTGATCCAACCGGTGGTGATCCAACCGGTGGTGATCCCTCGGGCGGCGATCCCTCGGGATACGACCCGTCCGCTTACGATCCTTCGGGATACGACCCGTCCGGTGGCGATCCGAGCGGTTGCCCGCCGGGCAGTACCCTCCCACAGTTGTATGTCAATGCACCGCGAGAACTGCTGACGGCCGAGGACGGCACATCCGACCTGTTCGAATTGACGATGGCGCCGGATCCGTTGGCCGCTCGGACGTTCACGATCATGAGCACGCGGCCGGACGAGGCCAGGCCAGTACCCAACGTTGTCCAGTTCGAGGAGAATTCCTGCATACCTCGCCCGATCTGGGTGGTGGGCCAGAACGACTACGCAGTCGATGGCGATGCCAAGTTCGAGATCAACGTCTATGACGAGCAGAATTACCTCGTCGCTACGCTTCCCGGTCTCAACCTGGACAACGACGACTACGCCGGGGTCGCGGTTGACGTGCTGGGGCCCAATGCCTTGCCCCCGGGCGACGATGGCCTGTTCCTGGTTCGTGTGGCCAACGTGTCCGGCGAGCTGCTCCGCAAGGGCACCCTCGTTATCGAACCAAGCCCCGCTCTGGATATCAACGACTACGCAGTGGCGCTGCTCTCCGGTGAAGGTGTCAAGCTCAAAGGCAAGCTCAAAGACGGCGCGTTGACATTCTCGGGCGTGGATATTGATGCGAACGACATGCTGATCGTCTCAGTTGGCGTCGAGATGGCTCGGGAAAGCAGCGAGAACCAGAGCATCACCGCCCGATTCGTGGATTCCAGAAGCGGTGACGAAACCAACGACGACCAGCCGGTTCGCAGTTCGAGACCGTAGGCTGCGCCGGGCCATTGGCTGACGGACGGTCTGAACTCGATACTTCGGTTCGGACGGCCATCTCGGCCGCATTGGCGGCCACCCAAACGATCCCGCGGCCCGCGCGCCAGTCCGCCGGGCGCTGTGGTCCCGTGGAGATCGTCATTCCCGTTTTCAACCAGGCCGCCCTGTTGGAGCGCTGCCTGCGCTCGCTTCGGCCGACACTGGGCGATGACGATTGTGTATGGCTGATTGACGATGCCAGTACGGAACCCGAAGTCGACAGTGTGATGGAGGCGTTCCGCGGAGATTGGCCGAAAACCCGCCGCCTGCGTAACCGCCGCAATCTTGGATTCGTCGGAACGGTCAACCGTGCATTCCGACAGACTCGGGGTGACCTGGTTGTGCTCAACAGCGACACCGAGGTGATGCCCGGCTGGCTGGAAGCACTGCAGGCCTGCTTTCGGCGCGACCCGCGCTGCGGCATCGCCTGCCCCCTCTCGGACCACGCTACACTTCTGTCCGTGCTCCCGCCGACCGGCGAGGCCGTTTGCCCGGACGTGGCGGCGGCCGCGGCCGCCACGACACTGGGCGACCTGCCATTGCCGACGGCCGTGGGCTTCTGCATGTTGCTGCGACGGGAAATGCTGGACTGCCTCGGTGGCTTCTCCGAAGCCTTCGCACCAGGGTACGGCGAGGAGAATGACCTGTCGATGCGTGCGCTTAAGGCGGGGTGGAATGTCCGGGTTGCAGATCGGGCCGTCGTATTTCACCGTTCCGGAGGAAGCTTCGGCTCGAAGCGATCCGCAGAACTGCGCGCTTGTCACCAGGACCGCCTCGACCGCATCTGGCCCGAGTACGGGCCGCTGGTGCAGTCCTGGTGGCGAGAGAACCCACTCCGGATAAAGACCGAGCAGCTGGCTCGGGGCAAGGACCCGCGGCCGCCGGTAGTGCATGTACTGCACCGGCAGTACCTGGTTGGCGGTACCGAGCGGGTAACGCGCAGCCTGCTTGACGCCTTGTCGGGACGCTACCTGCACTCGCTGATCTACCCCGGTGAAACCGGGGGTGCCTGGTGTGATTTGGAGACCCGGCCAGTAGCGGAATGGCGGGAGCTGATGTTGAACAATCGCTGGATTCGGCCCACGGTGCGGATTGCCGGTCATGGTGCCGACCTGACCTGCGCGCACAGCGAACGCGCGTTGCTACGGGTTCTCCGCGGCAGCGGCGCGGGCATCGTGCACTTTCACCACCTGCTGCACTGGGATTCGATGCTGCTGCCGATGCTTGCCCGGGCAGTAGGCTGTCGCGTGGTGATCAGTGTTCACGATTTCTGGTTCCAATGCCCGGTGCACAATCAGCTCGAGCACGGCATCTGGGAACCGTGCGGCCGCGAGCGGCTCCAGCCTGACGAGCGTTGTCTGCGCTGTATCCGCGGACACGCAGCCGGCGGACTCGAACCGAAAGCGCAGGACATGGCGACCAATTACGCAAACATGCGACACCGCCTGGTCGCTCTGGGGCTTGGTCTGGCTGATGCCGTTCTGGTGCCCTCGAACTTCATCCGCGACCGATTGCTGGCAGCCTATCCGGCGCTGGACCCGAAGCGTGTCCTGCTGATGCCGCATGGTGTAATCATGAAGCCGGCCGGTCGTACCGCGACGCGTCCGCATCCGGTGGCCTCGGACGTATCCGAGGCGGTTCGGGCCAGGCCAGACCGGGTCATCGCCTACTTCGGGGGCGACCAGGTGCTGAAAGGCGCGCAGATTGTCCTGGATCTGGCGCAGGCGATCCGGCGGCCCGGCCTGACTTTCCGGATTTACGGGCGCATCAAGGGTTTTGACCACGGACGGCTGCCGCCGAACGTGGAGCTTCGCGGCTTCTACAATCCCGACGACGTTGGTCAGGCCATGGCCGACGTGGACCTGGCGCTGTTGCCGTCTTACTACGAAGAATCGTTCAGCATGGTCGCATCGGAGTGCTGGGCCCACGGTGTTCCCGTCCTGGCCAGCAACCGGGGCGCGCTGCGCGAGCGGGTCGAGCCGGGCGTAAACGGCTGGCTGGTCGAGGATATGGATGCGCAGTCCTGGATTGGCGCCCTGACCCGGGCGCTCGAAGGGGATCGCCTGCAACGCTGCCGCGAGCGACTCGCCGGTTATGCGGTGCCGTCACTGTTGGATTCCGCCGCGACGCTGAACGCCATTTACCAGGATTTGCTGGCAAAACCCCAGCTGAAAGCCGAGGAAGTGCCGGCCGGGGATCCCCTGGCCCGCTTCAATCGCAAGCTGGAGGCGCTGCGCAGTGAGGCGGGGCCACGCGCTGGCCCCCGAACCGCGAAAGGCGCCACGCGTTGCCTGGGCATCCTGCGTGACCATTGGGGCACCGCGCAGTATCGCGTCCGCTTTCCCCTTGAGGATCTGGCGCGCTCCCGGAACGACGGTACCGGCCACTTCCACGTGGTGAGGGACTCCGGTTTCGACCCGCTGCCGGCGCTGCGCGCGAGCGGCGCCCGGCACGTGCTGGTTCAGCCCTTCCTGGCCGACGAAGGCCTCGCCATGATGGAGTGCCTGCATCGGGAGGGCGTTCACGTCACGCTGGTCGTGGACGACCTCTGGACAGCTTTGCGGGAGGACAATCCGGCCCGCAAGCTGATGCCCGAGGACGTACCCGGCCGCCTCGCCTACGCGGCTTCGCTGAGCCGGTCGCTGGTGCTGACCACCCCCGAACTGGAGCGGCGCCTGGGCCTCGCGCACGATCGGCGGTACGTGATCAACAATGCCTTGCCGCCCTGGATCTGGAAAACCCCCGAACGCCGGCCGCGCGCGCCGGGCGAGCGGCTGCGCATCGGTTGGGCGGGTGCCCCGCAGCATGCCGTGGACCTGGCCTTCCTGGAGCCCGTGCTGCGGGCGACGGCGGACCAGGCGGACTGGGTGTTCCTGGGCATGTGCCCCGAGCCGCTGCGTCCGATGGCCAGCGAATTCCACCCGATGGTGCCCTTCGACCGGTACCCGTCGGCTCTGGCCGCGTTGAATCTCGACCTGGCGATCGCGCCGCTGGCCGATGACCCGTTCAATCGCTGCAAGAGCCACCTCAAGGTGTTGGAATGTGGCATTCTCGGGGTGCCGGTGGTCGCGGCGGATCTGGAGCCTTACAGTCACTGCCCCGTGCCCCTGGCCCCGCCGGATGATCCGCAGGAGTGGACCGGGCAGATCACGGAACTGCTGCGCGACCCGGAACGCCGCCGAGCGCTCGGGCGCTCACTGCATCGCTGGGTGGTGGAGAACCACCTGACCGAACATCGCCGCCCCGACTGGCGGCAGGCATTGGGAATGGATGAACATGTCGACTGACCGCTATCTCGAGTTGCTGAAGTCCACTCTGGTCAACGAGCTGTATCTGGAGTTGGAGGCCCAGTTGCTGATGAGTGTGCTGTGCTCGGCGCAGGACCTGGTGCTGGACCTGCCGGACTTCTGGGCCGTGCGCCAGGACGAGGCCCTGCTTGGCCAACTGAAGCACGCCAAGCGGGAAGGTGAGACCATCCTGCTGGAGCTGCCGGAGAGCGAGAAAGGGGGCATGGTGCACGGCAACCTGCGGAACTACACCGAGTTCGCCTATACGATGGTGGGCCGCAAGCGGCTCGATCACCTGCAGCGTTGCGTCGAGGATGTCCTGTCCTCCGGCGTCCCGGGCGACCTGCTCGAGGCCGGCGTCTGGCGTGGCGGCTGCTGCATCCTGATGCGCGGGGTGCTGGAGGCGCACGATTGCCGGGACCGCCGGGTCTGGCTGGCCGATTCCTTCGCTGGGCTGCCTGCCTCGGATCGCGGGGAAGATCGCGAATACGCGATGGACGCCTCGCGCCTGCCGGTCCTGGCGGTGACAGAGGAGCAGGTTCGCCAGAACTTCCGGCGGTTCGACCTGCTGGACGAGCAGGTGCATTTTCTCTCCGGGTGGTTCGACCAGACGTTGCCCACGGCGGATACGGGCCCGCTGGCATTATTGCGTGTGGATTGCGACCTGTATGCCTCCACCCGAACCGTGCTCGATTCCCTCTATGACCGGGTGTCTGCGGGTGGATGGGTCGTCATCGACGACTACGGCATTCTGCCGCCCTGCCGCCAGGCCGTGGACGAGTTCCGCGCGGAGCGGGACATTGGCGCGCCGCTGGAGCGCATCGACGGGCACGCGGTCTGCTGGCGGGTGGCCTGACGCGCTCACGCCCGCAACAGCCGCCGGAAGCCCCTGTGCAACGGCCGCTCCAGCCAGCGGTACCAGAGGATGCTCGCGGCCAGCATCAACGCGGCGAGCAGGACGAAAGCCAGCTGCGCAATGGCGCTCTCCCTGCGGGACAGCCAGGCGTCCAATCCGAGGGCGTGGGTGCCCGCCAGAACCAGCGTGTGCCCCAGGTACAGCGCATAGGACGCCCCACCCGCCCACAGGCTGAATCGGCGGGGACAGAGGTGCCCGCGCTCTTCCAGCCGCACCAGGCCGGCGACCAGGAATACCGACGCCGTACCGAACAGCAGAACCCGCCAGATTACGAAGTAGCCCTGGATCAGTTGGCCCGCAAACAGGTGTTCGTTGACCCAGGGGCCGGCCAAGAACAGACCCACGCCGGCTGCCAGCAGGCTCCAGCCCGGCCCCCGCGGCCGCGCATGCAGGAACAGGGCCAGCAGCGAACCGGCCAGGAACTCGAGCAGGTACGGAAAGGCGAGATACTGCTCGTAGACGCTCATGATCTCCAGCTGTCCCGGAGCGTAGGCGTGGCGGACGAATTGGCTGTAGAGCGCCCAACCCGCGGCGGCTGAAGCCAGAGCGCCGAAGGCAAGAGTGCGCTGTGCGAGCCCGAAGGCGATCAGCAGCGTGAACAGCAGGTAGAAATACATCTCGAAGATGAGCGTCCAACTCACCGGGATCAGCAGATTCCTGAGATGGGTGGGCCAGAGCAGTGCGGAGCCCAGGTAGTTCACGTTCGCCAGGTAGGCGCCGCCCAGCACGCTGAACAGCCCGATCGCCAACAGGTAAAACGGCCAGTAGCCCGAGTAGATGCGCGCCATACGCCGCCGCGCGAACGCCCAGGACGCCCGGCCGCCGGCCAGGTCCCGGGTCGTCCAGACCATGATGAAGCCGGAAATGACGAAAAAGATGTCCACGCCCGCAAAGCCCGCCGCCCGGCCAAAGCCGAACAGGACGCCGGCCGGGTGCCCGGCGGCGCGCAGGTGGTCGGCGCAGTGGAACAGCACCACGAGCATGGCGGCCGCAAAGCGCAGGAACTGGATGTTGATGAGCGTGCGGGCGGACGAATTCATCGCGACATGGCCTGCCTAGCCGCGCGCAGCGTCAGGGCGCGCTGGCCCCACTCCAGTGAACGGCATGGATATGGCTGATCTTTTCGCCCAGCGACATCCGGTAGAACCGGCGCAGCTCACGCATGACGTCCTCGCCACGTCCGCGCAGACGGGGTTTCAGGGCACGGCAGAACCGTGCGGCGTATTCGCTGGCCGCCCGATAGCGCTCGAGCTGCCGGCGGCTCAGGTGATCGTGAAAGCGGATGCTGTCGAACAGGCGCCCGTGCAGTCCATCCATCAACTCTTTGTCGCGCTCCTGGCGGGCGAGTTGCATGGTGCTGACGAACTTGTCCACTTCCGCCTGCAACTCGAGTTCCAGCAGGGTGACGGACCGGTCCCGGCTGGCTCGCCAGGCCACGTAGTTGAAGTGGCTCAGGCCTTCGATCACCTTGCACAAATCATCCAGCAGGTCGGACCTGAGCGCCGCTGCCGGATCCCGGGTCTCCAGGCGGTCCAGGATTGCCTGGTCGAGGTACAGCGACACCGCAACACCGTGCTCGTCCTCCTGGAGCAGGAGGGTCTCGCCGCTTTTGGTCAGGTTGTCGCCGCCGCTTATTGCGCCGGCGACGCGGGCGTCGGTCACCAGGAAATTGCGGATGTCGTACCCGGTGTCGGAACGATTGATGTCGTGGAGCTGCTGTTGCAGGCGCTCTAGCATTGTCTAGGGCCTGTTAACAGCTGTTGCGCTCGTGCTGCCGCGGACCGTATTTGCGGCTCGCAGGACGAAGCGGGCCTGATGTAGCGCATCCCGGCGTTGCCCGTCATTCATTTGGAGTTACCAAACTTCACTCCTCGCACTTTGATTGGCGCTGTTTCGGTCACAACAGCGCAAGGCCGACTGCCGTCAACAGGCCCTAATGCCGGCGCTTCAGCTGTCCCTGCATCGGTTCGACCCCGCTCTGGCGTAACAGCGCCTCCGCCCTCTTGCTGCCGGTTTTCAGCCAGACCTCGTAGGCGCGCAGCAGATCGACGTCGGAGTTCTCGCGCGCGCCGTCGGCCACTTCGTTCAGCACATCCACCAGCACCTGGAACTTGGCGGCCAGTTCGCCGTAGACGGGCGCGAACGCCCGGCCGCGAAAAGTGCCGCGAATCTCTTGCGAAAGGGAGCCGTAGGCATTGCCGCCCATGTAGATGTAATAGTCCAGATCAACGGCCTTGCCGGCGAGTCCGTCGGAGAAGAACCCGGCGATGAAGAGGGCCACGTCGCCGATTCGCTGCAACAGGTAATAACGCTGATCATGCCGGTCGGCGTTCGCCGCATCGGCCAGCATCAGGGCCAGCGGCCGCAGTCCATAGTGCTCTGCATGCTCTTCGTACAGTTCGTTGGAACGGGAAAAAATCGTTAGGAGGTTGACCACGTAGTGTGCGGCGTGTGGGTCGATTTCGACGTGCTGTCGGTTGACGACATCGTTGATGGAATCGTGAAAATACTCCTGCAGGTTACGAACCCTGACAACCTTGTCCTGTGTCCCGCGATCGACCATAAGCACCCACCCCACTCATATCGACAATCCATGCGGCGAAGTCCAACGGTGCGTGCCACGGTGACCTCGCACCCTACGCCTGGCACCATCTTTTGCCCGGAAAGCGCGCGGGTGTCAAGTCAGCGGTTCCTGGGCGGGGAGCTGATCAGGGGCCGTAAGGCCGCGGAAACGCACCCGATTTTTCAAGGGCGCTCCCCGTCCGAGCCATTGTAATCACGGCCCCGATTCTCCATATCCATTGAAGGATAATCGCCCGCTTGATCTACGACTGGAAATCCGATGACCAATCCGCTTGCCGATCTCATTGCCGAAAAAGGCATCCTGCTCGCCGACGGCGCGACCGGCACCAACCTCTTCGCCATGGGGCTGATGTCGGGCGAGGCGCCGGAACTATGGAACGAGACCGAACCCGATAAAGTCACCCGGCTGCAGCAGGGCTTTGTCGATGCAGGCTCGGATATCATCCTCACCAACTCGTTTGGCGGCACGCGCCACCGGCTTAAGCTGCATGGCGCACAGGACCGGGTTTTCGAACTGAACCGCAAGGCGGCCGAACTGGCCCGCGCCGTGGCCGACGGGGCAAACCGCACAGTGATCGTAGGCGGTTCGGTCGGGCCGACCGGGGAATTGTTCGTCCCGCTCGGTGCGCTGACCTTCCAGGACGCGCTGGAGGCATTCCGGGAACAGATCGAGGGTTTGAAGGCGGGCGGAGCAGACCTCGTCTGGATCGAAACCATGTCGTCGCCGGACGAAATCCGCGCCGCCGCGCAGGCCGCGAGCGAAGCGGGCATGTCGTATGTCTATACCGGGTCCTTCGACACGGCTGGCAAGACGATGATGGGCCTGAGCCCGAAGGATATCCTCGGGGTGACGGCGGAATGTTCGGAACAGCCGATCGCCGTCGGCGCCAACTGCGGGGTCGGCGCGCCGGACATCCTGTCGTCTTTGCTCGACATGAGCCAGGCGGATCCGGAAGCGACACTGATCGTGAAAGGCAACTGCGGCGTCCCGGAGTTCAAGGGCGACCAGATCGTCTACTCCGGCACACCGGCGCTGATGGCCGAATACGTGCACCTGGCGATCGACGCCGGCGCGTCGGTCATCGGCGGCTGTTGCGGCACGACCTGCGAACACCTCAAGGCCATGCGCAAGGCGCTCGACGAGCATCAGCGCGGCCCGCGCCCGACGCTCGAGGACATCGTCACCCGCGTCGGCCCGCTCCGCAACGCCGTCGCCGAAAGCGAAAGCGCACCCCGTCGCCGCGAGCGCCGCGGCCGCCGCCGCCGCGGCTGAACAAAAGGAAAAAAAGGCGCGGCACGGGGGGTGTGCCGCGCCTGCCTTAGCCAGTTGTTCCTATGCTCAGGAGAACTGGCTGCGAGGAGATCGGTTTCCCCGCTGAACGGCTGAAACGCGTTTCCAACCACTACAGAACCCGATCAGGACGTGTGCTTCGGCGCCCCGAAGGACACTCGAGTTCTGTGGAAGCGATGCCAGTAAAACAGACCCAGTATTAACGTCAGCTTAAAAAGTCGTTCGAATTTTCATCAGGTGGGCGCAGCGCTCCAAAGCGAGGCGCCAGCTGTCGGCATTCATTGAGATTTCTTAAATTAGGAAACCTTAAAATTAGCTTAAGCCCCCCTTAAGCATCGGTTAAGCAGGCTTGTCGTATTTTCGATCGCGATGGCTTTCTACGACGGGCCGTGCGAGGCGGCCGGTCGGGAACGGAAACCACAACATCCTAACCAGACGCATTGCACTCAGAAGGGATTCTGAGGTCGAGGAGACACATCTAAAGCACCGCTCAGGGACGAATATCGGTCGGACAGTGCGCGTGGGGGATTCGTCACTGAGGAGAAATCTCATGAAACCGGTCCGACCATTGACCATTGCTATTCTTTCGGCCTGTCTCGGCTTTGCAGCCGGGGTCAATGCCGATGATGGGGCGCTGGTGCGAAAGAGCATGGCGCCATCGCCGGGTAACGCTCCGCCCGTTCCGGCGGGCCATTTTGCGGAAGCCGAGCATACCTTCATCGACATGATGAAATTCTACGTGCCGATGCAGGCTGCCAACGGTACCGTCGAGCCAATCGAATACCTAAATGTCGACGACGGCCTGGTCGACACGCGAGATCTGGCCAAACCCCTGGTCAGCGTCTACATCTACGGCCCCTACGAGGAGATCGAAGGCATCGGCTTCGTCGGCCACGGCAAGCGCGAGGCCTACGGGGCGGTGAGCCTGGACGACGGCGTGACCTGGAAGGTGACCAACCTGTCCGAATCGGCCGATGAAAGTTCCTGCGACGGCAGCGGGGGCGCCGGAGGCTGTAACGTCGTGCGCGACGACGTGTCTTTGTTCGAAGACACTGAAGGCGCCTATCCCGGCGACGTGATCAACGTCTTCCAATCGACGGCCGGCACGAACACGCTGGCGGTGTGGCCCAGCCGCTACTGCAAAAGCGGATCACCCAATTACTCGCTGGATACGGATGATCCGTCTGCAGAACAGGTGGCTAAGCGTGCAGCCATCGCAGCTTACATGGGAATTGACCTGGAAGCACCCAGCCCGGACGATCTCTACCTGATCGACATGTTCGGCGTTGGCGGCCAGCAGGGCTTTGTCGACTATAGCGGAGACAAGTTCGAGCAGAACCAGCCGGTCGGCGAAGTGCCCTTTGCCTGCCTGTGGGCTGCCCGCGGCACCCTGGTGCAGGGCGACGACCCGCGCACCACAGCAACGGAATCGAGCTACATGCGCTGGTTCAAGGCCGAACGCCTGACCTCTGGCCGGCGCGACGTCAACCGCGTAGAGACCGTCTGCGTCGCAGGCGCCGGCTGCGCCATTACCTGGCAGGAAGACCCCGAAGGTCTGCGCGGCGGCCAGGGCTTAGGCCCCGGCGAGGGCTGGAGCGGCGCCGTTGCCAACAGCCAGACCGACGTCTGGTACACCTACGTGAACTGGGAGCACTTCAACCTGGTCGAGGATCCCACCGACGAACTTGGTGCGGCGATTATATCGCTTGAGGACTACGAGGCTCTCGCCGCAGGCGAGGGTGAAATCACCCAGAAGCCGCAGGTCGGTATCCCCTTCGCGATGCCGATGCGCCTGACGGACAACGCCAAGTGCAACGTCACCAATCCGCAGCCCTACTGCAACGGTTCAGCGATCAGCGCTGACCACGCCGACGTGCTGAATCCGCTGGACTACGGCATGGTCGACATGTGCGCCAACACGGTGCAAATCCCGACCGGGCAGAGCGGTACGCTGGCGGATGTCTGCGTCACCGAGTATGGACTTCCTCTGGTCGGCAATGTTGCCGCCACCCGGCCGCGCCTCGGTCTGTACGGCTATGATTCAAGCGGTGAGATTGACCCCGCGGAGGCCGTTATCGACAGCGCATTCGCCGTCATCGAGGCCGAGGAGTCCAAGGGGCTTGGTGCCTTTGGCTTTATTACCGACGAGAATGGAAACAGGACCGCTTGCGACCCCGAGACTGTCGAGAACTGCATCGCCTTCGACGAAGGCAAGAACGTCTGGTACTACTCTTTCAACATGGAGTTGACCGGGGATAATGCCGGCAACTTCGCGGACAAGGAGAACCTGGACAGCCTGCTCGCGAACCTGGGCGGCCACGGCAACCAGCTGAACCAGCCTGAGGTCGACTGGCTGACCGGTGAGTTCTATCCCGTAGCCACTACCGCCGATTTCTGGGATTTCGGCGCCTACAACTACGAGATCTGGAACACCGAGATCGCTCGTCGCGGTAGCCTGCTGGCGCAGGACATTTACAAGGTCCACAAAGACACCAGCAAGGCCGATTACGGTCTGCTTGCATTGCCCGCCTGGAAACAGGGCATCATGAACCAGGGTGGCCCGGCCGACGTGATGGTGCGTCGCATCGTCATGCCAGACAAAGGCAAGTGGGATCTTGGCATGGGTAACCCCTATGCCTTCCGCAACATGGCTTGCGACACGTGGCTGTACGGGCGTGATGATAACGGTGCGCCGGCAAATCCGTACTATCCGGACGGCCTGTGCATGGATTCGGCGATCAACCTGTCGGCCAGCATTCCCGATGCCTGCACCGACTCGCAGGCTGGTGGTGACGTGCTGTGTCCACAGGTGGATCTGAGCCAAGGCACGACCTTCGGCGTCGGTGACACCAATCCGGTGCTGCAGGGCAACCAGGTCGATCCGAACCAGACCAAGGTCCTGACCTGGCACTCCTGCCCGGCCGAATTCGAGACCGTTAGCGGCGAAACGGTAGATTGCTCTACGGATCTCCGCACCGACGACAGCACCCTGGCCGACCAGAGCTGGTACAACCCGCTGGACGTGGCCAAAGGCCATCGCGGCTTCCTGGACGGCGACTTCGTGATGATGCTCTACGGCTGGTCGCCGAACTGGCGCTTGAACGTCAAGGGCAACGATCGTTATGAGCTCTACGTCCGCCGCTCATTCACTGGCGCTGAAACCTGGACCACGCTGCCTGGCAACTACAAGCACTGGGACAAGAGCGACAAGGGCAAGGGTGAAGGCACCACAACTTGCGAAACGTTCCGTTCGCTCGCAACGGGCGATCCGGATCTGGTCGACGAACCGCATGTCTGCAACGAATATGCTGCCGGTGCGGACGAGCAGCCCCGCAACGTGACCCAGCTCAAGTCGATGAAGTTCACCACGCTGGACCCGCGTTATGCGACCACCGGCTCGCCGCGCGGCGAGAGCATCACGGCCGATCCGTTTGAATTCGGTCTCCCTGACTATGGGGATGACGGGGTAGACGAAGATGTGCGCGATCCGTCCCGTTACTTCATCGTCTTCGAAACCGGTGACAACACCACCACGGCGTTTGGTGAACCGGACCCGCTGAACCTGTACTACGGTCGTGCCGAAAACTTCGGTGATTACTACACCGTGTGGGCCGAGACGGATACGGAGTCTGCTTACCTGGACGAGTGCTACCCGAGCGATCCGCACGACGCCGTCGTTCCGGAAGAACTGATTGACAGTGGCTTCTGCAACGAGTTCGACATGGTCATGCAGGGCAGGCCGGGCCTGGAGGGCAGCGAGGCCAGCCTCGAGGCCAATCCGGGTGGTCAGTTCCTCTATGGGGTCTGGGGACAGATAGACGTTGAGGTCCCGGAATCCGACCCGATGGCGCGCCGCATATGGTGGATCGACGACTACGTCAGCTTGGAAGACGGCTGGGACCTCGGCGGAAATGGCGGCGAGTAATTCTGGCCTAGATTGATTTGACCGCAAGGCGCTTCCGCAAACCGCACGGGGCGCCACCAACAGCCGGGCCGCCTCACGGTGGCCCGGCACCACCAGAAACAGAGGGGCCGTTAGCGGCAACGCAGTCCGGGTTTCACGGCCCACTGCCCCGCAAGTCCGCGCCACCAGCGCGGCCAGGACGGTCCCTCGAACGAGGAGAACCGAAATGAAACGTTGTTCATCGAAAGTCATACGGGCTGCCGGCTCGGCAGCACTCGCAGCCGGCCTGCTGTCGATCGCCTCGCCCGCGATGGCCACCAGCAACGCGATGGCCGACTGGCGGGACACCTATCCGAACTCCAACTCCGACGACAGCGGTTGCCAGCTCTGCCACGGTAACAGCCTGGGTCAGCTGAATGCCTACGGGAAAGCCATGTGCGACAAGTTCGTGCAGGACGGAACCATCCCCAGTGAGTGGCAGCAGACCTTTGGTTTCATCGAAGGCTTCGATTCCGATTTCGACGGCTCCGACAATGGATTGGAAATCGACAACGACACGCAGCCCGGCTGGACCGAGGGCGCCAACCCGCTTTACACCTCCAGCTTCGACGACGGCTGCCCGATGGTGCAAAGCGACTCCACGGTGCCGAGCGGTGTTCCGCTGCCCTACGACATCCCCGCCAACGGGGACGATCCGGTCGCCAATCCCAACGGGCCGTACATGGCGCTTGTCGGTGAGATCATTACATTTGACGGCACTGGCTCGTACGACAACGACGATGGAACCATTGTCCAGTATGACTGGGCCTTCGGCGACGGCGGGACGATGATCGATGCGGGACCCAACCCGGAGTATGCCTACGAAGAGGAGGGCGTCTACCCCGTCGTGCTGACGGTCACCGATGACGATGGCAACACGGACGCCGCGGCCACCACTGCCACGATATCGCCGCTCTACCTGCTCGATCTCGACATCGCGGACTTCTCTGTCTCCGGCAGAGCCCGGGTCGGCAAGTCGATCGGTATAGAGCTGAGTGTGAAGAACAACGGAGATGTCCTGGGACAGGCCATTGCCACCGTCACCGGCGTGCAGGGCGGAGTCGAAGTCTACCGGCAGCGCCTGAACGTCTACGACTATTTCGGCAAGAAGGCCACGAGCTTCGAGTTCAGTCCCTATACACCGACAGTGGCCGGTGACATCCTGTTTACAGTGACCATCGCCGACGAAGATCCGGACGAGGATATGACTACTGCGACGAGCAAGGTGAAGTAACGCGTGCTGATGCATGCAGGGCTGCTCGGGTCGTCCCGGGCCGAACGTTGAGTGATTGGGGGTCTGCGGTTAACGCAGGCCCCCGTTCGTGATCGGCCAGGCGCTGTTTCCGCCACCGGCCCGGCAGTTCCTGATCAAAGTCAATCCTGGTCAGTACAGTTTTTAAGCTCCCATTAATGAACTATATGATAATTTCCTAATATACGGATTCCGCCGCACTGGACTCAGTTCGCTGCCGACAGATTCCGTGCTGGAGTGACAGGTTCGTCGCCCCTACGAACACAATGCGAGGTGACCCATGAATACCCATTTCCGTCTTACCCCCCTGGCTGCCTGTATTCTGCTGGCCGGCGCGGTGGCCTCCGCGCCTGCCCTGGCCAAACCCGAGGCCGAAGCCTGCGTCGCGCTGGGCGCGCTCGTTTACGACGACTGGACCTCCGCCGACGCCGGGGGCAGCGGCCTGCCGGCCGGCGAGAGCAACGTCGAATACGTGCGTTGTGTCTCCTGCCACGGCTGGGACCGGCTGGGCCTGAAGGGCGGTTTCGTGCGCCGCGAACGCACCGCCGACCATCCCAACGCCGGCCTGGGCGACCTGAACACCGTGTCGCGCGATATCGCGCCGGGGCTGGGCAACTACTACGAGATCCGGGCCGACGAGGTGTTGCACGAGGGCACCGGCCGAGCCTTCGAAGACGGCTCCGCCAGCTGGGTGCCGCTGGACGACAACCCGACTTCGGCGAACGTCGCGGTGCATGCCGAAGGCTTCACGCTCGGCAATATGCACCCCGACT
Source organism: Lysobacterales bacterium (assembly GCA_050118555.1). Classification (GTDB taxonomy): domain Bacteria; phylum Pseudomonadota; class Gammaproteobacteria; order Xanthomonadales; family SZUA-36; genus CALKKN01. The sequence goes on from JASFKQ010000064.1 coordinate 15,010, forward strand.
TTTCGACCACCGGCGCCAACGCCGGCGACACCGTGCTGACGCAGGACCAGCTGGACTGCGTGGTGGACTTCGTCAACAACTGGAATTCCGACCCCAAGTGGTATTTCCAGGGCGTTTACGAGGAGAGCAACCCGGTCGAGTACATCATCAGCAGTGGCGCCAACGCCACCGCCGGCCGCACCTTCTACGAGGAAAACTGCCTGGGCTGTCACGGTGAGCCCAACCAGAACGCCAACGGCGCGCTGCCGGACGGCGGCATGGTCGCCTTCCTGCGCCAGGACGGTGGCTACAGCGAGTTTGTACACCACGCGCGCTGGGGCATCCCGGACACGCAGATGACGCGTGCTGCGATCGGTGAGCCCGACGAGCAGGACATGATCGACGTGATGCTGTACCTGCAGGAGTACATCGCGCAAAACAATGACGTGACCATCAGCATCACCGGCGGCTTCGGCGGCACCTGGTTCCAGCCGGACCGCGACGGCGAGGGCTTTCTCATCGATGTGGCGCCCAACATGGTCGACGGCGACCAGGACGGCTGGGTGATGGTGGCCACCTATTACACCTACGACGGCCTGGGCAACCAGGTGTGGTTGATCGGCAGCACCGAGATCACCGAGGACACCGTCAGCCTGCCGATGCAGATCACCGACGGCGGCATTTTCGGCGAGTTGTTCGACCGACTCGCCGTCAACCGTATCGACTGGGGCACGCTGGACATCAGCTTCACCAGTTGCTGGCGCGGCCATGTCAGCGTGACGCCGAACGCCGACATGCTGGATGCCGGCCTGGGCTTCGAAGCCATCGAGTTCGACATCATGCGGCTGGTGCCACCCGGAGAGTGCCCTTAGACCGCGTACTGACTTGGTTGCATGACTCAAGCCGGCCTTCTTCGGAAGGCCGGCTTCGTTAACAAAAAGGGGTAACAAAAAAGGGGTCAGAGCCCTTTTTCCGGAAAAAGGGCTCTGACCCCTTTTTTACCTTTTTTACTGAGGTATGCTCACGGGCACACCCAAACCGGTAAGCCGCCATGCGTAGTCTCTTCCTGGCCGCCATCCTGCTGGCCGCCGTTCCAGCCCACGCCCAGCAATTTACGCTGCTCGTTCCCGACCGGGTCTTCGACGGCGAATCCATGCACGAGGGCTGGTCCGTGCTGGTCAGCGATTCGACTATTGCGGAGGCGGGCGCCGACGTTCGTCCGCCCGATGGCGCCGTCGTCGTCGAGCTTTCGGGCGCCACGCTGATGCCCGGCATGATCGAGGGACACTCGCACATCCTGCTTCATCCCTACGACGAGACATCCTGGAACGACCAGGTCCTGGTGGAATCGCCGGCCGAGCGGGTGGTCCGGGCCTCCGTGCACGTGCAGCGCACGCTGATGGCGGGTTTCACCACCATGCGTGATCTCGGCACCGAAGGTGCGGGCTATGCGGACGTCGGCGTGAAGCAGGCGATCGCCAAAGGCATCATCCCGGGGCCGCGTTTGCTGGTCGCGGGTCCGGCCATCGTGGCGACCGGCTCCTATGGCCCCAAGGGATTCCACGCCGGCGTGAACGTTCCGCTCGGCGCCCAGACGGCCGATGCAGGCGACCTGGTCCGGGTGGTTCGGGAGCAGATCGGCAACGGTGTCGACGTGGTCAAGGTGTATGCCGATTATCGCTGGGGGTCGAACGGCGAGGCGATGCCGACCTTCTCGGAGGATGAAATCCACTCGGCCGTCACCACGGCGGCGAGCTCCGGAAGGCCGGTTGCAGCCCACGCCTCGACGCCGGAGGGCATGCGCAGGGCCGTGCTGGCGGGCGTTTATTCCATCGAACATGGCGACGGCGGAACCGGGGAGGTGTTCCGCCTGATGGCCGAGCGCGGCGTGGCCCTGTTCCCGACGCTGGCGGCATCGGAGTCGATTGCGCAGTACGGCGGCTGGCGCAAGGGTATCGATCCCGAGCCGGAGCGCATCGCGGCCAAGCACCGTTCGTTCTCCCTGGCCCGCAAGGCGGGCGTGGTGATCGGGATGGGCGGTGACGTGGGTGTCTTCGATCACGGCGATAATGCGGACGAAATGGACCTGATGGTCGAGTACGGCATGACGCCCATCGAGGTTCTGCGGGCGGCGACGTCGGTGAATGCGGGCGTGCTGGGTCTCGCCGACCGGGGTCGGGTGCGAAAAGGGCTGTTGGCGGACCTGGTGGCGGTGAAAGGCGA
>JASFKQ010000065.1:0-17116 GCA_050118555.1 Lysobacterales bacterium
GCTGCTCGGCCAGCAGTGGATTGGCCGCCAGGGCGATCATGGCGACAGCCGTGAGCAGCAGGGTGCCTGGGCGGCTTCCACGCGGCACAGTCAGGCCCTTCGCTTGATGGCCATCGGAGCGAAGAGCGCGTGCCCCCTTGACGTTCCGTTCTTCCATGGACGCTCCCGTCGCCCCCCCAGCGACTACTTGTCTTTCAGGAGTTTGCGGAAGCGGTCGACATACTGGCGACCCTGCTCTTCCCAGGAGTAGTTCTTTTCCATGCCGTTGGACACGACCTGTAGCCAGCCATGGCGGTTGGCATACAGGTCGAGCGCGGTGTTCAGGGCCCAGCGCAGACCGTTGGCGTCGAAATCGTGGAACACCACACCGGTCCCGGTGCCCTTGCCGAGATCGAAATGCTGCACGGAATCGGCCAGGCCGCCGGTGGCGCGAACCACCGGTACGGTGCCGTACCGCAGGCTGTACATCTGGTTGAGCCCGCAGGGCTCGTAGCGCGACGGCATCAGGAACAGGTCGCTACCGGCCTCGATCCGGTGCGCCAACCGATTGTCGAAGCCCCTCCAGAAGCTCACCCGACCCGGAAATTCCGAGTGCAACCAGTTGAAGAATTTCTCGTAGCCGGCTTCGCCGTTGCCGAGCACCGCCAGCGACCAGTCTCGCGTCCGCAGCAGGTCCGGAACGACCTGCTCGACGAGTTCGATACCCTTCTGGTAGGTCAGCCTGGTCACCATGCCGACGAGGGGGCGGCCAAACTCGTAATCCAGCTTCAGTTGCTTCATGACCGCCTTCTTGTTGCGCTCCTTGCCGGCCATGTTCCGTTGCGAATAGCGGTGCGGAATGAGGCGATCGGTCGCCGGATTCCATTCCGCGTAGTCGACGCCATTCAGAATGCCCACCAGCGAGCCGCGTCGAAGCCCCAGCTGGTGCTCGAGGCCCATGCCGCATTCGGGCTCGAGAATTTCCCGCGCGTAGGTCGGGCTCACTGTGGTCAGCAGGTCGGCGTGCCGGATGCCGGCTTTCAGGAAATTGATGCGGCCACCGTGCAGGTCTTCCGCATCCAGCATGCTTGTTGATTCGGCAAGCCCGGCATCCTCCAGAATGTCCATGCCGAATACGCCCTGGTAGCCGATGTTGTGAAGGGTCAGCACACTTCGGGTTTTTGCAAACAGCCGGTCCCAGGCATAGACGGTTTTCAGGTATAACGGGACGAGCGCCGTGTGCCAGTCGTGGCAATGGAAGATATCCGGCCCGAATTCGAGTAATTGACACATCTCGACCGCTGCCCGCGAGAGCAGTATGAAACGCAGGTGCTCGTCGGGCCCGGAATAGATCTCGCTACCGTAGAGTTCGGGGCACCGCAGCAGGTACAGATACCTGTCGTCAGCGCCCGGCGGTCTGGCCCGCGCGATCGAATAGTGAACGACCCGGGTACCGAGCTGCATTTTCAGGTCCCGCAGGGGCGGCGGCTCATCCAGGTCCAGCGCTGCAGTGTCGACGCTCGCGTACAAGGGCATCAACACCCGCACATCGTGGCCCTCCGCGGCGAAGTAGGCGGACAGGGCAGCCGTCACGTCGGCGAGCCCGCCCGTCTTCGCCAAAGGACTGAACTCCGAGGCGGCGAGGCAGATCCTCAATGGTGAAGAAGGCGCCATGCGTGGATCTCCTGCAGGGAAAACGGATCAGGAAGTCGATACCCCGCCCGGGGCGTCTTTGCCACGGCGAGGGTCCGCGGATTCCAGGAAGCGGCCGATCTCTTCAAAGGCCGTCCGCGCTTCGGGCAACTCGGGATAGAACATCTGCCAGACGTGCAGCATGTGACCCCAGCTCTGCAGACTGGCGGGCGATCCGGCACTCCGGGCCTTGTTGACGTAACGCCTGGCGTCGTCCAGCAGCATTTCCGCCTCGCTCACCTGTATCAGCGTGGGAGGAAGACCGGACAGCTCTCCGAACACCGGCGAAACGACCGGGTTTGCGGGATTGAATCGGTTCTCCAGCACGTACATAAAGCGGCGGATCGCCTTTGGAATTTTCATGAGAAAGGAAAACAACGGGCCCAGCATGATGTCCGACTCGATGTTCGCAGCGATACTGGGGCTGGAGAAAGTTCCATCGACGGTCGGAGACAAAGCGACCGCCGCATCTGGCGGCCGCAGGCCCTGGTCACGAACCCAGGCAATCAGCGACAGTGTCAGGTTACCGCCCGCCGAATCACCGGCCACCGCCAGGTAATCCAGCGGCGCGGGGCCATCCGGGCCGTTCTCCAGAATCCAGCGATAGGCTGCGCGGCAGTCCTCAATACCATCGATCCGTCGGTGTTCCGGCATCAGGCGATAGTCGATGGCCAGAACGGCTGCACCCGCCAGTACGGCGAACCGGTTCGTGATGTTCCGGTGGCTGACCGGGCTGCCGGCGATGAAAGCGCCCCCGTGCAGATACAGAATTCGCCGGCGACTGTCGGCGCCGGGCGGAAGCACCCACTCGGCCGGCACTCCGGCGGCCTCGACGGGGCGAAACTCCGATTCGTATTCCTTCTGCAGTCCCATATCGTCCATGAATTTCCGCATGAACTTCAGCCGTTCCTTGCGCGACAGGCCCAGCGCCTGCAAGCCGAACTTCTCGATCGCGGCAACCGCCTCCCAGTGTTCCTTGCTCGGGCCCTCGTGGCCCGGGAAAGAACGCGCCCAGGCGGGATCGGGTGGGCCATCGTAGCGGCTCAGGTCCTCGCCGCGCAAAACGAACAGGGCGATGAGCCAGAGGATGACGAATACGATCAGCAGGGTGATGAGAATGGTCACGTGGAAGGGGCTCCGGAGGTTGGCTGCCGCGGCTTGTCGCACGTATGGACGGACCGGGGTCACACCCGGTCAGGATACGATGCTTTCCGGGCCTTCACAAGCCATGGCGGCGGAGCCGGCCGGCCGCCGGCGCGAGGCAAGTCACTTGCACGAAAAGACTGAGATGGTTCATAGTGACGCACATAACATGGGACTCCGGAAGCCCGGAAGTTCAAGCACTCGAAGGGACCGAGGCAAAGACCCAGATGACTACGTGGCCAAAGGCAGTAATCGCTCTTCTCTCGGGACTGGCGCTGGTGACCAGTTGCAGCCGAGCCGACACCCCATCCCAGGCAAACGACCCTGCCGATGCCTGCCGGTCCCTGGCCATACCCGCAAGCGTCAGTCTGTCCGAGCCGACCGCGTGGATCGAATCGGCGGATCTGCCCCGCTATTGTCGCGTTCGCGGCACGATAGCACAGCGTATTCGGTTCGAAATGCGCCTGCCCGAGGAGTGGAACGGGCGCTTCCTGATGACCGGCTGCGGCGGCTTCTGCGGCGAATTGCGACCGGACAAACCCGGCCATTCCAACGCCATCAACGAAGCCCTTCGCCGCGGCTACGCGGCAATCAGCCACGACAGCGGCCACCAGGCGAAAAGCTGGGAAACCCAGTGGGCGACGGATCCGGAAGCTCTCCAACTATGGGCCCACCGCGTGCTTCCCGTCGTATCCGGGGTCGGCAATCAACTGCTCGAATCCCTGTACGGCAAACCCGCGCATCATCGCTACTTCTCGGGCTGTTCGAACGGCGGACGACTCGGGCTGATGGCCGCGCAACGCTACCCTGATCTGTTTGACGGCATCGCCGCCGGCGCCAGTATTTTCGACCTCAGCGGGATTGCCGGCCTGTGGGGGAACTGGCTGATCACACAAGTCCAGGAGGATGGCGTATCACGCTTCCCGCCCGCCAAAGTTCCCCTGCTGAGTCGCGTCGTCATGGAGCAATGTGACGCCCTGGACGGCTCGGCCGACGGGATCATCTCGGATCCACGGGTCTGCGAGGTCGATTTCTCGGCCGCCGCTTGCGGTGACGAAAATCCGGATTCCGAGTCCTGCTTTCGTCCCGACGAAGTGAAGCTCCTGACGCGCCTGTACGGCGGCGTCCTGAACGACTCTGGCGATATCGTTTATCCATCCGCCCCATACGGCTCCGAACCTTTCAGCGACACCTGGCTGTTCGGCACCGGGACCCAGCCCGCCTGGGGAGCGCTGGCCTCCGCAGGTTATCGCCGATTGCTGGCAATGGACCTCGGCGAACCCGATCAGCCCGACGGCCTCTCGACCAACCGGATGCTCGAGTGGATCTCCCGCTCATCAGTGCCGCAACTGACCGACGCGAAGGATCCAGATCTGTCAACTTTTCGAGACTCTCAAGGCAAGCTGTTGATTTATCAGGGGTGGTCTGACCCACTTATCATTCCACAGCCCATCGTGGATTATTACGGACAGGCGGCGCAGGCGGCCGGCGGACTTGACGCGCTGCAGGCATACGCACGGCTGATCATGATACCCGGCTGGGGCCACTGCTGGGAAAAACCGGCTGCCGCAGCCGACGATTTCGATCCGTTGCTCGCTGTCCAGCGCTGGGTCGAGGAAGGCGTCGCACCTGACTACCTGATCGCAACGGGGACCGGTGGCCAAGGCGATGCACCACCGTCCCGCCTGCTTTGCGCCTGGCCCCGGACGGCCCGTCTGATCGACGGCCAGGAGCCTGGCCGGTACAGAAGCTACCGTTGCGTGAGCGGGGACGATGAAGCGGGCGAGTGAGCGGGTTCTCCGGGACCGCGTCTCACCCGCCAACTGATTTTATTCAATAGAGGGTTGAACGATGAAGATGGCACGCATTAAGAAGGCACTTTTATTCGCACCGCTCCTGGCCCTGCCACTCTGCTGGAACCTGGCCCAGGCCGCCGAAGGCCAACTCGAGGAAGTGATCGTAACCGCGGAGAAGCGCGCCCAGAGCATCCAGGACGTTCCCTTGTCCGTGGCTGCGATCAGCGGAGATGATGTCGTTGTCGGCAAGGTCACCGGCCTCAACGATATCGCCTTCGAGACACCCGGGCTCACCTTCAACCAGTTCAACGTTGGCGAACCCCGTATCTACATTCGCGGCATCGGCAACAGCTCGGACTCTGCCGCGAGCGATCCGGCGGTGGGCGTTTTTCTCGACGAGGTTTACATCGGACGAACCGGAGGCATCGGCTTCGACCTGTTCGACCTTGAGCGCATCGAAATCCTGCGCGGGCCACAGGGCACGCTGTACGGCAAGAACACCAATGGAGGCGCCATCAACATCGTGACGTCGCGGCCCAGCCAGGAACGGCAGACGAAGTTCAGCCTGTCCCTGGGCAATTACAACATGAAGCACGTCCAGGCACTGGTGAACGGTGGATTGAGCGACACCATCGCGGGTAAATTCGTCGTATCGTGGAAGCAGCGCGACGGCTTCGGGCGGAATGTGATCACCGACGGCGAGATCAAGACCCTGGGCAGTCTCGCCAACAGCCCGATCATCGGCCCGTCAATTGGCGCAGCCGGCAGCGGGGACAAACTGGACGACGCGGAAAACCTGAGTCTCCGTGGCCAGTTGCTGTTCGACATCTCCGAGCGCACAACGCTCCTGCTCGGCGCGGACTACTCCAAGGACCAGAGCAATGGCTCCTGTCGCCACCTGCAGCACCTCGACCAAGCCATACAGGGGCTTGGAGCCTTCTGGCTGCTAGGGATGTCCGAGGCCTACAAGGAAGACGACCGCAATTGCGCCACGCAGTTCGATACCGAGCAGGAGCGCGAGATCACCGGAGCGATGGCCCGTCTGCAGAGCGATTTCGACTGGGCGACCCTGACCTCGATCACCGCCTGGCGCAAGAGCGACTACACACTTGTCGATGATCTGACGGGTCTCCCGCTGAATGATCTGGACGCACCCTCGCCCCCCGGCCTGCCGTTTCCGCTCTCGCTGCCCGGCGTGTTCACGACGCCGGAGAACGTGATCGACGGCAGTGACGAGGAGGCCTCGCAGTTTTCCCAGGAATTTCGCCTGACCGGCACCACCGGGAACTTCGATTGGGTCGCCGGGGCTTTCTATATGAAGGAAGATGTCGAGCGGTCCGAGGAGTTCTACACGCAGTACAGCACGCTGCTGCAGTTCCTGGGGCTGGCCCCCATCGGCGACGTGCTGTTCACGCAGGACAATACGACCACCAGCAAGGCGCTCTACGGACAGGCCGACTGGCACTTCACTGATCAGTGGACGTTCACCTACGGGCTGCGCTGGAGCGACGACAAGAAGGAAATCCTGCAGAACGCGATCGACTTGCTGGGCACCGGCTTTCCGACCGGCGTGCCGCTGATCCTGCCGGAGTTCCCCGCGCCGGTCTCGGCCAGCAAATCCTGGTCCGAAGTCACCAACAAGTTCTCCCTCAGCTACCAGCCCAATGACGGGCTGATGTTCTACGCTACCTGGGCGGAGGGTTTCAAGAGTGGGGCGTTCCCGTCGCAGACGAATACGCCGACGGTCGCAGGGCTCTCGGTCGATCCGGAGATCGTCACGAACCGCGAGGTGGGCATGAAATCAACGTTCTGGGGCAACCGCGCCCAGTTCAACGTGACCTACTACGACATGGACTACGACGACCTGCAGGTGTTCGAGCTGAACAGCAGCCTGTTGCTGGTGCTGGGCAGCGCCCAGGCCGAATCCAAGGGCCTCGATGTCGAATTCAACCTGCTCGCGACCGACGCCCTCAGGATCTCAACCAGCTACAACTACAGCGACGCCAAGTACACCGATTTCATCAACGCCAGCGGTGTTGACGTGTCCGGCAACGACATGATTTTCGCACCCGACTCCGCGTTCGCGATCAACGCCGACTACACCTTCGAACTCGGTGACGCCGGCTCGCTGCTGTTCAACGTCGACTACAACTGGAAGGACGACTACTTCACCGACGCGAGGAACTTTGAGAAGACGCGGCAGGAGGCGGTCGGTTTTCTCGGCGCCCGTGCCGGCTGGACCAGCCGCGACGGTGCCTGGATGGTCACCCTCTGGGGCAAGAACCTGACTGACGAGCAGCAGATCGCCAACCAGATTGTCGATCCCACAGCCATCACATCCGACATGTACATGCCGCCACGCACCTACGGCGTGACCGTCACTGCGGTCTTCTGAGACCCAGGGAACTCCCAGCCCCCCGGCCTGCCGGGGGGCTGTTCCCTAGGCCTCTCCGGCGCAGGCCGCGAAAGCCTTTCCGAGAATCGCCAGACCCTCGTCCAGGTGCTCCCAGTCGATGGTCAGCGGCACCAGTATCCGGATCACGTTGCCGCGAACACCGCAGGACAGCAGGATCAGACCCATTTCGATGGCTTTCGCGGTCAGCGCCTTCGCCAGTTCCGGGTTCGGCTTGCTCGCTTCGCCGTCCCGGACCAGTTCCATGGCGACCATGGCGCCGGGTCCGCGGATGTCGCCCACCAGGTCCGGGCGGGCCTCCTGCAGCTTGCTCAAGCCCGCCTTGAGGCGTTTTCCGATTTCGACGGCGCGGTCGCACAGCGACTCGTCCTCAATCACCTGCATCACCGCCAGGCCCGCCGCGCAACCCAGCGGTGACGCGGCGTAGGTGCCGCCCAGCCCGCCGGGATCGGGCGCGTCCATCACTTTGGCCTTGCCCACGACGCCGGAGATCGGGAAACCGCCGGCAATGCCTTTGGCCATCGTCATCAGGTCCGGTTCGATCCCGTCGTACTCACAGGCGAACATGCGCCCGGTGCGGCCGAAACCGGTCTGGATCTCATCGACGACCAGCACGATTCCATGCGTGTCACACACCTCGCGCAGGCGAGCCAGAAATCCCTTGGGAACCGGGTAGAAGCCACCCTCGCCCTGCACGGGCTCGACGATGATCGCAGCCACCTTGCCGGGCTCGATGTCGCTCTTGAAAAGCTGCTCGAGCGCCGCAAACGAGTCGTCCGCGCTGACGCCCAGGTACTCGGCAGGAAATGGCGCATGGTAGATCTCCGGGGTGAACGGCCCGAAACCCTTCTTGTAGGGGACGACCTTGCCGGTCAGCCCCATACAGAGGTTGGTCCGCCCGTGGAACCCGCCGCTGAACGCGATGACACCCGGCCGGCCCGTCGCCACGCGGGCGATCTTGATCGCATTCTCCACGGCTTCCGCCCCGGTGGAAACGAACATCGCGCGGGCGTCGGCGATGGGCGCCGCGGCGCAGACCTTCTCGGCGAGCTCCACGACCGACGTGTAGGGAGTGACCATGACGCAGGTGTGGCTGAAAGCTTCCACCTGCCGCTTGACCGCTTCCACGATCCGCGGATGACTATGGCCGGTGTTGACGACCGCGATGCCCGCGCCAAAATCGATATAGCGCTTGCCTTCCACGTCCCACACCTCGGCGTTGCGCGCACGCTCCACGTAGACGGGATACATGTTGCCCATGCCGCGGGCGAAACTCTGCTGCTTTCTCTTCTGCCAGTCCTGGTTGTTCATGTTTCGAAGTTCCGAAAGGGTTGCCAAGCTCCACCCGGCCGGGCGGACTGACCGAAGTCTATACGATGCGAAACCCTGTGTCTCGCGGTCTCTGCTGGTACCCTACTCCACTGGCAGAAAGTGGTGCATTCAATTCATGGATTTCCTGATCCTGATCGCCGGCGTGGCAGGACTCTGGCTCGGCACCGAACTCACCATCGGAGGGGCACTGGCGCTGGCCCGGCGGTACCAACTGTCAGATTTCTTCGTCGGACTGGTCATTCTGTCCATCGGCAGCGACCTGCCGGAACTGGCCGTCGCGGTCGATGCCGGCCTCAAGGGCCTTGGCGGCGTTGACGCCTCCGGGGTCGTGGTAGGGACGTCGATCGGAAGCGTGATCGCCCAGATCGGATTCGTCCTCGGTATCGCGGGCCTGCTCAGCCGGCTCAAGCTTCCGCGGCGTTTCGTCCTGCGCCACGGGGCGATGCTGCTGGGAGCCACGGCGCTGCTCTTCCTGGTTGCGCTGGATGGCGAGGTCTCACGTCTGGAGGGGCTCGCCCTGGTCCTGCTTTACGGGTTTTACGTGATCCGGCTGATGGACAATGAAACCGTGCCGGATGAAATACCGTCCGCGCTGGGGCCTGGAGGGGCGCGATCATGGCTGGCCTTGGTTACCGGGCTGTACGTCGTGATCTTCAGCTCTGACATCACGGTGGAGTCCGTGGTGCGCATCGCCGAGGCGCTGGATATCAGCGAGGCAGTGATCTCCGTGCTGATTATCGGGCTGGGCACCAGCCTGCCGGAATTATCCATATCCGTGTCGGCGATCCTGAAGAAGAAAACCGATCTCTCGGTTGGCAACATCATCGGCAGCAACGTGCTCGACACCCTCTTACCTGTTGGCGTGGCGGCGCTGATCTCGAAAGTCTCCTTCGAACCCGGCCTGTTGCGCTTCGACCTGCCGTACATATTCCTGCTCACAACGGCCGTGCTCGGTTTCCTGTTGATGCGCCGTGGCGTTAGGCGGCCGGAGGCAGCTGCTATTCTCGTGCTCTACGGTATATACGTGGCCGTGAAACTGCTCGAATTCCACCAGTGACTGTACCCACCGAGGCTCAGGGCGCCCACTGACCCGCCGCGTCGATTTCGACCAGTCGATCACTGAAGTGCCCGTTGAACCGGGTGCGGCCACTGAGACTGTACGCACCGATGTTCCCGAATTGCAGGTAATCCCCCGCCCGGAGGTCCCCGGGCAGGTCCACCAGCCCGGGCAGGACATCCGACGAATCGCAGGTGGGGCCGAAGAGCCGGAACGGGACGGTCTCGCCCTCGAGTACCCGACCGTCCCGCCACGCGGTGGCCGGAAACCGCTCGTGCGCCTTGAAGCGCAGTTCCCAGAAGATTCCAAACATGCCGTCATTGATGTACAGCCGATCGTCCTTGCGCAACAGCACCTCGACGACGGCCGAGAGCCCGGGCGCCGCGAGTGCCCTCCCCGGCTCGGCCATGAGTTCACTGTCCTCGCGCAGCGGAAGCTGTTCGGCGGCCTGTTTGACGGCATCGAAGAAGGCATCCATGGGCGGGACCGGGAAACCGGGATACGCCTTGGGGAAACCGCCTCCGATGTCCACCAGGCGTACGCGGAACGGCAAGGGCTGAAGCACTTCGGCAGCCGTCGCGATAGCGTGGCTGTAGGCTTCCGGGTGAGTCACGAGCGAGCCGACGTTGAACGCCAGGGCCGGCTCCGCACCCAGCTCCCCGATGCGTGCGAGCAGTCCGGGCACGTCCTTCGGTGGAGCACCAAACTTGCTGGACAGATCCATCATCGCCGATTCGTGGCTGACGGCCATCCTCGCGAACACCACGGCCCCGGACATGTCGATTTCCCTGGCCAGCTCCTCGAGTCGCGCGAAATGATCCACCATGAAGTGCCGAACGCCGTACTCACGCTGTGCCCGGCCGGCTTCACCCCTCGGCGCCACCGGGATCATGAAATAGCGCATGGCGCCCGGGCACAGACGGGAAACGAGATCGATCTCCGGCAACGACGCGCAGTCGAAGTGCGAAACACCCGACTCGTGAAGCAGGCGGACCACCGTCGGTTCGTCGTTGGCCTTGACCGCGTACAGCACCCGCCCCGGGAAGCCTTCCAGAAACTGCCGGGCGTTTTCGCGGTATATCCGCGGATGGATGCAGTACACCGGCTCCGTCGGGCGCCAGGCCTGCAACATGTCCCGCACGGTGGGGAATCGCGCGTATTCGGTGCTCATGACAGGCGATAGTACAGCGCATCTGGATTGCCGGGCCAGAGCCGTGTACCCTGTCGGCACATCTGGAAGCAACGGGGCTTTTCCGGAATGTATACGCAAGGCCGTATTCCCAGACTCCTCCTGACCGTTCTTTCTGCGATGGCCTCATCGTTGCTGGCTTCCTGTGCCGGTACGCCGCTGGTGCCCTACACCACCGAGTCCGCACCCCTTGTTCTGCTGCCGGCCGATCAGACCGGAATCCGGGACGCACGGGGGCGGTTCCGTGAAATCGCCTGCGCCGTCCTGGAAGACCACGGCAAGGACCTGCCCCACTACCGGGCCTGCAGCGATGCGCTCGTCACCGTGGGCGAAGAACCCGCCGGGACCGGCGAACCGGTCGACCTGGGCCAGTCCCGGCGGCATCTTGTCGTGGCCGTGGTTCCGGGAATCGGATGGGAGTGCTTTCAAGGCTGGCTCAATTACAGCGACGACCTCTCCACCCACATCGGTTCGTATGGCTACCGCAGTTTCCTGGTGGGGGTGGACGGTCTTTCCTCCAGCGAACGCAACGCCGGGCAGATTCGCGACGCAATCCTGGCGCGGGCGGGGGAGCTCGAACCGGCCAGCCTGGTGCTGGTCGGTTATTCGAAGGGCGCTCCCGACGTCCTCACCGCCCTGGTGGATTATCCGGAAATCAGGCCCTACGTGGCAGCGATGGTGAGCGTTGCCGGCGCAGTCGGCGGATCACCACTGGCCTACCTGGCCAACGACACCCTGCTTGGCCTATTGCGGTACTTTCCCGATTCCGACTGCAGCGCCGGCGACGGAAAAGGACTCGAAAGCCTACTGCCTACCGTGCGCCAGGCCTGGCTGAACCAGCACGCCCTGCCCGGGGAAATCCGCTACTATTCGGTGGTCACCTACCCGCTGCCGGACCAGATCTCGTCGGTGCTCAAGCCATCGCGCAAGCAACTCAGCCGCGTGGACCCCCGCAACGACGGCCAACTCGTCTTCTACGATCAGGTCATTCCAGGAAGCACGCTGCTCGGCTATCTCAATGCCGACCACTGGGCCGCAGGCGTACCGATCGAAGAGTCGCACCCGTTCGTCGGCCGGAATTTTGCAGACCGTAACAGCTACCCGCGCCAGGCCCTGGCCGAGGCACTGATGCGCTTCGTCGAGGAAGACCTAGACAGGCACTGAGAAGACGCAGCGAAACTGACCAGGCGCGTGGTTTTGTGCGGCTCAAAGGCGTACTATTGGGGGTAGGAAAAGCAATCGCTTCCGCGGGCTTTTCCGCAAAGGACTTTCTGGTCGGTCACGGCACGCGTGGCTAATAAATGACCAGGGACGGTAGAAAAACTGACGCGCTTTCCGGGCCGATGGTCGGCAGAGGAGGAAAGCGTGATGAAAAAAACCACCCAGGTTCCATTCCGTAAGATCCTGTTCGTCCTCGCCGCTTTGCTGTTGGCCTGCCTGCTGGCCGCGCCAGACGCGTTCGGCGGCTGCAACAAGTGGGGCAAGGGGAAGGACTGCAGCCCGAATCCCAATCCGATCGTTCCGGGTTGGGCGACCATCCAGATTGACGACGTGGCGCCGTGCACCTGCAACGAGGAACACCCGATGCCGGAGATGTGGATGGGTCCGATGAGTTGTGAGAGCGCCGCCGATATCGGCAACACGGCCGGCGAGTACTACTGCGACGTGCAGCCACTCGATGTCGTGACGCTGATCACTCATCACATGTCGATGAATTTCAACCAGAAGTACGCGAAGATCTGCAACTCGCTCTCCTTCGACAACGTGTCGGTCGGCCATCCGGACGAAGTGTCCTTCGGCTGGACCGAGGACTGCTACGACGGAACGTGCGCGATGGAGATGAATATGGCGTTTTTCGGACCGAGGCTGCTCGAACTGACCGACGGGGCGTCGGACGCACTGAGCATCGTCCTCCACGGCACCATCGAGACCATCCCCGGCGGCAACGGTAACCCGTTCACCCTGGCGCAGGACATTGGCTTCAACTCCGCGGACTTGGTGTTCCTGAAACCAGGATCGACCCGGATCGCCGGTGTCTGCACCCTGTACATGGACGGCACGCAGATTCTGAGCGTCACTCCGACGACGCCGTAGCCGGCAAAAGCGAGGCTCCGCCGAGCCATCGCAAAATGATGCCGCCTTCCGCCCTTTTTACCGACGGAAGGCGGCATATCGGGCACCAAACGGCCTTGACTCCAGTTGCAAAGCCCTTATTCGGTGCTATATTAGAGTACATACCTGCGATCGCGATCAGGTTGTGCAAGGCAGCACATGCGCGCTCCAGAGTGTTTTTTGAGCAGTCACGGCAAGCGTGACTTTCTCGAGGAACCAGGGAGGGTGAAGGGGGGAAGACGCTTTCCGTACCTAAATGGGGTAGGAGGAACGCGTCATGGGCATTCGGCTAAGTTCGAAATCTCTTGTAGTACTACTTTTCTGTTGGGTGGTCATTCTCGCCGCACCGTTGGCGTTGGCCGCCGGCCCGCCGCCATGCAAAGGGCCAAATAAGAACGATCCCGGCTGTCCTAATGGCAGCCCTGGTCCGGAAGTGACGTCGTCGCTGGACATTATGGGCAGTCATTTTTGGACAAACGCCAAAACATACGATCCTGTGACCTGCACAGCCTTGAGTATCGGCAATAGAGGTGGGGAATACGATTGTGGCGACAGCGGAACCTTCACCGTTGACACCACCAGTGCCGCGTACAATCTAGGTGCATACGAGGTTAAAGGGCAATATCCGGATTTGTGTCGTGTACTCGATACGGAATTATCAATTGCCAGCTACAGTTACGCTTGGACAGACCCTTGTACAGATGACGGTGCCTGCGATGTAGAAGTGCGGCTGGGGCTTGTACCACCCCCAGATCCGAGCAACACCCGCATCTGGGATTCACTGGTGCTGGTTCTGAGTGGCGTCATTCAGGGGTACACCAATTTGTCGGACCCGGATCCGTTTGACAGTGAGCAGAATGTAGTTCTGACCGAGGCTCAGACCTGGTTCTATGTCGATGGAAAGAATAAAGACCTTGAGACCTGCAAGTACGCACTCGGCAACGAAAACCAGTGGGCTCCTTTAATGGTCAGCGAACCCTAGCCTGAATTTTCGCGCAGTTTGCGCGTCCCGAATTCGAGCAATCTACGTTTACTAGTAGTTTTTGAGCACCACCTTCGGGTGGTGCTCAACTTATTGAGAATTAGAAAATACCGCCTTCCAGCCCCGCCGCCATCGTCAACCCCAATTCCTCGCAATCCGCCAGCCAGTCCTCGTTCCAGGCGCCGCGGCAGATCAGCGGTTCCTGCGCCTGCTTCCAGGCCAAGCCGGCCACGATGCGCTCGATGCTGCTGCGTGCGCCGCGCCCGTCGTTGCCGGCGCGAATGAACAGGCTCCACGGCAAACCGCCCGTCTTTTCCAGGCAGGGGTAGTAAATGCGGTCGAAGAAGTCCTTCAGAGCGCCGCTCATGTAACCGAAGTTCTCGGTGGTGCCGAGCACGATGCCGTCGGCCCACAGCACGTCCTCGGCGGATGTCTCCAGCGGGGCGGAAACCCGCACTTCGACGCCCCCGACCTCCGGGCTGCGCGCGCCACGCACCACGGCCTCGGTCATGGACCGGGTATGGTCGGACGGGCAATGGGAAACGATGAGCAGATTCGGCACAGGGTCAGCATAGCGTAAATCAGCCACACCTCGCCGGAGGGTCAGTGGGCGTCCTGCCCTTGAAAAACCGCCCAAGGGAGCGGATTTTGCTGGAATCTGCTACCGATTGGAGTTCATGCACACATGATGCGAATCGTCCTCTTCCTGGCCACCAATGCGGCCGTCCTGGTGCTGATCAGCATCGTGTTCCAGATTTTCGGCATCGAGGGCATCCTGGCCCAGAACGGTGTCGATCTGAACCTGCAGGCGCTGCTGGTGATGAGCGCCGTCATCGGCTTTGGCGGCTCCTTCATTTCCCTCGCCATGTCGAAGTTCATCGCCAAACGCTCCATGGGTGTGCAGGTCATCATCGAGCCGCGCAACCAGACCGAACGCTGGCTGGTCGACACGGTCCGAAAACAGGCCGCCGAGGCCGGCATCGGCATGCCGGAAGTCGGTATCTTCGCCTCGCCGGAGCCCAACGCCTTCGCGACCGGCATGCGACGGGACAGCGCCCTGGTCGCGGTCAGCGCCGGATTGCTCCAATCCATGGACGCGTCACAGGTGGAAGCCGTGCTCGGCCACGAAGTGTCCCACGTCGCAAACGGAGACATGGTCACCATGGGTCTGCTGCAGGGCGTGGTGAACACCTTCGTGATCTTCCTGTCCCGAATCATCGGCCACGTGGTCGACCGGGTCGTGTTCAAGACCGAGCGCGGCTATGGCCCCGCCTACTTCATCACCTCCATCCTGGCGCAGATTTTTCTCTCGATCCTGGCCAGCACGATCGTGATGTGGTTTTCACGGCGGCGGGAATTCCGCGCGGATGCCGGTGGTGCCTCGCTGGCGGGCCGTGACCGCATGGTCTCCGCCTTGCGCGCGCTGCAGCGCAATACCCAGCCACAGGACCTGCCGGGCACCCTCGCGGGTTTCGGTATCTCCGGTAATCGCGGCGAAGGGCTCAAGCGCCTGTTCATGAGCCATCCGCCGCTGGAGGAACGCATCGCGGCCCTCGAGTCGCGGGCCTGAAGCATGCCGCGGCGGCGGATCCTCCTGCACACGGCTTTCCTGCTGGCGCTGCCGTTGCTGGTGGCGTGGTTCGGAATCTCCGTGGCGGGAGCCGCTGCCCTGGTCCTGTTCGCGCTGCTCTGGCGCTGGGCGATCACGCTCGGCGCATTGGCGGCGCCCGGCCGCATCCCCGAGTGGGAACTGGAGACCATCGCGGCCAGCCATTTCGTCGAGAAAGTCCGCTGGTGTATGGACCGGCTGGGGCTGAATTACACCGAAAAGCGCGTCGGCGCCACGCTGGGCGCCTTCTTTCTCGGCCGCACGGTTCCACTGCTCCGCTTTCGCAGCGGGGCCGTCTGTTCGTCGATCGGCAATTCCGCCGAGATCCTGCGGTACCTGTGGGGTTCACAGGTGGCCGAACACCCCGAAGGTGCCGAGTTCCTGCGCCCAACGCCCGAACGGCTGGAACTGGAGCGCCGCACGGATCGCGCCGGCAGGGACCTGCAGGTCTGGATCTACCACCACATCCTGGACGACCGTGCGCTGACGCTGCACGCCTGGGGCGCCGACGACCCGGCCCTTCCGCGCTGGCAGCACCTGGCCCTGCGGACGCTGTTTCCCCTGCTCCGCGCCCTGATACGCCGGGCTTTCGCGATCACACCGGAACGGCATGCCCAGGCGGTGAAGCGGATTTCCGCTTTGCTTGCCGACGTGGACACGGGGCTCGCGGACGGTCGCAAATCAATTCTCGGTGGCGACACGATCAACTACACCGACATCGCCTTCGCCGCCGTCATGGCCCTGTGGGTGCAGCCGGCGGAGTTCGGACGTGGCATGGCGGACGGTGTGCGCATCGACCTTGCATCCTGTCCGGGTGCAATGCAGGATGAAATCAGCGCCTGGCGCGACGCCTGTCCCCGAGCCACGCGATTCGTCGAAGACATGTACCGGGAGCACCGCAATTGCCCACCCTGATGATCACCGGCGCCAACCGGGGCCTGGGCCTCGGCCTGACCGGCGCATTCCTTGCCGATGGCTGGAAGGTCATTGCGCTGGCCCGCCGCCGTTCTCCGGAACTCGGAGCCCTCGAATGCCCCGAGCTGGAAATTCACGTACTGGACCTGGTCGACGACCGCGGATTGGCGGACCTGGCTGATCAGTTATCCGACCGGGTCATCGATGTCCTGTTCAACAATGCCGGCCGCATGGCACACCGCGACTCGCCCCGGAAAGAAGGCGGCACGCAGGGGTTTGGCCACTTCGACCGGGACCTGTGGCACGAGGTGTTCGACATCAACCTGTTCACCCCCATGGCGCTGGCGGAGCGGTTCGCCGAAAACCTGGCCCGCTCGCCGCGGGGACGCATCGTGACCATGACCAGCACACTCGGCTCCATGGCGTCGAATACGCGTGGCGGCCTGTACGCTTACCGGGCCAGCAAGGCCGGGGTCAACGCCATCACGAAGTCCATGGCCATCGACCTCGCCGAACGCAACATCATCGCGGTCGCGCTGCACCCCGGATGGGTGCGCACCGACATGGGCGGATCCAGGGCGCCCGTGGACGTGGAGACTTCCGTCGATGGCATGAAGCGGGTGGTCGAAAACCTGCGGCCGGAAGACAGCGGCAAGGTCCTGGCCTACGACGGAAGCGAGCTTCCCTGGTAGCAATCCGACCGCCTGAGCTTTGCCCTTGAAATCGAATCTCGTTCGGGACGTGCTGGTGAAGGACCGTGGGAGCACCCTTGGGTGCGATTTGCCGGCGTCAATGGCAGGCAAGGCTGCTCCCACAAGCGACTTGCCCGGTATCCGACCAGGGTTCGGTCCCACAGGCGCCGGGGCCAGCCCTACGGTTCGTAGATCACGTAAATCT
>JASFKQ010000066.1:0-16806 GCA_050118555.1 Lysobacterales bacterium
GACACCCTGGGCCGGCGCGCCCAGCGGAGGCTCGCCTTCGCAATAGACGAACGCGGTCTCGCGTATGCAGCTCCGCCCTGGCGAACGGTCGACCTCGTCAACGAGGTCGAAAGCAGAACCCTGCCAAGTCTCGAATTCGACGTCGGCCAACCTGCCGCTGCGAAAATTCAGCCGGACCAGCAGATCCCCGTCTTCACGCTCTCCCTGGATGTCCCACCAGTTCGTGCCCGACCCCAGTCGCACGGGAACCTGGTTGAACTCAATCTCAATGTATGAATCCACGGGAACGAACAGACGCTCGATACCCAGGTAGAGCCGCATCTGCCCTTCCGGGCCGCGGTCGGCCATGAAGTAGGCGTTGCCCACGTCGTGGGCCGCGCTGACCGCACCGTTGTAAAGAACCTCGTCGGATATGCGAACGGCATCGAGCAAAGCCGACATGTCGGTCGCCTGTCCATTTGAAATATTGTCCTGGATGAATTCGGCCCGAAGCGCGCCATACAGGTCCACATAGTCCGGTATGCCGTTGCGCGAACCGACGCCTCCCCGGCCTACGGCGTCCTTTAGTGCACCGCCAGGCTCAAAGATCCGGGCCCAGTCGGGCATGGACATCCGGTCGTCTTTCTGGGATTCTCTGGCCGCGACCGACTCGTATCCGGGCCCATCCGCACGCGATTTGGCCCTTGTGTGCCCATCAGGATTCAGCCCAGTCCGCCGCAGTGATTTTGCGACAATTGGTCTGCTGGACGATCCTGCGGCATCACCGACGACGCGTGTGGCATTGCTGATTTCCGCCCGACTTGGGTTCGTGGTTTCGCTCGGGTTTCCCTCTTGATCGCTATCCGGCACGAGACCCAGCCAGACGACCGCGACAGCCAGCACCATGGGCACCGCCATCAACATCACGGTCGCGGAATTCCGAAGAATAGCTGCCAGCTTGGGAATAGCTTTCAATCTGGTACTCACTTCCTGCTGCATGGGCCCGTGAGCCCATCGTTTCTGGAAATGCGTCCCTGCCCCGCGGCATGCGCTATCCGTGCAGTGGCGCGCGCCGCTGGTATGTCGCCCAACGACGCTCGGCCCACCCTTTCAAACGTATCTGAGTCTCCTCGCTTCTCCTCGAGTACGGCTCTTTGAAATCCGCATCAGGCACGGCAAAGCCCCTTCCCTAACCGGAAGGCACGTCCCTGTCCTTTGAGACTTGATTTCCTGATCGCCCGGGGGATTGCCCTATGATCCTGGCTGGATCATTCCCGGCGGGCCTGACAACGGCCCAATCCTCCTGAGATGAGGACGTTGCCGCCTGTAGCAGATATTCCCTATGTCTAGTATAGAATACTCCTACGAAATGTCTATCCCTGGCGGAATTCAACATTCGCCAGGCGTTTGCGATCGACTGACAAACGCCCTCAACCGAGCGGGGTGAAATTCTGAATCTCGATTGACATATGTTTGGCTCTGGGGGGCATCGCGTTGCTAACATCGGTTCACTGACCTTACGCGGTGAACCCCGGTCGCGCCATTCTCTTCGGGACGCCGCGAAAGAAAGCGAAGCCGATGACAAATCCGCCAAACCCAGCCTGTCTTTACGAATTATGCACACGGGCACTGACTGTCCTTGCCCTTTCATTGGTTCTTACCGCATGCACCGACCACTCCGCCGAACAACCCATTGGCCACGACTCCCCCGCCTTCCGCTGCACCGTTTGCCACAGCCTGGAGAAGAACGGGCCATTTCGGGTGGCGCCCAACCTCTGGGGCATCGTCGGCGCCCCGAAAGCGCGCGACCGGTCCTGGTACAGTTATTCTCATGCGTTGATTGAAAAAGGCGGCACCTGGACTCCGCAGGAGCTGGATGCATTCCTCTCGAATCCCGACAAATACGCACCCGGCACCACCATGAACATCCGGGTGGGGGACCCGGAAGAACGCAAACGGATCATCGAGTTCCTCGAAACACTCAAGGACTGACACGAAACGGACGAGCCACCATGCCAGAACATTCCCAATTACCCACCAGCCTCGCGCCGACGACAGGATCCGATGCAGTCGATGCCGAGCACGGCATCCAGCTCGGCCTGCTCGAAGCCTCGCTTACCGCCCTGTCTTCGGGCGCGGCCGACACTGCCGAGATCATCGATCAACTGCACGGCTACACCCAGGCGCACTTCCTGTCGGAGCAGCTGCTGATGCGTTTGGCCGCCCGCGGTGACTACGACGGTCACCTGGAGGACCACGAACGCTTGATGCGGGAACTGGACGAGGCGAAAGCCAAATTCGAAGGTGGCGATTCATCGGCCGCCGCCGGTCTGCTGAAGTCGCACGAAAAGCACCTGCTCGAACACATTCGCAGTTGGGACCGGTCGATCGAGATGGTGGCGTCCTGACGGCCGTCAGGGCTCCAGGAACGCGTTGCTAGGATTTTGGGGTGAGTGGGTAGCCCAGGCTCGCCAATTCGGTGACAGCCGCCTCCACGAGCGCGTCGAGGCGCGCACCGATACTCTCGGACAACTCCAGGGCCAGTTCCAGGGACTCGGGAACAAGTCCCAGCACGGTCACGCGCTTGGGCTGCTCCCCGCTCAGCTCCAGCGTGGCCAGCACGTCGGATAAGCCGAGCTGGTGCGGCGTTACCCGCATGCCGAAGTAGACCGGCACCTGTTCGTCGCGCAGCGCGACGAGCGTGCCCGCCGGCGCGCCGGTCTGGACGGCGTCCAGAACGAGCAGGTGTTCCCGGCCGCTGATATCATCGAGCAATCCCATGCCGGTGGTGCCGCCGTCCAGCAGTTCGACCCCGGCGGGTATCTCGTACCGCTTTTCCAATGCTTCGAGGGCCCGGATTCCCAGGCCCTCGTCTTCCAGAAGGATGTTGCCCATGCCCAGTACCAGGACCGGGCACGGTGTGCTTGCTTCGCTCAAAGCGCCTTGACCTTGACGATCTCCTGTTTGCGATCATCCACCATATGGATCGCGCAGGCAAGGCACGGGTCGAAGGAATGGACCGTGCGAATGACCTCGAGGGGCAGCTCCGGATCCGCAACCGGGTTGCCCATCAGTGACGCCTCGTAGGGCCCCAGTTCGTCGTCTTCGTCCCGCGGGCCGGCGTTCCAGGTCGACGGTACGACGGCCTGATAGTTGGCGATCTTGCCGTCGCGGATGACCACCCAGTGCGAGAGCGTGCCGCGCGGCGCCTCGTGGAACCCGAAGCCCCGCTGCTCGCCTTTCATGAAGGTCGGCGCATTGAAGGTCTCGTAGTCACCGCGGCCGATGTTGTCCATCAGCAACTGCCACTGGTTATGCAGCGTCTCGTGAATGACCGCGCAGCGAACGGCCCGCGCCGCGTGACGCCCGATCGTCGAGTGCAGCGCGGTCAGCGGAATCTGCGCGCCGGCGAGGCTGCTGGCCGTATTGACCACGTAATCGAGGTGGCGCTTGGTAGGCTCGTGCCCGGCCGCCGCCATGCACAGCACATTGGCCAGCGGGCCGACCTGGGCGCGCTTGCCGTTGAAGGTCGGCGCCTTGACCCAGGAGTACTTGCCGTCGTCCTGGAAGTCCGTGTATTCCGGCACCGTTTCGCCGTCGTAGGGATGCAAGGCGGCACTGCCCTCGTACCAGGCATGCTTGCTGCTCTCCGCGACGCCCTTTTCGAAGAACTCGTCCTGGTAGCTGGTGATGGGCTGGAAGGTCGACAGGTCGCCGTCCGTGATGTAACCACCCGGCAGTTCGAACTCGGTTCCGCGCGTATCCAGCGGCATCTCCGGCACGCACAGATAGTTCATGACGCCTGAACCGTAGTTGGTCCAGTCGGCGTAGAACGCGCCCACGGCCGCGACATCCGGCAGGTACACCTGGGTGATGAAATCATCCAGCTTGTCCATGTATTCCTTGATGGCCATCAGCCGTTCCAGGGTCAGCGTGGACTGGGAGTCCAGGTTGATCGGGTTCGAAACGCCGCCGACCGCCAGGTTCTGGATGTGCGGCGTCTTGCTGCCCAGGACCGAAACGATCTGGTTCGCGATCCGCTGGTACTCGAGGGCCTGCAGATAATGGGCGACGGCCAGCAGATTGACTTCGGGGGACAGTTTCATCGCCGGGTGGCCCCAATAGCCGTTGGCGAAAATGCCCAGCTGCCCGGATTCGACGAACTTTTTCAGCCGTTCCTTGACCGCCGTGAATTCCTGCACCGTGTTCCGCGGCCAGTCGGAGAGCGTGGACGCCAGCTTGGCCGTCGCGACGGGGTCGGCGCTGAGGGCGGATACCACGTCGACCCAGTCGAGCGCGGAAAGGTGGTAGAAGTGGACGATATGGTCGTGCACGCCGTGGGCGCCGACGATCATGTTGCGGATGTACTGCGCGTTGAGCGGCACCTCGAGCTGCAGGGCGTTTTCCACCGCCCTGACCGAGACGATCGCGTGGACCGTGGTGCACACGCCGCAGATGCGCTGGGTGAAGACCCAGGCGTCGCGCGGGTCCCTGCCCTGCAGGATCAGCTCGATGCCACGCCACATCTGGCCTGAAGACCAAGCGTTGGTGACCTTTCCGTTGTCCACCTCGCAATCGATACGCAAGTGACCTTCGATGCGAGTTACCGGATCTACTGTGATTCTCGTTGCCACGGAATGTCTCCCGTTAAATTAAATGATGCGCGCTTCCGGCGCCCCCCAGATAAACACACTGCCCGTACTCTATGCAGCTCCCTGGCCCGCCATCCCGGACGGCCGGGATGCGCGCTCGCCCCGTCCCACGGTATGTGTCCGCGGCGGCAGGATCGGGAAGCGCTTGACGATGTACAGGAATCCCGCAACCTCGACCGACAGCAAGCCGATTGAGACCAGCAGTTCGATCGCCGACGGGAAGTACACGTAGCCGGCCGACGCATTGAAACCGACGATCAACGCATCGAAGCGCAACACCGCGCCCCCCAGCAGCAGACAGATCGCCGTCAGGAACAGCGGCCGGGCTTGCGCTCTCCACTTCGGGTGGAACAGGATGACTGCCGGTATCAGGAACAGCGCATTCTCGATCAGGAACATCGTGGTGCGCACCGGAGTCTCGGTGAAGATCGCTCCCAACGCGCCGCGCCAGGCCAGGTCACCGAAGCGTACGGCCATGTAGAACACCAGGATCCAGCGCAACACCTGCATCAGCCGCCGGTACAGATACAGTTCCAGGCGCCGGCCGAGCCCCATCACCGTCAGCATGCCTTCGAATACGACGATCGCGAAACCGATCACGATGGCCGACATGAGAAACAGGAAGCCGATCCAGGGGGTTTGCCACAGCGGCGATATCTTGGTCCCCGCCGCTATGACCAGGCTGCCCAGACCCGACTGGTGCATGGTCGGCAGCACGATGCCCAGCGGGATGATCACGTAGAGCGCCTTGAAGAACGCACGCTCGAGTTTCGGCTTGTTGAGCTTCTCCAGGGCCGGGGGCACCAGCTCGATCCAGAGGACCAGCGTGTATAGCAACATGCAGATGGCCACCTCGAACATCACCGAGTTCAGGTTGATGTTCCAGGGGAACGCGATCTGGTAGAAATTCCACCAACGCCCCAGGTCGACCCAGGCCGCCAGGTTCGCCAGGGTGTAGGCGAAGGTGCTGGCCAGCAGTGCGGGACGGATCAGGGTATGGAACTCGCCCTTGTTCATCACGTAGATCACCACCGCCAGCACGTATCCGCCGCAGCCAAGCGCCGCCGTCATGTGGATATCCAGCACGACCCACAGCCCCCACGGATAACCGTTGTTCAGATTGGTGGCTTCTCCCAGACCATAGACGAAACGGAACAGGATCAAGCCGACCGCCATCAATGTCAGCAACAGGAAAAACACGAATGGCCGGGTCGCAACCGGGCCGCCCATCGGGGCCGTTTTCGCCAGTTTCATTTGTCTTTGTCCTTGCCAATGTTGCGCCGCGTGACCAGCATCAGCCCACCGAGCAGCGCCAGCGGCGCGATCATGCCCTTGTAGACCGTGTGCTGAATGGTCTCCGACACGCTTGCGAACGAGCGCTCCGGCAGGTGCGGCAGGTCCAGCTTGCCAAACGGCACGCCGGCCAGGACCAGCACCTGGGTTCCGCCGCCCTGGGTCTCACCGTAGACCTGGGGAATGTAGTGCGGTACCGTCTTCTCGTGCCGGTCGGCATCATCCAGCGTGTTGCGCGGGTAGTCGTACTTGCTACCCGGCTCCAGCGACAACCTGCGCTTCGCCTCCGCCAGCATTTCCTCGCGCGTGCCGAACAGCGAGGCGCCGGTCGGGCAGTGCTCGACGCAGGCAGGTAGCTTGCCTTCCACCAGTCGGTGGTTGCAGAACTGGCACTTGTGGATCTGCCCAAAGGCCTCGTCGAAGTCCCACTTGGGAATGTTGTACGGGCAGGCCCAGACGCAGTATCGACAACCGATGCAGGCCTCCGGATGGTGCGTTACCACGCCGGTTTCCGGATCCTTGCGCATCGCCGTGACCGGGCATACCGAAATGCAGCCGGGGTCGACGCAATGCATGCAGTGCCGCTTGACGAACGAGTAGCCGTCCGTTTCCTGGTCCTTGTGGTCCGCGGTGCCGTTACGGTACAGCTTGATGATGTTCAGGGTCTTGCCGGACGTGTCGACCGGCATGTCCCAGATCGGCGATTGGTCCGCGTGCTCCACCGGCATGTCGTTGGCCTGTTTGCAAGCCACCATGCAGGCCTTGCACCCGATGCACAGTGTCGCGTCGTACAGCATACCGACCGCCTTCGGCGGCACTTCGAGGTTGGAGCGTGCATCGGCGGGCGCCGGCAGCGCCGCCGCAGCACTGCCCGCCACAGCCGCTTTCAGAAAATCCCGTCTCTTGATGCTCATGCGTCAGCCCTCTTTGTCGGCCTCTGCGCCCGGTTCTTCCTCCTGGGTTTCCGCCGGCTTCAACTCGACCTTGCCCACCCGGCTCATCATGACCGCGGCAGCGCCGACAGCGGCGCCGGCGGCGGCGCCCAGCACCCCGGCGGCGGTGGCGCTCATACCCTCGCCCTTCGGTTGGTCCACCGAAGGATAGGCCAGCGGAGGCGTCACGGATTTCACATCGGCCAGGGCGTAGATCGGCTTGGTGAAGCCGACGCCCTCCTCGGAACAACCGAAACAGGGGTGCCCGGTGCCGACGGGCCAACTTCCCGAACCAACATCGCCGAACAGGATCGCCGGGCAGTTCGCGTAGGTTTCAGGACCCTTGCAGCCCAGCTTGTACAAACACCAGCCCTGACGGTGGCCTTCGTCGCCGAATTCCAGCGCAAAGCGGCCCGCATCGAAGTGCGGCCGGCGTTCGCAGTTCTCGTGGATCAGTCTGCCGTAGGCAAACTTCGGGCGGTTCTTGGAATCCAGCGCCGGTAGCGTGCCGAAGGTAACGAATTGCAGCACGGTGCTGAGGAAATTGTAGGGGTTCGGCGGGCAGCCCGGCACATTGACGACCGTCTTGTCGGGCAGCGCAACGGATACACCCACGGCGCCCGTGGGGTTCGGGCCGCTCGAGGGGATGCCGCCCCAGGATGCGCAGGATCCGATCGCCACGATGGCCGCGGCGCCGGCGGCTGCCTCTTCGAGGTGCTCCTGGATCGTACGATTGGCCACCTTGCAGTAGATGCCGCCGTCCTTGGTCGGAATGGCGCCGTCCACAACCAACAGGTAGTTGCCGTAGTTCTCTTCCATCGACGCTTTGCGCGCAGCTTCCACCTGGTGCCCGGCCGCGGCACATAGTGTCTCGTGATAGTCCAGCGACACCATGTCCAGGATCAAATTTTCCAGGGTCGGGTGATGCGCCCGCAACAGGGACTCGGTGCAGCCCGTGCACTCCTGTGCGGACAGCCAGATCACCGCCGGACGCTTCGGGTTCATGACCGCTTCGGCGATCTGCACACCGGCCGCCGGCGACAAGCCCAGCGTCACTGCAACGCCGGAGCAGAACTTGAGGAAGCCTCTTCGTGAAACGCCGGATACCGGTTCGAGGTGTAGATCTAATCGTTCTTGCATGGCCCAATCCCCCGATCGAGAGTCGTTGTCGACTGCCCGGGGGACGTACGCCTACAAGCTGCTGGCAAACAGGATCGGGCGATCCTTCCGATTGTCATTTTCGCCGCTTGAGCCTTCGAACCCCGCAGGCTGAATCGATTGTGGGGCATAGCAATAAGTCTGCCAAATGACATGAATCAAAAGAACCCGTGTAAGGGGTTCAAATCAGCAATTCATTTTGATCCACGGTACTTTTTCAGGCTTCTGCGCGCCGACGCGAACGCCATGGGAGCCGTGCGCCGATGATCCGGAACCCGGCAGCGACGAACCTGGCCAGTGCCCTCGGCCAGTTCCTGACGATATCCAGCCATGTGTAGATGGTCGGCAGCAGGATCAGGCTGACGAAGGTGGAGAACAGGAGGCCGCCGACGATCGCACGGGCCATCGGGAAGTACGGCGGCCCGTCCCCACCGATCTGGGTGGTTCCGATACACAGTGGTGTGAGCCCCAGCACCGTGGTGCCAACGGTCATCAGGATCGGGCGCAGGCGCTCCCGTCCGGCCCGGACCAGCGCATCCTCGCGGGACAAGCCGGCCGTCCGCAACTGGTTTACATGGTCTATGAGCACGATGCCGTTGTTGACCACCACCCCGATCAGGATGAGGATGCCGATCATGGCCATGAACGTGAACGTGGTCCCGGTGACCAGGAAGAACCAGTAGACCCCGATCACGGAGAACAGGATCGTGCAGATCATGCTAGCGGGATAAATCAACGATTCGAATTGCGCGGCCAGCACGATGTAGATGATCGCGATCGCCAGCAGGATATTGAACAGCATTTTCTGCATGGCTTCCTGGTCGTCGTCGAAGCCGCCCCCGAACTTCCAGCTGTAGCCGCTCGGGAGTTTCACCAGGTCCATCCGTTCCTTGATGCGCTCCCGGGCCTCATCGGCCGGGATTCCATCCAGCTGCGCAGTGACCCGCAAGCCGGTTTCGCGGTCCAGGCGTCGGATCTCGGTGGGCCCGGCCCCCTCCGTAACGCGGACCAGCGACGACAACGGGACTTCGGCGCCCGAAGCGTTGCGCAGTTTAAGGTCCTTGAGATCGGCGATGTTTTCGCGGTCCGCTTCGCGGAACTGCAGGCGGACAGGCACCTCCCCTTCCTTGCCTTTGAACTCCCGGAGATCCACTCCACGGATCGCGATCGCCACGGCCCTGGCCACGTCCCCGGCCGAGAAACCGAGCTGATTGGCCCGGGCCCGGTCAACGCGCAACTGCACCTCATGGTCCCCGCTGCCTGCCTCGGACACGACGCCGGTCAGCCCATCCACCGAGGACAGGATACGCACCGTGTCGTCGGCCAGTTGGCGCAAAACCGTGGAGGACGACCCGGTCAGGGTCACGTTGAGCTTCTCGCCGCCACCGGTCCGCTCCCAATCGAAGCTCGGGCTGCCGATCGCGATTTTCGGCAGACCTTCCAGGATGCGCTTGCTGATTTCCTGCGCGGACAGTTTCGCCTGGTCGTCGTCGGTCAGCAGGATCGTTGACACGGAATTGTTCGATCCGTCCTCGTCGTAATATGTGTAGACCGCCCGGATTTCGAATTCCTCCTGGTTCTCATACAGGTAGTTCTCGATCCGGTCGACCGACTCCTTGATCTTCTCCAGGGGATACTTCCCGTCCAGGTGGTAGTGCAGGAACAACTTGCGTGTCTGGGCCTGCGGAAACATGTCCGTATTGACCAACGAGATCGGAATGGCGGCGCTCGCCAGCGTGAGCACGACCAGTCCCGCCGACGCCCACCGGTGGCGAAGGGTCCAGCCGAGCAGACCTGCGTAGCGGACTTTCATCCGTTCCACCAGCTTGTTCTGTTTGTCCGACGCCGGCCGGTCGAGCCGTGTCGCCATCAGCGGGATGATGGTCTGGGAGATGAACAGCGAGACGGTCAGCGAAACGACGATCGCAATCGCCACGTGCGTCAGAAAAATGGAAGTCTGGTCCTTGTCGCCAAAGATGATCGGCAGGAACACCGCGGCGCTCGTCAGCGTGCCGGCAGCGACCGCCAGGCCCACGGCGTGCACCCCGCGAAGCGCGGCGCCTTCGGGGTCGCCCGGCGTGTTCTCATGTTCGCGATGGATGCTCTCGCTGACGACCACGGCATTGTCCACCAGCATCCCGACCGCAAGCATCAAGCCCATCATCGACAGGATGTTGAGAGACAGCCCCAGGAAGTACATCACTCCCAAGGTGATGGTGACCGCCACGGGGACGGCCGCCGAAACCATCAGCGTGGTCTGTACGTGCCCCAGGAAGAAGTACAGCACGACCAGTGAGAGCGCGGCGCCGATCAGCCCCGCCATCAGCAATTCGGAAAGCGACTCGGTAACCCCTTCCGCCTGGTTGTCCAGGAAAAAGACCTTGATGCCCTGCATTTCGGGCGACTGCCCGATGCGTTCGACTTCCGCCAACGCCTCTTTACCCACGTCCACCAGGTTCGCTCCGTTTTCCTTGAACACGCTGATGCCGATGGCGTACTTGCGGTCGAGGTGGCGGGAGTAGGTCCGTTTCTTGTTGTCGTATCGGATGTCCGCGATATCGCGCAGGCGCAGGCCCCGATCGTTGATCACCAGGTCGCCGATCTCGTCGACGCTGCGGAATTCGCCCTTTGGGTTGACCCGGTAGCGGGTGCCGTGGTCGCGGATCAGCCCGGCCGAATCGGAAAAATTGACCTGCCGCAGGCGGCGCTCCAGGTCGACCAGGTCGACGCCGTGCGAGACCACGCGGTCAGCGATCAGCTCAATGCGGATTTCCCGAGGCTCTACGCCTTCCAGCTGCACGCGTGCAACCCCGGGAATCCGCTCCAGCGGGCGGACCAGCTTGCGCATCAGCATGTCGTAGGAATCGGAGAGATCCCGTTCGCTGGATATGCGCAGTCGCAGCACCGGCTGGTCGGTGGTGTTGAACTTGAAGACATTGATCCGCCGTACGTCGGACGGCAGCTGGTCGCGAATCGCCTCGACCCGTTCGCGCGCCTCGACCGCCTTGACCGCGACGTCCTGACCCCACTCGAAGATCATCTCGATATTCGCACCGCTGTCGGACGAGCGCGAATTGAGCCGCTTGATGCCGGACAGCGTGGCCAGCACCTCCTCGACCGGACGGGTGATCTCGCGTTCCACTTCCTCGGGCGTGGATCCCTGGTACGGAATCTGGATCCCGATGAACGGCGCATCGATCGACGGGAAGTACTCCAGCGGCAGCAGGCGAGATGCCACGAGGCCAATGGCGACCAGGGACACAAACACCATCACGGTGGTGACGGGTCGTTTCAATGCAAACTTGGCGGGTGACATAACCGGGGCCTGCCCTCGGCTCAAGCCGTGTGGCTGACGGTGAGCGCGTCGCCGCCAGGACCGCGACGATCTGTTGCGCTGGCTTCTGCAGCCACCGCCTCGCGGCGCCGGTCCAGCAACGAGTACATCACCGGCACCACCAGCAGGGTGAGCAGGGTCGAGGTGAGCAGTCCGCCGATCACGGTAATCGCCATGGGGGTCCGCATCTCGGCGCCCTCGCCCAGCCCCAGCGCCATCGGCAACAGCCCCAGTACGGTGGTCAGCGTGGTCATCATGATGGGCCGCAGGCGCAGCCGCGCCCCCTCCCGGATGGCGTCGAGGCGCTGCATGCCGCGGTCGCGCAGCTGGTTGATGACGTCCACCAGTACGATGGCGTTGTTCACGACAATTCCGGCCAGCATGATCAGCCCGATGAACACGATCACGCTCAGTTGCGTGCCCGTGAGCCATAGCGCCAGCGACACGCCGACACCCGCGAGCGGCACCGAGAACAGGATGACGAACGGATGCAGCAGCGATTCAAACTGTGACGCCATCACGAGATACACCAGGAACACCGCCAGCAACAGGGCGAAAACCAGGGAGCGGAACGACGCCTGCATTTCCTCGCTCTGACCGGTGATGCGCATGGTGAGCCCGTAGGGCATGTGCACGCCGGCCAGCAGGGTCCGCGCTTCTTCCACCGCGCTGCCCAGATCCCCGTAGGCGAGGTTGGCCTGGATCAGCGCCACGCGCTCCTGGTCCGAACGGCGAATCTCCGACGGGCCCTCGCCCACCCGGATGTCCGCGACCGCCGACAGGGGCACCGGACGGTCGCTTTCGGGGTTGACGATCAGGTTGCGGACGGCGTCGATGGACTGCCGCTCCTTTTCCGACAGGCGCACCAGCACGTCGATCTTGCGGTCCCGCCAGCTGTATCGTGTGGCGACACGGCCGCGGATCTTGCCCACGACCTGGTCGGAAATCTGTTTCACGGTGAGTCCCAGCGCCGCCGCCCGTTCCTGGTCGAAATAGATCTGCACTTCGGGATGACCGCGTTCCAGGCTGGATTCGACGTCGGCAAAACGGTCCGATTCACGCAACACGGACAGGACCCGGTCGCTGGCCGTCCGTAATGCTTCCAGGTCGAAACCCTCGATCTCAATTTCCAACGGCTTGTCGAAGCTGAGCAACTCTGGGGCGGTAAAGTTGGTTTCCAGCCCCGCCGTCTGCCGCGTGCGCGCCCGTAACTCGCCGATTACGCGGTCCTGGGCGGCGCGATCACTGCCCGGCTTCATGGCCACCAGCATGCGCGCGATGTTCTCGCCGCTTTCGGTGGGATTGGCGTCAATCCGGTTGCCAGACCCGGCAACGCCGTAAACATAGTCCACTGCCGGCATCGAGGCCGCCAGGCGCTGCATTTCACCGCCGATCCGGTCGGTTTCGTCCAGCGGCGTGCCCGGGGCTGCCTCGAGTTCCACTTCGAACTTGCCCTGTTCCAACTGCGGGATCAGCTCGGTCCCCACCGAGCGGAACAGCAGCATTGACAGGACCAGCATCAGGCCGGCGACACCGAGGGTCAGCCCGCGGCGGCGCAGCGCGAGATCCAGCAGATGGGCATAGCCTGCCGCAAACGCAGAGCCCAGCCGGCTGCGCTTCGCCGGCTTCGACCACGTCTTGCCGCCGGCGGCGGCAATCATCGGAATCAGCGTCATGGCCACGCCCAGCGATATCGCCAGGGCGAAGGTCACCGTCAGCGCCTGATCCCGGAACAGCTGACCGGCGACGCCCTCGACGAAAGCCAGCGGCAGGAACACCGCGATGGTCGTCAGGGTCGAGGCGATGACGGCGCCGCCCACTTCGCTCGCGCCCTGGATGGCGGATTCGAGCGGGCCCTTGCCCTCGGCGCGGTAGCGCGAAATATTCTCCAGCACCACGATCCCGTTATCCACCAGCAGTCCCGTGGCCAGCGCAATGCCGCCGAGGGACATGATGTTCAGCGAGATACCGGTTTGCCCCATCAGGAAGAAGGTCGCGATGACGGATACCGGGATCGAGAGTGCGATCGCCAGCGTGAAGCGCACATTGCGCAGGAACAGGAAGATCACGGCCACGGCCAGCAGGCCGCCCAGGACAGCGGCGTCGACCACTTCGCTGATCGCGCGGTCGATAAAGACCGATTGGTCGTCCACCGTCTCGATCTGCGTGCCCCTGGGCAGATCCTTTTCCAGCTCTTGCAGCCGTTCGCGCACGCCCCGGGCCACGCTCACCGTGTTCGCGTCACCCTCCTTGTAAACGGCGATCTCCACCGCTTCGTGTCCATTCATCCGAATGATCGCTTCGCGCTCGCTGTAGCCGGCGCGCACGTTGGCGATATCCCTCAGGTAGATCGGCCGGTCGCTGCCCGTCGCGACGATGAGGCCACCGAATTCCTCGATGGAGCGGAACTGGTTGACGGTGCGCACGAGGTAGCGCTGGGTGCCTTCCTCGAGTCTTCCGGCCGATACGTTGACGTTCTCTGCGGCCAATCGCGCGGTCAGGTCCTCGAGCTTCAGATTGAGCTGGGCCATTTTCCGCTGGTCGATCTCGATCTGGACCTCGTCTTCGAGACCGCCGCTTATCTTCACTGCGGCAACCCCTTCGACAGGCTCCAGCGCCTTCTTCAGCTCCTCGTCGGCAAACCGCCGCAACGACTTCAGAGCGGCCTCGCTGGCCGTGGTTTCGGCAGCGTTGTAGAGGAGGCCCAGTCGCATGATCGGGTCCGTCGCCGGATTGAAGCGCAGCAACAGGGGGCGCTGGGCTTCCAGCGGCAGCTGCAGAACCTCCAGCTTTTCACGGACATCCAGCGCGGCGCGGTCCATGTCCGTGCCCCAGGCAAACTCCAGGATCACGTCGGATTGGCCCGCCCGGGAAACTGATTTCACGGACCGCACGTTGCGGACCACGCCGACGGATTCTTCCACCGGCCGCGTCAGCAGGGTTTCGATCTCCTCGGGCGCGGCGCCGCGGTACTCCGTCCGCACGGTGAGCGTCGGATACGATATGTCCGGCAGCAAGTTGACCTTCAGGCTCTTCAGGGCAATCAGGCCGAACAACACCAGCGTCACCGCCGCCATTGAAATGGCCACGCGTCTCCGCGTGGCCACTTCGACCAGTTTCAGGTGCCCGGAACTCATGCGCTGGGCTGCTGCTCGGTGCGGATGACCTCGACGTGAGATCCGTCGCTCAGGTTACCCTTGCCGGCAGTCGCGACGACGTCACCCTGGGTGACGCCTTCCCGCACCTCGACCATGCCGCCGCGTTCGTAGCCGAGCATCACGTCGCGGCGCAACGCGTTGCCGTTTTCGTCGATCACGAACACGTGGCTGGACTCATCCTCGGTGACCACCGCCGAACGAGGAATCACCGGTACGCCTTTGCGCATGTCGTAGAGGATTTCGACGCGCCCGAACAGGCCCGGCTTGAGCATGTTGTCGCGATCATGCAATTGCGCCGTTACGCGGAACGTACCAGTGGCCGGATCGACCACGGGGCTGATGCGGATCAACTCGCCGGAGAATGTTTCACCCGGCCAGGCGTCCAGCACCATCGAGACGTCGAGCCCCTTGTGCAGCACGCTCAGTTCCCGTTCCGGAACGTGCAGGACCGCCAGCAACGGGTCGTAGCTCGTAATCCGGTACACCGGTTGGTGCATACTCACCAGGTTGCCCGGGCGCACCAGGCGTTCGGAGACGTAGCCCGAGATGGGCGCCCGGATACTAGTGTACTCGAGGTCCAGCTTGGCCAGGTCGTAGGCAGCCTTCTGCGCCTGCAGTTCAGCACGCACGCGCTCGTAGTCGTCCGCGCTGACCAGTTCCTTGTCGAACAACTCTTTCTTGCGGGCGTACTCGGTCTCGAGTCGTTTCAGGGTGGCTTCCGCCTTGTCCACTTCCAGGCGGTAGCGGTCGGTCTCGACCCGTGCCAGCACCTGGCCCGCTTTCACGAATTCGCCCTCTTCCGCGGATATCTCCAGTACGATCCCGGAAATCTGGGCAACCACGGTCGCCTGTTGGTCTGCTTCCAGAGTGGCCGTACCGGAATAGAAGGCCGCCATGTCGCCGTTGGAAACGGTCGCTGCCTCGATCGGGATCGCCGGCTCCTTGGCGTCCTCGTCCGCGACGTCGGCTCCCGACGCCTGCCGCATGCAACCTTGCAGAGCCAGGGTGCATGAAAGCAACGCGAAAAGCGCAATTCGTCCTGTCATTTGCCCGTTGATCCGTTTCATCTTACTGTCCAGTTTTGATGTATTGGTGTTCTATATACGTATAACACTATCACAGTATCTTGCGCTGGCTATGTGCCAGTCGTCATGGTTCTCGCGTACCGTCTGTTCGGAGCACGCTTCCTACCGTTGCCGATGCAATAAACGCGCCATTCCCCTGAAGTGCGCCTGTCCTCTTGATTGGGACGCATCCAGGCCCCTCTTCGTTACAATTGATTTCTGCAAATGGGCCCGGGGAATTGGTCAGGAAGCACACTTCTTGGCTGGAACCGCCAGTGAACTGCGTTCAAGTGCCTCGCGGCCCCGGCGGAATCGTTGGTTTACTTGGGAATCGCAGGTATAATCGCCGCCTGTTGCGGTCCGAAATTAACAAGATTCAGAGATATCCATGCGAAATCCGATGATTCCAGCCACGCTGTTGGCCGTTAGTGCGCTGTTGGCCGTCTCCGGTCCGGCCCACGCCGAGGGCGATGCCGCGGCGGGCAAGGTCAAGGCATACACCTGCAAGGGCTGCCACGGCATTCCCGGCTATAACAATGTGTACCCGACGTACAAGGTTCCGAAGCTCGGCGGCCAGCACTACGAGTACCTGGTCGCAGCGCTGAAATCCTACCGGGCCGGTGAGCGGAAGCATCCGACGATGTCCCTGCAGGCCAGCAGCCTGTCGGACCAGGATATCGAAGACCTCGCGGCATACTTCGCCTCGGTTGGCACTGAATAAAGGGTTTCGAATGAAAACAATCAACGCTACCTTCGGCAGCACTTTTCTCGCATTGGCTGTCGCGCTGGCGCCGACGGCCGCATCCGCCAAAGGGGACGCCGCCAGGGGGAAAGAAAAAGCCTCGGTGTGCGAGGCCTGCCACGGAGTCGATGGCGAGGCCAAAGACTTCCCGCAATACCCTCGGCTGGCCGGCCAGTATGCCGACTATATCGAGCATTCACTGAAAGCCTACAAGTCCGGCGATCGCAGCAACCCCATCATGGCCGGGATCGTGACCACGCTCAGCGAACAGGATATTGAAGATCTCGCGGCCTGGTTCTCCAGCCTCGAAGGTTTGAAGGATCTGTCAGGCTCCTGATTAACAAACCCCATCCCGAGCAAGGCTTGGTCCTACAGCGGGCTCCGTTCCGGCACCCGTAGGAGCGACCGTTGGTCGCGATTGGTCCACCGGGCCGATGCAGCCCATCCCGAGCAAAGCTCGGTCCTACAGCGGGCTTCGCTCCGGCACCCGTAGG
>JASFKQ010000067.1:0-16731 GCA_050118555.1 Lysobacterales bacterium
CGAGCACGTGGCGGCTCATGGAGCCGTCCGCGATCAGGTGGGTACCCAGGACCTGGTTCTCCGGCCAGTCGCGCTTGACGATCATCGCACCGGCGCCGGCCCCGATATTGAACAGAAAGGAGGTGTTTACGTCGGCCAGGTCGATGAAGTGCGAAACCGCGTAGCCGCCGCCGATCAGGATCGTGTTGATGGCCGGGTCGTCGGCCATCAGGCTGCGGGCCACCTTGAGCGCGGCGACGGTAGTCGCGCAGCGCATGTGCACGTCGATGCCCCAGGCCCGTTTCGCCCCGACTTCCCACGCGAGGTCGATGGCCGTGGTCCAGAGCAGGTACTCGCGCCACTCCTCGGTGGTGCAGAGCACCGCGTCGATGTCCATCGGGTCGATGCCGGCGCGGTCGATGGCCTTGCGTGCGGCATGCACCGCCATCTGGTTCGGGTGGACATCCGGGTCTGCGACGAACTTCCGTTCAATGCCGAGCTTTTCGCGCACCACCCACTCGGGCATGCCGCTGCGCTCGGCGATTTCCGCGGCGGTGACGTGGGTCTCCGGAAACCAGGTGCCGGTAGAGACGATGCCCATCGTGGTCATGTGTCGGGTTCCTTGCCGGGCTGCAGGCCGTTTGCCAGCAGGTCGAGCACGGTTTCGGCGATGTGCGAGGAGGGGACGTTCTGGTCCCAGTCCGCGTACCTCATGCCGAGGAAGACGTTGATGCCGATGATCGCCCAGGACCACACTTCATAATCGCCCTGACGGATCTCACCCCGTTTGCCGGCGCTGCTCAGGTTGTAGACATAGCCGCGCGCAAAGCCCTCGTAATGGTCCCGGAACGCTTCGTTGGCGACGAACTCGGCCTCGGTGATGATGCGGTAGAGTCCCTTGTGCTGGCGGACGAATTCGATGTAGGCCTCCAGGCCGAGCCGCTCCGCCTCGAGGCGGTTCGAGGCGCCGGCCACCCGTTCGCCGACCCAGCGGCGGGTGCGTTCGCTCATGTATCTCACCAGGCCCTCGAAAATCGCTTCCTTGCTGTCGAAGTAGGTGTAGAAGGTGCCCAGCGCCACGCCGGCCCGTTGCGTGATGCCACTGATCGCGGTCTCGTAATAGCCGTGCTCCCCGAACTCCGCTTCCGCGGCCTGCAGCAATCGGTCGCGCGTCTTGCGGCCCCGCGCCGTTTTCGGGGAGCGGTTATTAGTTGAAACTTGATTCATGTTTCATAAAGTTGCATACTTCCGGCCAATTAGCAAGGCCCGGGCAACGACCCGCCGCGCCAATACGGCACCAGCAACATCCACCAAGAGATGATGTCTGGGCACCACTATCGGAGGACACAAATGCAAATCGTTCAACAGTCAAAATCCGGTCGCTTCAACCGGCTACGTCTGCCCCTGGCTCTCTGCGCCGCATTGCTTTCGGCGGTTGCGCTGCCGGCGACAGCTTTCGCGCAGGCCGGTGAAGACGACGAGGCATCCGCGGGCCTGCTCGAAGAGGTTATCGTCACGGCGCAGCGCCGTGAACAGCCCCTGCAGGACGTGCCGATGTCGGTCAGCGCCTTCAACGGCGAGCAACTGGCCCAGTTGCAGGCCGACAATCTCACCGCGCTGCAGGGCGCCGTGCCCAACCTGAACCTGGTGCAGGGCCGCGGCTCCAATTCGAGCGTCAACGCCTTTATCCGCGGTGTTGGCCAGCCCGACGCGCTGCAGACC
The DNA here is from genome assembly GCA_050118555.1 of Lysobacterales bacterium. Classification (GTDB taxonomy): domain Bacteria; phylum Pseudomonadota; class Gammaproteobacteria; order Xanthomonadales; family SZUA-36; genus CALKKN01. The sequence goes on from JASFKQ010000067.1 coordinate 1,702, forward strand.
TTCGATCCCGCCGTGGGTATTTACCTCGACGACGTCTACATGTCGCGTATCCAGGGTGCGATGTTCAAATTGTACGACATCGAACGGGTGGAAGTGCTGCGCGGTCCGCAGGGTACGCTGTACGGCAAGAACACGCCGGGCGGCGCCATCCGCCTGATCACCCGCACCCCGGGCGACACCTTCGAGGCGCAGGCGGGCCTCACCGTCGGCAATTTCAGCCGGGTGGAGGCCAAGGGCTATATCGCCGGGCCGGTGACCGATAACTTCTCGCTCGGCTTCAGTGCGCTGCACAACGAGCGTGACGGTTTCGTCACCGATCCGACGGACGGCCGCAAGTACAACGACGAAAACTCCACCGTTGCGCGCATGAAGGGCGTCTGGACCGCGAACGACGCCGTCACCGTGGAATTCTCAGCCGATTACACGCACGAAGACGTGGCGCTGACGCTCGGCCGGGCGGAAGCGGATCTGACAAGCTGGGATCTCGGCACCGGTGAATATCCCGTGCTGCTACCGGCCCCGACCGGCGACTGGAACTGGGAGACGCGGACCTCGCTGGGTGACGCCGGTGGCCAGAAGGTCGATCACTGGGGCGGCAACCTGACCGTCAGCTGGGACATCAACGACAGCACCCGCCTGAAGTCGATCACCGCCTATCGCGACCTGCAGGCCGATCTGTACATCGACATCGACGCCACTGAGTTGCAGCTCGGCGACGTCTTCGTCGGCATCGACCAGAACCAGTTCAGTCAGGAGTTCCAGTTGCTGGGCAACAACGGTGACGACATCGACTGGGTGGCCGGCCTGTACTATCTGAAAGAGAAAGTGCCTTCCCACCAGGAGGCCTACGCCGACGACTTCCTGAAGTACTATGGCCTCCCAATAGCCTTCCTGCGCACCATCGATGACGATCTGCAAACCACCAGCTATGCGGCCTTCGGCCAGGTCGACTGGCGCTTCGCGGACCGCTGGAGCCTGGGTGTCGGCATGCGGTACACGAACGAGAAGAAGGACTATTTCCGCACCACGAGTACCTTTACCGATCTGCTGGGAAATGCTGATCCGGCCTTCGCCTTCGACGATTCCGCCAGCTGGGATTCCTGGACGCCGACCGTGACCCTGGACTACGACCTGAACGACGACGTTCGCCTTTACGGCCGGGTAGCCAAGGGCTTCAAGAGCGGCGGCTTCAACGGACGCGCCAACAGTCCCGCGGACGTCAGTACCTTTGACCCGGAAACCGTCTGGACCGGCGAGATCGGCGCCAAGACCACCATGGCTGACGGACGGCTGGTTGCCAACTATGCCCTGTTCATGAGCAAGTACGACGATTTCCAGGCCCGCGTTTCGGTCGCCGACGGCATCGATTTCCGTTTCCCGGTGCTGAACGCAGCCAAGCTGGACATCAAGGGCGCAGAGGCTGAACTCACCTGGCTGCCAATCGACGCGTTGCAGCTTTCCACGCAGATTGGTTACCTCGACGCCAAGTACGGAGCCGGTGGCTTCTCGGGCTCGGACAAAATCCCCGACGAACCCGCCTTCTCACCGGAATGGACCGCGCGCCTGTTCGGTATGTACACCGTCGATCTTTCCGGACGCGGCAGCATCAGTCTGGGCGCCAGCGGCAACTACCGCGACTCGATGTGGCTGAGCGTGGACAACCTAGACACCCTTTCGGAAGGCAGCTACTGGGTGCTGGACGGCTTCGTGACCTGGACCGGCCCCGAGCAGCACTGGTCGGTCACCGCCGGTGTCAAGAACGCGACCGACGAGCTGTACAAGGTCGAAGGACAGGAGTTCCGCAGCGTCGGCAACATTCAGACGGCCTATTATGGTGACCCCAGAACCTATATGCTTTCAGTGGAATTCAAGTACTGATCGTGGAATCCTGCGCGCCGGCGCCTTATTAAGGCGCCGGCGCGCAGCCATTCGGGAAGCATACGGGGATCGGGACGTGCACAAGACCAGGGACGCATGACGGGCGCAGCGGCGCCTCAGGTGCAGGCACACGGCAGCCGGGCGATTACGCTGACCCTGCTGGTTCTCGTCTACACTTTCAACTTCATCGATCGCCAGATCGTCGGAATCCTCGCGGTGCCGATCAAGGCCGATCTGGGCCTCAGCGACACCCAGCTGGGGCTGATGGGTGGTCTCGCTTTCGCCCTGTTCTACACCGGCTTGGGCATCCCGGTCGCCATGCTTGCGGATCGCTACAGCCGTACCTGGATCATGACCGGCGCCCTGGTCATCTGGAGTGCACTTACCGCAGCCTGTGGTCTGGCCCAGAACTTCACGCAGCTGTTCCTGGCGCGCCTCGGCGTCGGCGTCGGCGAGGCTGGCGGAGTGGCGCCTGCCTATTCACTGATATCGGATTATTTTCCGCCGCACCAGCGGGCGCGGGCGCTGAGCGTCTACTCGTTTGGCATTCCGATCGGCAGCGCGCTGGGTATCGTCTTCGGTGGCCTGATCGCCAGCCACGTCGACTGGCGCTGGGCGTTCTTCGCGGTCGGCCTGGCCGGTATCCTGATCGCGCCGATCTTCCGATTGGCGGTGAAAGAGCCGCCGCGCGGCGGCTTCGATGCGAGCGCGCCGGCCCACCGGCCGCCGAGCCTGGGCCTGCTGCTGAAGACACTCGTGTCCAAGCCGAGTTTCTGGCTCATCTCGCTGGGCGCCTCCTGCTCCTCGATGATGGGCTACGGTCTGTTCTTCTGGTTGCCCTCGTATTTCGTGCGCAGTTACGGGCTGGCACTGCTCGACGCCTCCCTGTATTTCGGGGCGATCGTCCTCGTCGGCGGATTGGCCGGTATATGGGCCGGGGGCTGGCTGGGCGACCGGCTGGGCCAGGCTCGAAAGAGGCGCTATCTGCAAGTGCCCGCCGTGGCCTTTTGCGCGACGATCCCCTTTTACCTGCTGGCGATGCTTTCGCCCAACCTGCTGGTGATTTTTCTGGTGCTGCTGGTGCCTACCGCGATGGGCCTGATGTGGCTGGGGCCGGTCATTTCGACCGTGCAACACCTGGTGCGGCCGGACATGCGGGCTACCGCGTCGGCCGTGTTCCTGTTCATCAACAACCTGATCGGCATCGGGCTCGGAACCTGGGCGATCGGGGCGCTTTCCGACGGCCTGTCTGCGCGTTTCGGGGAGGAATCGCTCCGTTATTCGATTCTGGCCGGCACCGGGTTCTACCTTCTGGCGGCTATTCTGCTCTGGCTGGCCGCGCGCTTACTGGAACGGGACTGGGAAGGGGATGCTTGATGAGTTACAGCGAGCATCGCTTCGAATCCGAAGACGGCCTGTCGCTCTACTACCGCAGCTACGGTTCCGGTGACGATGTTGTGGTCTGCCTGCCTGGACTGACCCGTAACAGCCGGGACTTCGAAGACCTGGCGGAGCACCTGGCGGCCAACCGGCAAAGGCCCTGGCGCGTGATTTGCCCGGACATGCGCGGGCGCGGACGATCGGACTACGATCCGAAGCCGTCCGGGTATCGCCCCAGCGTTTACGTTCGTGACATCTGGCGGCTGCTCGACCTGCTCGAGGTGAACCGCGTCGTAGTGATAGGCACGTCGCTGGGCGGCCTGTTGGCCATGGTGATGGCTCACCAGCGCCCTGACCGTCTGCGCGGTTGCGTGCTGAATGACGTCGGTCCGGAGTTTCCGCCGGCGGCCGTCGCTCGCATCCTGGAATACGTGGGGCGCACGCCGCCCGTCGCCGACTGGGATGCGGCGGTCGCGGAGGCGCGAAAGCAATACGCACCGGTTTTTCCGGGCGCACCCGACGATTTCTGGCCACGCTACGTCCGACGGTTCTGGGCGGAGAATGCCGAGGGCAGGCCGGCGCCCGACTACGACCCGGCGGTGGGTGACGCGATGCGCAAGGCCCAGTCGGCCCTCAAGCTGGCCCGCTGGCTCCGGCGCCTGGGGCTGAAAAGCCTGGGCGGCATGCCCACGGACGCATGGGACGCCTTTGACGCCCTTACCGTGCCGTGCCTGCTGGTTCGCGGGGTGCTTTCCGATGTGTTGACCGATGACATCGTCGAGCGCATGCGCCGGCGCAAGCCGGATCTGGAGGTCGTGGACGTGCCCGAGCGCGGCCACGCGCCCCTGCTCGACGAGCCCCTTGTCCTGGCGGCGATCGACCGCTTCCTGGCGCGCCTGGCCTGAGAAGCGCCGGCCTGCCTGCAATCGCTCAGCCGGTGGGCGCGTTCTCCCGGAAGGTAATGGCTTTGCCGTAGTCCCGCAGGGTCGAGGCCAGGCGTTCCGTGATCACCCTCATCATCGCGATGGCGATCTCGCTGTTTTCCGCCACCATGCGCATGAAGATGTCCTGGCTCATACTCAGGAGTACCATGGGCGTTCTGGCGCGGATAGTGGTCGTGCGCGGCATGTTCGCCAACAGGGCCATTTCACCGAACAGTTCGTTGCGACCCAATGTGGCAACGGTACTGGAGCCGCCTTCCGATTCCAGCACGACTTCCGCTTCGCCCTCGAGAATGACGTATGCATGGTCACCGGTGTCCCCCTGGTGAAAGACCTCCTCGCCGGCTTCGAAGTGCACCCGCTCGCTCGTGTATGCGAGGAGCTTGAGCTTCGAGCGCCCGATGCCGGCAAACAGGGGGATATCCATCAGTACGCTGGTAATCTCGTTCAGGCGCGGCACCCGGGACTCTTCCCCGGTTTCGAGCGCCCCCGCGGCCGCGGAAGCGGGCTGATGGGCTTGTCCCGTCTCGGACGTCTCCTTGTCGACGATCCTGCCCTTGTCCATCACGAGTATTTTCGCAAACTCCCGCTTGCGCTCCTCGTGGGGTTCGAAGAGGATGAGGCTCCGGCCCTCCATTTCGTCCTTGATGCGTGACAATACGCGGTCTTGCGCCGCGGTCTCCAGCGAGGATAGCGCCTCGTTGAGGATCAGGATTTCGGGCCGTTTGAGCAGGCACCTAGCCACCGCGAGTTTCTGGCGCTGGGCTGCGGTGAGCCTCGCGCCGCCCGTACCGATCTGGTATTCGAGGCCGGCGAGAATGACGGCTTCGCGCAGGTCCAGTTCTTCGACAACCTCTGAAATGAGACCGCCAATCTGCGCGGCGCTACCTGCCCGCGTAGAGGCGATCTTGCCGAACAGGATGTTGTCGGCGATGGTGCTGGCCGCGTTATACGTGTCGATATCGAAGAACTGGATCGACCGTTTCGCGTCGTCCGGGAGATTGTCCGCGAACAGGCGGCGAGCGTCGAGCAGGCGCTCCTTGATTCCCTGGTCGATCAGCCCTTCGTGATCCTGAGCCTCGACCAGCCGGAACGGCAGCGCCATCAGCCGCTCGCAGTCGGCCACGGGCAGGCTGTCGAGTCCCTGGGCTTCGGCGCGCCGAAGGATGGACTCGAAAGCCGGCAGGTCCCTGGCGTCGATGAAGCTGAAGCGCTCCAGGAACTCGTGTCCGGGCGGCAGGTCGCGAAAGATCTCGCTTTTCAGCGAGGCGAGCTTCCGTCCCATTTCAAGAAACGTATGGGTCAGTCCGGCACGCTCTATGACCTCGCGGACGTAGGGGTTTTGCCCGAGATTCCGGATGGCGAATTCGGGACCCGCCGGTGTGCCGAAGAGGATGTTTTCAGCGACCGAGGCGTTCGCGTTATAGCGTTCCGGGTCGAACGCCTCGACCAGCGCCTGCTTCTGCTCCGCTTCGAGCCGGGACCTGAAAGCCCGGCGCGCTTCGATCAGCCGGGCCGGCAGTTCGGGCTGCTCCTCGGGGTCGATGGAATGCCGCAGGCCGATCTCGTAGACTTCGTCGTCCAGCTCGACGGTCCAGAGCACCCGCACCATGCGGGAGCACAACTCCTTGGCGTCCCGACATCCGGCGGCTTCGTAGTCGATCCAGTCCGCGGAAAGGTCGTAGGCCGAATTGCCGGCCCGCCGGGATTCGGCAATCGCCCGGGCCACTTCCGCGGGCACCTTGCCCTCTTCGCCCGCCTTGTGCCCGGGATTGCGCAGCAGCGGGTACACCAGCACGTCGCGGAGGGAGCCGGAGGCGAGGTGGGTATGGTGCGTGACGTAGCCGATCTTGCGGCCCGTGACGCTGTCCGGCAGCGCCGACAGGTCGATGTCACCCACCAACACCTTTCCCGAATGGGGCGTCTCCTGGCGTGCCAGCAGGCGGGCGAATTCCTCGCGGCCGCTGCCAGCCGAACCGAGGATCACCGTGTGGGTGGGCAGGGTCAGGTTCAGGGTCGCTCCGTTCACCGGGCGGTGTCCCTCTTCCTGCTCGATCACCACGTTGCTCGCCACCAGCGGCTTTTCGATGAAGTCGTGCAGGCCCGGGTCGGACTCGATCACCGATTTTTCGAGCAGGTTGTTGCGGGCGAAAAATTCCCTGAGTTGGTCGTACCGGACCTTTGCGTCTTCCGATTTCTGGTAGTAGTCGATCAGATCTTTCCACGGTGCGTACATGTCCTTGTACGCGGCGAGCACGGCGACCAGCGAACCCAACGACAGATCCCCGATGATCACCAGGTAACCGCCTATGGAGAGAAAGAAGAAGGGTGTAAGCTGGGAAAAAATCTGGTTCAGAACATTGGCGATGTACCGTTTGGAAGACATTTCGACCCGGTAGCCGAATACCGTTCCGAGGCGGTTCGAAAAATGGGCCAGTTCATATTGCGCCGTGTCGTGCCCGTGGATTTCGCTCGCACCCGCCACCACGTCGCCGATACGCTGCGATATCTCCCGCATGGTCTGAACCTCCTGCCGCTGCAGGGCGTTGACGCGTCGCTGCAGCTTGGGAATCAGGTAGATCTGCAGGGGGTAGAGTGCGATCGCGGCGACGCCCATCATCCAGTTCTGGATGAACATGAACAGCACGATGGTCGCCAGGGTCCCCAGCGCGATAGCCGGTACGGCGAAGGCCTCGGCAATGAAGTAGCCCAGGTTCGAGGTTTCCGCGGTGATCATGGAAACCACCTGTCCGCTGGACAGGTTCCGGAATTCCGAGGAGGGAAACCGCAGCAGCCTCTCGATCAGACTGTAGCGCAGACGGCGCAGCAGGCGGTCTCCCACCCGGTAGCGAAACGTCGACGTGAAGTACTTCATCGCCCCGCTCAGAAGAACCAGCAAAAGGAACAGGCCACAGAGCAAGAGCAGGTAGGGGATCTGCTCGAACTCCATGCCAAGCACCTGCCTGGGAAAGTCGGTGCCGCTGATGGCCTGGTTGACGATGGTCTTCGGCAGTTCCAGGGTGAAGTAGAGCAGGGGCAGGGCGGCGGCGGACATCAGGACCAGGATGATCTGCTCGCGCAGGCTGAAGCGCAGAATGAATCGAAAAATTCCCTTTTCCATCAGTATCCGTCCACCGCAAGACGTGGCTCACCTTGCGAGGTCTTCATGCTCCTTTATCGAGGTGACCGATCTCCGTGAAACCGTTGCCCGTGGCACGCCGTGACTCCAGCGTCAGTTGACCGGCAGGGTGATCAGGGGGGTGATCTTGTTGGTTTCGCCCGACTGCAGCAGCTGCAACATGCTCACCAGGGCGAAGGTGGTTTTGCTGTCACCATCGTTGTCCGCGATATAGAACCAGCGGTCACGATAGAACACCTTCACTGCCGCGCCCTCCGGTTCGTCGTCCGCCGTCCGGACATGAAACAGCCGGCCGTCCGGGTTGGCGTTGTCGAACGGTCCCCCGGCGTTGAATATCTGCGGCGCTGCGATGCCCCGGTCCAGGTCGTCCCTGGGTACATCGATGCCTTGCGCCAGGAAATACAGCGCCGAAAACAACGAACGGGTGGCCAACGCCATGGTTTTTCCGTCACTGGAGACACCGAAAGCCTGCCTCAGCCGGAGGGGGCTGCCGTCACACACGACATCGATCGATTTGCAGATCAGGAGGTAGTCCTCCGATCGGGCGGCTTTTGGTGAAACCATGAGCGACAATTCCGGCTGGTCGCCTTCCCCGGGCTCCATGCCGACGCTGAGTGAGCCGTCCCGTTGCAGGTTCCGCAATGCGGAAGCCAGTTTCTCGAACTCGATGTATCCCAGTTCCGGATCTGCCATCTCCGGCCGGTTACGAATGTTGTTGACGGATTCCCCCAGGATGAGCAGAACGCGCTCGATGCTCCAGCCCGCCTGGACGATCAGCGCCACCGTACGCAGGTCCAGCGGCGTCAGCATCTGCCGCACGAACTTTTCTCCCGTGTTGGGCGCGTAGGTGATCAATGGGGACTCGCCGACATTGGCGCCGAGTGTGCCCAGTGAACTGTCACTGCTCCCGGGCGCGAAAGTCCGCGCGAGCCCCGCATTCGCCTCCCAATGGAAGCTGCTCGAGATACTGGTCACGTCGAGAAACAGCACGGGGTCGCCATAGCGCTGCCGGATGATGTTGAGCAGCAGTTGCTGCGCCTCGGTCTGCTGCAGAGCCACGTTGTAGAGTGGCCGGCCTGCCGTGAGGACCTTGGGCCCCACCTGCACGCAGGCGCCCAGAATGGCCGTCGCTGCAATACATGCAATCAGGTTTCGCCACCCCGGCCTGCGCGGTCCGGGTGTTTTCGCGATGCGAACGCTTTTCATCATCCTTGGTTCTGCCGTATTTGCCCTTCGCCCCTGGCCGTTCCCCGGGCGGGCAGCCAGTCAAATGTTGCAGAACTATAGCAGACATTGGGTGGAGTCGAACCCGCCCCCGAAAAGTGCGTCCTGGGCCGCGGCGCGCCTGCCTGTAGGGTTCAGACGCTGCGGGTCGCGAGAGCCGGCGGTATGTCCGCCGCCCGGCGGGCCGGCCAAAGGACGGCCAGCTGCCCCAGGAGCCAAAGCGTCACCATGCCCGCGGGCAGGTACCAGACGGGCATCCGGCCCGTACTGTATTCGGTGTCGAGGAACCAGTTGAGCCCGACTGCACCGGCGATGCCGATCACAAGACCGATGCTCGTAATCAACCAGTTCTCCACCATGAAGTAGCGGACGATGTCGAAGCGGGTCGCACCCAGTGCGCGACGCGTGCCGATCTGCTTGCGACGCTGGGTCACGCTGAACCGGGCCAGGCCGACGATGCCGAGACCGGTGACCGCGGCGAGCGCGGTTATCACGGCGGTCATCAGCTTGATCATCGCGATGTCGCCGCCGTAGGTGCGCCGCTTTTGTTCCTCGAAACTCCGGACGTGCTGGACCACCCGGCTACGGTTTTTCGACAGGTATTCCTCACCCGCGGCCATCACCGCATCGCGCTGGCCGGGCTCGGCGCGAACCAGGAAGACCATGTAGCCTCCGATTGCATTGATCATGGGCATCAGCGCCGTCCGGTTGACGTTGTCCGAGTGCGGCCAGGCATTTTGCATGTGATCGTAGATGCCGATGATTTCCATCGGTTGCTTACCGTCGGGTTCGTCAAATACGGTCTTGCCCAGCGCGTCGCCGTCCGGGAACAATGCGTCCGCAAGCGCCTGGCTGACGATGATGACGTCAGAGGTTTGCATGCTGTCCAGGTTGCGCTCCACCATCTCCCCGGGCCGGAAGTTGCGGCCGGCCAGGAGCTTCAGGTCCAGTGCTTCGAGCCCCTGTTCGTCGACCATGAAATTGCCAAAGGAGATCGATTGGTCCGACGTCATCTCCGGCGTTGTGTAGAGGTCCTCGCCCCAGCCGCTCCCGCTGACCGGAATCGACTGGATTGGCGTGACCGCCACTACGCCCGGCAGCGCGCGCATCGCGTCGAGGTCCTTCCGGAACTGTTCCCGCTGGTCGACGCCCGGATCGAACAGCGTCGTGATGAAAATCGCGGTGTTGGGCTCGTCCAGGCCGGAGGGCCGGGTCACGTCGGCGACGCGCTTTTCGATGATGAATGCGGCGTTCGTCACGACGGCCAGCGTGAGTGCGATCTGCAGGGCGATCAGGAAGGCGCCGAGGCGATTGCGCAGGAGCGTCCTTAAAATGGGTCCGATGTCCTTCATAACGCTCTCCTCACTGGGTTTTCAGAAGGCCGGCCGGCGCCAGTCGCGATACGCGCCAGACCGGGTAGAGCCCGGCCGCGACGGCGGAGGCCACCGACAGACTGACGGCGACCGCCAGCATGACCGGATCGAGATGAACCAGGTGCTGATAGCCGCGATAGAGGCTTTCCACTGCGCGCAGGCCCAGCCAGGCCAGCCCGATGCCGACCGCGCCGCCGAGCACGCCGATCACGCAGATCTCGACCAGGTTCTGGGCGAAGATCGCGGAGCGGCTGGCGCCCATCGCGCGCCTGAGGGCGACTTCGCCGCTCTTGCCGAGGAACTTGGCCATGAGCAGGCCCACGGTGTTCAGCACGCAAACCACCAGGAACAGGAAACTCAGTCTCAGCTGGACGCGGTTGTCGTTACCGACCACGCCGTTTACGTCCAGCCACTCGTTGACGTTCGAAATGAAGGTGTTCAGCGGCCGCGGAAAGCGCCCGATTTCCTTCTGGCTTCGCACGTAGTTGTCCAGGTAGTCCTTGTAGGCGGCAGCCTGCTCGGGCGTGTCCAGCTCGGCCCAGAACTGGGTCCAGACGCATTCGGACTTCAGGAAGGCCTGGATGACCGGAAGGCTCTCGTCCAGTGGCGCCCAGCAATTGGTATTGCCGCGGGGCGCCATGGGCTCGTCGATTGCGCGTGTCATCGGAATGAAAACCTGTTCGGTGTCGGCAAAGGCGCCGCCGGCGTCGACATGATAGAAGCGCGGCGTGGGCTGCCAGTCGTCGATGACGCCGACTATCTTGAAGAACTTGTCGCCGAGGCGGATGTTCCGACCGACGGTGTTACCACCCCCGAACAGCTTGTCGTTCAGCTTGCGGCCGATGACGGCGACGCTGGCGTGGTCGTCGTCCATTTGCCGGTTCCAGGGCTGTCCGTACAGGAACGGCACGTCGAACATTTCGAAGAATGTGTTGTAGGTGCCGACGATGCTTTCATCGAACGGCGGTTCGTCGCTTTCGGGCACGACGATTGCGCCGGTGCCATACATATGCACCTGGCGCGTGGCCGGCGTGTCGGCGTTCATCAGGTTCTTGCCGTCCTGCCATGTCAGCTGTGGCTGCACGTCCTCGGCCGACTCGGTCGGCGGGCTGTTCGGGTCCCAGTTGTCCAGCTGCACGGCATACAGCACGCTGCTCTTGTGCGGGATCGGGTCGCCCGACATCAGGTAATGGACGGTAAAAGTGGTCATGAAGGCGCCGATGCCCAGACCCAGGGCCAGGATCATCAGGCCCGTCAGAATCGGCGCGCGCCGCATGCTGGCCAGGGCGAGTCTCAGGTAATAGGTGAACTGCATGACTCAGAGCCCTCCCTGCGCGGCCTCGCGGTCGGGTAGCGTTCGGATGTTGCCGGGATGCAGCGAGGGCAGGTCGCTGGCGCAGCCGTCCAGGATGTGTATGTTGCGGTGCGCGCGGGCCGCGAGATCCGGGTCGTGGGTCACCATGACGATGGTTGTCCCCTCGCGGTTGATCTCCTCCAGGAGTTGCATGACGTGCCCGGCCATCTCGCTGTCGAGGTTTCCGGTCGGTTCGTCGGCGAGCAGGAATCGCGGGTTGCCGGCCAGCGCCCGGGCGATGGCCACGCGCTGCTGCTGGCCGCCGGACAGTTGGGAGGGCAGGTAGCCCTTGCGCGAGCCCAACCCGACCAGGTCCAGCATGTCGCCGATCACCTTGCGGCGCCGGGACGCGCTCCAGCCGCGGTAGCGCAGTGGCACGTCGACGTTGTCCGAGAGGTTCAGGTCCGGAATCAAATTGAAGCTCTGGAAAATGAAGCCGACTTTCTCGTTGCGGATGCGCGAGCGTTGCCGGTCACTGAGGCGGCCCACGTCCTGCTCGTCGAGTTCGTAGATGCCGCTCGTTGGGGTTTCCAGCAGGCCCGCGATGTTCAAAAACGTCGTCTTGCCCGAACCCGAGGGGCCGGTTACCGAGACGAATTCACCCTCATCAACGTGCAGGTCCAGTTCGCGCAGCGCGTGCGTCTCGATGACCTCCGTGCGGTACACCTTGCTGATTTTCATCATTTTGAGCATGTGAAGCGTCCTCCGTTGTTCGGGCTCGACGCGGTTGCTGCTGCGCGGCCCGGGTTCTGGTTCAATTGCTTATCTGGATGGTGTCGTAGTCTTCGAATTCGGACACGCTCGAGATGATCACGCGGTCGCCTTCCTCGAGCCCGGAAAGGACCTGGACCTCGCCGATGCTGCGCGCGCCGAGCTGTATGGGCCGACGCACGGCCAGTCCGTCGTCCCCGAGCACGAAGGCAGTTCGTCCGCCGCCGTTCTCGGCGAAGGAACCGCGCTGGAGTTTCAGCACGTCCCGGAGTTCGTCCATCATCACCCGCACCGTCACCCGCTGGTTCTGTCGCAGCCCCGGGGGTGGCTCGCCGGCGAAGCGGATACGCCCCACCACCTCGTTGTCGATGACTTCCGGCGACAGGGAAACCAGTTCGCCGCGGAATTCCTGCCCGTTGTATTGCACGTCGCCGGCCAGGCCGATTCCGAGGTCGTCGGCATAGGCCTCGGGGATGCGCACCTCGACCTCGAAGATCGACAGGTCGACCACGGTGACGAGCGGGGCGTTCTCGTTCACCACCGCTTTCTGGTTGACGGCGACGTTGCCGACGATGCCGGTGACCGGTGAGCGGATCGAGAGGTCGTCCACGCGTCGCTTGAGTTCATCGACCACCAGTTGCTGGCGGTCCACGGCCAGTTGCCTCGTGCGCGCCTCGAATTCGAGGCTTTCAGACTCCAGCCCGGCATCCTGCACCGCGTGGGCGTGCTCGACCTTGGCCCGCGCCAGTTCGTCGCGCGTGCGTTCATAGTCCATTTCGGAAATCGCGTTGGTCTTGATCGATGCGTCGGCGCGGCGCATTTCGCGCTCGGCGGCCGTCAGTTCCACCTGTGCGAGGTCGATGGTCTGCTGGCTCTTGACCTTCGCCTTGCGCGCCTGGATTTTCTCGCGTTGCAATTCGGCGCGGAGCCGGTCCAGGGTCGATTGCTCCTGCAGGAATTCGGAGCGCACCTCCGGGCTGTCGATGTCCGCCAGCACCTGGCCGGTGGACACTTCGTCGCCGGGCAGCACGCGCAGGGTGACCGTGCCGGTCGCCGGACTGTAAAGCGTCGGGCTGACCGCCGCGACCACGCGCCCCTGCACACTCAGGTCGCGCACGAGATCGCCCCGGGTCACCAGGGCGGTTCGAATGCGTTCGGCCGAAACGCTGGCCTCGGCGCTCAGCCAGGTGGAAAGTGTCGATATCGCGACCGTTCCCAGCGCCAGCACGGCAACGGCTGCGAAGCCCCACTTGAACCAGGGGCGCCTGGACTTTTCGAGCACAACATCCTGGGCGGACGTGTCGCGAATTCCCTCGGGCATAACGGCTCCTCAGCTTCTCTAACAGTCTTTGACGACACCAATTGGAAAAAGGTTACCGATGCGGCACCTTCCGGATTGCTCTATGCTTGACGGGCACCATTTGAGGAGTGCATGAGATGAGGAGAAAGAGACATGGATTGGAGAGTCATAACGAGCATTGCGTTGGCCGCATCCTTTTCCGGCCTGGTATCCGCTGAAGACGGCGAAACCACCGAGGTCAAGATCGCGCGGGCCATGTCCGCCGCGCCGGCGGCCGTCAGCGCCGAGGCCACGATCATGGACAACGACGGGACCATCCTGCGGGAAGGCAGCAACGGATGGACCTGTCTGCCCAACACCATGCCGGACGATCACGCGCCGATCTGCAACGACGCCGTGTGGATGAAAATGATGCAGGCTCTGGGCAGCAAGAGCGAGTTTGAAACGGACCGCATCGGAATTTCCTACATGCTGCAGGGCGACATCGGCGCCGGCGTCAGCAACTCGGATCCCTATCACCCGGACCCCAAGAACGCGGAAGACTATGCCGAAATGGGCCCGCACCTGATGATCGTCGTGCCGAAGGAGATGCTCAAGGGGGTTTCCAGCGATCACACGAGCGGTGGGCCTTCCGTCATGTGGGGAGACACGCCCTACGCGCACATCATGATCCCGGTGGCGCTCGAGGAGTAGCTTCGGTTATCTTCGGGGGCATGAACGTCCCCTCGACCTCAACGGACCTCGCGGTGGTCCAGGCCAGTGTCCTGGACCATTCCGCGGAGTTCGTGGAACTGGTTTACGGCCGGGCGCCCGGTGAGTACAAGGCATTGCTGGCCTCCGGTCGTTTCGATCGCCAGCTGGCCGCCGGTGGCGGCTTCAACCACGGCAAGCTGTACGCCTACGCCGAGTTCTCGGTGTTCCGACGGGAATTCCAATCGCGCTTCCCCCAATCGCCCGCGTACGCCTGCATCAACGCCTTCAGCGCGCTGTTTCTGAAAAACGACATCTCGATCCACAACCTCGTCGAGTTCATCGAGGGCGCAGACGACGAGGATCAGCTGCTGCTCAACACGCCGGATGGTTGAGATGCGGTAGAAAGAGGAACGCAAAAGGCGCGGAGGGCGCAAAAGACGCAAAAAGAGAAACGCCAGGGGTCAAAACGCCAGGGGTCAAAACGCCAGGGGTCAGAGTAAAGGGACAGAGTAACTTACCCAATCGCTTTACTCTGACCCCGGAACTTCGTTTACTCTGTCCCTTTACTCTGACCCCGGAACTTCCTGACCCCGGAACTTCTCTGACCCCGGAACTTCTCTGACCCCGGAACTTCCACCGGACGGGTTACTTGCCCCGGGTCGGGTCGTTGCGGCCGTACTGGTCGTGGCTGGAAACCCAGTCGAGGGAAGAGATGGCCGCGGCGAGCGAGATCTCGCCGGCCAGCACGGTGGCAGCCACGATCTCCGCGAACTTGTAAACCTTGCCCACGCCGTAGCAGTCCAGCGCCTCGAGGCACTCCCGCTGTGTCGGCAGGCCCGTGCCTCCGCCGCAGGTGGCGACGATAAGCGATGGCAGCGTGATCGACATGTACAGGTCTTTGTCCGGCGTGAGTTCGGCGAACAGTATCCCGGTCGAGGACTCCGCGACGTTGGCCACGTCCTGGCCAGTGGCCAGGAATATCGCGGTGACCGCGTTAGCGGAGTGACAGCCGTTGTTGTTTGCGCCCGACAGCAGGG
>JASFKQ010000068.1:0-16634 GCA_050118555.1 Lysobacterales bacterium
GCCTGGCCCTGTGGGCCCTGCTGCCGACGTGTAACCTGATGGCCGACGAAACGGGAGAGGAAGTCTTTCCGTTGCCGGACGTCGCCGTGACCGGAAAGCGTGTCGAAGCGCCGCCATCCCTGATCGTCAGGGAAGTCACGGAGCAGGACATCGTCGAGCGCAACGCGCATACCGTGGGTGAGGCGCTCACGTTCGTGCCAGGCGTCAATGTGCAGATCGGCGGTTCTTCCGGCGATTCGCGCGCCTGGATCAGGGGGTACCGGGATCGCGACGTGCTGGTATTGTTCGACGGTATTCCGATCGCCTCCGGTTTTGAAGGAACGATCGACCTGAACGAAATCTCGGTGCAGCGCGTTTCCTCGGTGAAGGTCATGAAGAGTGCGCCTTCGGTGATCTACGGCACCAACGGCGTGGGCGGCGTGATCGATGTGATTCCCGACACGCGCGTCGCCGAGCCCTTCTTGGAAGGCCGCGCCGAGTTGGGCACCGACGGCAGGCGCTACCTCAGGGCAAGCGCCGGCGGTGGCAACGACAATCTCGGATTCAGCCTGTCCGCACAGCACCAGCAGGCCGACGACTATTCGTTGTCGGACGATTACGAACCGGAGCTGAACCAGCCGGCCGGAACCCGCGAGAACAGCGATTTCAGGCGCAGCAGCGTTTTTTTGCAGGCGGACGCGCGCGAAACCTTCCTCGGGCACAGCTCGTTGTTCGTGAACCTGGCGGATGGCAAAAAGGGCCTGGCGGTGGAAGCGGGAGTCGATGATCCCGACTACGAACGGCTGACCAGGTCGCGCCGGTCAACGGTGGGCTTTTCCAACCATTTCAAACGCGTCCCGCTATCGCTGAAGCTGTACTACAACTCCTATGACAGCGAACTGACGTCGTATACCGATGCCACGTTCAGCGTGGTCGACGAAGTCGAAACCGCCGAGGACTATTCCTGGGGCGGCAAGCTGTATTCCACGCTGGAAACCTCGGAAAACAACACGCTGGTGCTCACGGCGGGCGGACAGACGGACGTGTTCAAGGGTGAAGGTGAACTGGAAGAGGGCAACAAGGCGGAGTTGGCGACCTGGACACTGGCCGTTGAGGACCAGTACTGGCTGACGCGCAAACTCTCGCTGGCGGCGGGCGGTATTTTCACCTACTTCGACCAGACACGGCTGAATCGCTCGACCAGCGAGTTCAATCCCCAGCTGGCCCTGGCCTGGCAGGCCACGGACGCGCTCTCGATCCACGCATCGGCAGCCCAGCGAACCCGCTTTCCGAAACTCCGCGAATTGTACCGCCGCCGTTACGGTAACCCGGATCTTGGCCCTCAGACGTCGAACAACTACGAGGCCGGCGTGCTGTACCGTTACGCCAATGGCTGGACCAGCGATTTCTCGGTCTTTCACAGCGACATCGACGGGCTGATTGAACGAGCCGATCGGCGCGCGCTGTACACGAACTTCGACCGGGTGCAGATCGACGGCCTGGAGACGGCCACCAGCGGCTGGTTCGCGGAGCGCCTGTTCGGCCGCTTCGCTTACACCTACGTCGATGCCGCCGAGGACCTGCCCGAGGCCGGCAGCCGGCAACTTCGCAGTCGCCCCAAACACACGGCCATGGTGGAGCTGCGCTACCGTTTCGAAGAGGGTGTCTCGCTGGCGCTCAGCGGAATCTATGTCAACGGTCTGCATGATCTCGACCCCGACGGCGTCTATACGAAGCTGCCGGCCTACTTCACGGCAAACCTGCGGGCGGGCTGGGCCTTCGCCGAGTCTTGCGAAGCCTACCTGTCCGTCTCCAATCTCAGCGATGTCGACTACGAGCAGCGGATCGGCGATCCAAGGGAAGGGCGGGCCGTCATGCTGGGTCTCACCGTCAGCTACTGATGGATATATCGCGCGGCTTTCGACATGTGGGGGCCATCTTGCCCGCTGTTTTTGCCGCCTTGTTGGCCGTCGTGTTGGCGGATGGGGCGAAGGCCAGCTGCGCCGGACTTGAAGGCGACACCATACGCTGGATCGTACCGTCCCATGCGGGCGGTGGTTACGACGCCTATTCCCGCCTGCTGCAGCCATTCCTGGAGGAGCGCCTGCGGGCCAGGCTCATCATCGAGAACCGCCCCGAGGCGGGTGGTATCGTGGGTGCTTCGCAGCTGCGCGACGCCGCGCCGGACGGCGCAACTTTGGGGCTGATCAATGCGTCGGGCCTGCTGGCCGTCCATGCTCTGGAAGACTCGCGCGCACCCGATCCACTGACTGACTTCAGCCTCATCGGGCGTGTCGTGAGCAATCACGCGGTGCTGTTCACGGGCCGTGACTCCGGCTTTTCCGACATCCACGCCCTGCTGGAGGCGTCCCGCAACAGACCGGTCGTCGTCGCCGTGCGGGATGCGGGTTCCGTCAGCATGTTCTCCATACCGGTCACCGCGTCGCTTCTGGGCATGCCATACGAGCTGGTAGGCGGCTACAGCGGCAGTGCGTCGCGGACGCTGGCGCTGATTCGGGGCGAAGCCGATATTGCCCTGTCGCACCTGGATTCGGTGGAAAGCCAGATGGAGTCCGGAGAACTGGTCCCCCTGCTGCGCATCAGTGGACCGGCCACGATCCTGCCCGGTATTCCGGCACTCGGTGGCCCGGACGGGCTGGCGGTCCGGCGCGCCGCTTACGGCGGGCGATCCCCCCCGGAAGCGAGGGAGGCGGCGGATGAGCTGGCCGCGCTGATCGGCGCCGGGCGGGTTGTCGTGGCGCCGGCCGGTTTGCCTGCTTCCCTGCATGCCTGCCTCGAACAGGAACTTTCCGTGGTACTCGCCGCGTCCAAGTTGAAAGCAGCTGCGCAACGGGCCGGGCTCAGCCTGGAGCCTGCCGGTCGGGCGGAGACGCGTGTTGACCTGTTGGCTGGCGCGCGTAGCGCAGAACGCTTTCGCGGCCTGATCCGGGCGGCGGTTGCAGAAACCAGGGAGTAGCTCGCGAATGGACGGAGCCATCCTGGACACCGCGCTGCAGGCCCTGGGCCTTGTCTTCTCCTGGCCGTATATCCTGTACCCGGTGGCCGGCACCCTGCTGGCGATGCTGTTTTCGGCGAGCCCGGGGCTGAACAGCTCCAGCCTGATGGCGCTGGCCATACCGCTGACGTACGCCTGGGATCCGCTTGCGGTGATGCTGTTGTTCGGCGCCTTTGTTGGTGGCGCGACCTTCATGGGTTCCGTTACCGCCATCCTGTTCAACATCCCGGGTAAGGCGCAAAACGCCGTCACCATGCTGGACGGCTATCCCATGACTCAACTCGGCCAGGCGCGAACGGCCATCGGCTGCTCGGCCACATCGTCCGCACTGGGCTCGACAGTCGGAGTGTTCCTGCTGATCGCACTGATCCCCCTGATGAGGACAGCGGCCGTGGCGCTCGGGCCGCCCGAGTACCTGATGCTGGCGATCTGGGGCCTGACAACGCTGGCCGCGCTGGTCGGCTCCTCGCTGGTCAAGGGGCTGGCGGCGGCGGGCCTGGGCCTTTCGCTGGCGACGATCGGCTACGACCCCCGCACCGCCGAACTGCGCTTCACGTTTGGCCTGGACTACCTGCACGACGGGCTGAACCTGGTGCCGGTCTTTCTCGGCCTGTTCGCGCTGGCCGGTGTGATCGACCTGATTGCGAGCGGGCGCGAAACCGTGTCCGGCCGCGCGCGGCACCAGGATCTCGGCGGCAGTGTCACGGAGGGCGTCCTTTCGGTATTCCGGCACTTCGGGCTATTCCTCAGGAGTTCGCTTATCGGCACGGTGATCGGGGCGATTCCGGGCATCGGCAGTTCAGTGGCCGGCTTCATCGCTTACGGACACGCCAGCCAGAGCGCCCGCGATCGAAGCCGGTTCGGCCATGGCGATATCCGCGGTGTCCTGGCGCCGGAAGCGGCCAACGATGCCAAGGACGGCGGCGCCCTGGTTCCAACCCTGGCGCTCGGCATTCCGGGCGGCACCGGGACCGCGGTGCTGCTGGGTGCCCTGACCCTGCATGGTATGGCGCCAGGCCGGGAGATGCTGACCGACAACCTGATGCTGGTGTTCGTGCTGATCTGGTCGCTGTTCCTCTCCAACTGGATCACCTCGCTGCTCGGGCTGGCGCTGGTCAATCCGATCGCGCGGCTGAGCACGGTCCGAACGGCACGGCTGATCCCGTTCATCCTCGCGCTTGCGGTGTTCGGTGCGCTGCAGTACCGGGGCCTGATCGGTGACGCTGTTTGCGCGGTCGTATTCGGCGTGATCGGCTATCTGATGAAGCGCTTCGGCTGGCCGAGAATCCCGCTGGTGATCGCGCTGGCGCTGGCGCCGATGTTCGAAACCAATCTGCATCTGACCCTGAGGCTGCAGGAACTCGGCAGGATCGACTTCTGGTCGCGGCCGCTGGTCCTGTTGCTGCTTGTGCTGACCCTCGGCAGCCTGTTGTTGCCGCCGTTCCTGGGCCGTCTTCGGGCCATCCGTGAAGGGCGCAATCGGGAAGTGGGTGGAGGGCGCCGGTGAACAAGGGGAGGCGTTCGTGGAAGATACCGCCGGGCAGTTGGCTGACCCTGGCCTTCCTGGTACTGGCCTCCTCGATGCTGGCCTCCACATTTACCCTCAGCCGTCCGTCCGCGTGGGTGCCCCGGATCATGCTCTCCACCACGCTAGGGCTGCTGCTCTGGCAACTGGTCGCGGAACTTCGCTCGCCAGCCGATCGCGCGAAGGGTTCGGGCGGGCGGCGCGCACGCGCCGCGGGGGCCTGGATCTGCCTGCTCCTGGCCCTGGCTTGGCTGCTTGGCGCGGTGGCCGGCAGCGCAGCCTTCTGCCTGTGCTGGCTGCGCTGGCACGCGGGCGAACAATGGTTAACGAGTCTCGTTGTCGCCTTGGCCCTTGGCCTGGCCCTGTGGGTTTTCTTCGGTGTGCTGCCAGGCACCCCCCTCTACCCCGGCGCGATTTTCCGCTTCTTCACCTGAACCGCCGCGCAAGACCGCCTGGGGGCTGAGCGACCGCAGCAGCGGGACCAGCGTGCGGAGTTCAGCGGGTGTGACGGCACCCAGCATCAGCGCCGACGCCAGGTAGGCGAGCGCGGCGAGCGGCAGTTTCATTGCGACCGGCCAGCTGGCGCAGACGGCATACAGGATGGCTGCGATCGCGCCTGCCGCGAGCGGCGCGAAACACCGGATGTTCCATGGCTGGCCACCTGTCGCGCGCCGGACGAACAGGAACAGGATGGCCATGCTGGCCAGCTCGCCGGCGACCACCGCGAGCGCCGCGCCCTCTGCGCCCAGCCGGGGGATCCAGAGGGCGCACTGTAATACCAGCACGATAGCGCCCGCCGCGCGGCCCAGAAGGACGGCGCGGGGCAGGGGTATGGCCATCAGAAGGAACTGCAGCATGTTGCTTACCGCGACGAACGGAAGCGCCATCAGCAGGATGAACAGCACGGCCCCGGCGCGAGTGTAGGCCGCCCCGTAGAGAAGCGTCAGAACCGCGCCGGCGTGAAAGGCGACCAGCAGGAAGACGGGGACGATGATGACCAGGTAATAGCGCATCAGCCGGGCCGCCAGGCGCAATGCCGGCGCCGGGTCGCCGGCCATCAGTCGGCTGGTCGTGGGAAAGGCGGACTTCTGGATCACCAGCAGGAGCATGATCAGCGTCAGCATCACTTTCTGCGCGACGAGAAAGCCGGCTGCCGACTCGGTGCTGGCGAACCAGCCCAACAGCAGCACGCCGCCGTGAAGGTACACCGAGTTCAGCAGCGCGGCCAGGCCCAGCGGGAGCGCCTCGCGGATAATCGGCGGCCAGTCCCGGGGCCTGAAGCGGAGGTGCAGTTCCGGATACCGATCGCGCAACCGTCTGCGCAGCCAGGCGACCATCAGCATCGCCGCCGCGAATTCCGCGACCGGCGCCCACAGGAGATCGTTGCCGCGGCCATGCACCAGCAACACCAGTCCCAGCAGGGTCAGTATCTTCTCGCCGACATTCGCCAGTGTGTTGATCTGCATCTGGTCCAGTCCGCGGAATGCCCAGGTGACGGACAGGGCCCTGCGCATGAGTGGCAGCGTGCAAAGGATCAGCAGCACGGCGGGCACTGAGAATACCCGGGAGAGCACGGGCGCCGCCGCGACGAGCGCTGCGACGACCATTACGGCGGCCAACAGGCGCATACCCATGGTCTGTGCATAGATTTCCGGTACCGAGGACGGATCGCGCGCGGTCAGCCGCGTCGCGCGGTTTCCGGTGCCCGCCTGTACCAGCACTTGCGCCATGCCGGCGATCGAAAGGGCCACTCCAAGCGCCCCGTAGCCGGATTCACTCAGGGTACGCGCAAGGTAAATGGCGGTAGCCAACCCAATCAGCCGGATCAACAGTTCCTGCACGGTCAGCCAGCCAAAGTTGCGCGCGAGGCGCCGCGACGTCTCGGATGGGGTGGACGGGATATTGGGATTCCCGGACATGGGGCGGTACCTGGCTGCAGCCGTTCGTATGATAGCGGCATTGGGCGTTGGCGGCATGGCCGGGTCCCGCCGCGATTGACCGATCTGCAGGGAAAAGGGCGTGGCTTGTATCGAAAGATGGATGCCCGCACATATTAGACAGATTTAATGTGCCTGGGGGTGCAGCGTGACGTTTTCCCGAAAAGTGCATTGTCCATACTGCGGCGCCGAAGACCGGATTCCGGCCGAGCAGTTCAACGATGCGTTGACGTGCAGCGCCTGCGGCCGCGCAATGTTCGCTGCAAAGCCGGTGGAACTCGACGGTGCGGCCTTCGCCGACACGCTCGCCAACAGCGACATCCCGGTGCTGGTCGATTTCTGGGCTTCCTGGTGCGGTCCCTGCAAAGCGATGGCGCCGGCATACGAGCAGGCCTCGCTGGCCATGGAATCGAAGGTCAAGTTCGCCAAGCTGAACACCGACGAGGAACAGCAGATCGCGCAGCAGTACGGCATCCGCAGCATTCCCACGATGATCCTGTTCAGCGGCGGCGAGGAGATTGCGCGGCACTCGGGTGCGATGACCGCCGCCGACATCCAGAGTTGGGTGGACACACAAATCGAAGCCGCCGTAGCGTAAAATGGTGGCTCTATTCGAGGAGCCGCCCCGCTGAGACGCATCTACCCCAATCGCCTGGGAACGGCGAACATCCGTGGTGACCTGTTCGGCGGCCTGACCGCCGCCATCGTGGCGCTACCGCTGGCGCTCGCGTTTGGCGTGGCCTCCGGGGCAGGCCCGGTCGCCGGGCTGTACGGCGCCGTCTGCGTGGGCCTGTTCGCTTCCCTGTTCGGTGGTACGCCAGCGCAGATTTCGGGACCCACCGGCCCGATGACCATCGTGATGGCCTCGGTGTTCACGCAGTTCAGCGGCCAGCCGGCGGTGGCGTTCACCGTGGTGTTGATGGCCGGCGCCTTCCAGGTGCTTTTCGGCTACTTGAGGCTGGGCCGATACGTGAACCTGATGCCTTACCCGGTCATTTCCGGGTTCATGACGGGCATCGGGTGCATTCTGATCATCATGGAACTCGACCCGCTGCTGGGTTTCCCGACGCCGCATAATGTGGTCAACGCGTTGACGGTTCTGCCGGACTACCTCGCGCGCCTGAATTTCGTGGCTCTGGCCATCGGATTGGTCGCATTGTTCATAACGATTTTCACGCCGAAAAAGATCGGGCGCATCGTACCCTCTCCGCTGATCGCGATCGTCGTCTGTTCGCTGATCGCCCTGTTCGGCGACGTTCCCGTGCTGGGTGCGATTCCGGGCAGCCTGCCGAAACTGCACACGCCAGCCTTCGACGTCAGCCAACTGAACCACATGCTCGTGTCGGCCGCGGTGCTGGCGGCGCTGGGCTCGGTGGACAGCCTGCTGACATCGCTGGTCGCGGACAACGTGACCCGGACCTACCATGACTCCGACAAGGAACTCGTGGGCCAGGGCATCGGCAACATGGTAGCCGGCCTGTTCGGCGGCATCGCCGGCGCGGGCGCCACGATCCGAACGCTATCCAATGTGCACGCCGGAGGGCGTACACCGATCTCCGGCATGGTTCACGCGCTGGTGCTGTTGCTCATCGTGCTGGGCTTCGGCTCGCTGGTCGTCTACGTTCCGCACGCGGCGCTGGCCGGTATCCTGATCAAGGTCGGCATCGACGTCATCGACTGGCGATTCATAAAGCGCATGCACCGCGCGCCGCGCATCGACCTGGCGCTGATGGTGGTAGTGCTGCTGCTGACGGTGTTCGTCGACGTCATCACGGCGGTCGGCGTGGGCATCGTGATGGCCAGCCTGGTGTTCGTAAAGGAAATGGCGGAACTCCAGGTGCAGTCGATCCGCACGCTGTCGGACCCCGACCACGAACGCATGTTCGACCCGGAGACCGCGGCCTTGATGCGGGGCATCAGGGAGCGGGCGATCTTCCTCCACCTGTCCGGGCTGATCAGCTTTGGCGCCGCCAACGAGATGGTGCGCAAGTTCACCACGCTGGGCAGTTACGACCTGCTGATCATCGACCTGCTGGATGTACCGAAAATCGACGGCAGCGCGGCGCTGGCGCTGGAGGAAGTGATCCAGCAGGCCACCGGTGCGCATAAACGTGTTTTCCTGGTCGGCCTGACCTACCCGGTCGCGCGCCTGATGAGTCGAATGGGCTGCCTCGAACAGGTGCGTGAAACCGAACGCTTCGAAAGCCGTTCGGAGGCCGTCCGCGCGGCCGTGGACCTGCTGAACGAACCCAAAGGATGAAGCCGATGAACCTGAGATGGATAGCCGTGGCCCTGCTGGTGGTCAGCCCACTGTTGTGGGCGCAGACCGACGAAGCGCGCCTGAGCGGCCTGCTGCACGAGTTCCTGAACGGCGCCTCGCGCAACGACGTCGCGATGCATGAGCGATTCTGGGACGAGGACCTGGTGTATACCTCTTCAGCCGGTAAGCGTTTCGGCAAAGCGAAGATCATCGATGAACTGCGCGCCGGGCCCGCGGTGGGGGAAGAGGAGCCGGAAATGCGCTACGGCGCCGAGGATATCCGTATCCGTGTATACGGCGACACGGCGGTCGTGGCGTTCCGGCTGCTGGGAACGTCCGGCGGGAATACGCTGCAGTTTTTCAACACCGGTACGTTCGTGCGCCGCGAAGACGGATGGCGGGCAGTCGCCTGGCAGGCGACACGCATCCCGCCGCAACAGGATTGAGGGCGGCAGTCAGCTTCCGCGGTCGCTGAGCCAGTAGAAGCCGTACGGCGGGATCACCAACTGGTCCTTGAAGAGGTACGGTGACTGGCCGGAGCAGAGGTCCCGCAGTTTCCCGTATTCGAAAAATCCACGGTTGCCGAGGTCGCTCAGCGTCAGTGACTGGGGCGAATGGTCGAAATTGCCGATGACCAGCACGTCCTCGCCGAAGCCGAGCGGATCGCTGCGCATGAATACGAAAAGGTGCGGGTTACCGGTGCTGATCAACGCGCGATTGTTGTAGTCGGCGAACGCCTTGGTGCTCTTTCGCACCGCGATCATGCGTTCCAGCCCGCTGTATATCCGCTGCTCAGGTGTGCCCTGGACGTTCCTGAGTTCCGCTTTGTCCCAATCCATGACCGGCCGATGAATCCAGCGCGTATCGCCGCGCTTTGCCTCGTCGTCCATGTAGGAGAAGTCGTTCTGCGTGCCGATTTCGTCTCCGTAATAGAGCAGCGGAATGCCGCCGAAAGACATGATCATGCCGTGCAGCAACAGGATCAGGTCGATACGCTGCTGGATTTCCTTGTCGTCTCCCCGTTCCAGGGCTGCTTCGAGCCCCGCCAGCGAGGCCAGTGAGCCGGAAATGCGGGCATCCCCGCTTTTTTCGTTACGTCCGAAAGGCTGGCCGCGGGCCAGCGAGTCGTCCCATTCGCCCGTGAAGTAGTCCACCAGGAAGCGGCGGTGCGCGCGCGGTTCGTAACCGGCCCGGATCACGTCGGCGTCGTCGAAGCCCAGGCCGATGTCGTCGTGGCAACGGATGTAATTGAGCCAGGTGGCGCGGTCCAGCTTGTCGGGCAGGTTACGTATGCCCTGTTCCAGCAGGCGCGTGTTCTTGGTGGCCACGGCATCCCACAGGAGCGCCATGAAGGTGGCGTTGTAAGCGATCTCGCATTCCTTGGCGATCACCGCGTCCTCGCCGAAGTACTTGATGATCTCGACGGGCGCGACGATGGCTTCGGCGATGAACAACACCCCCGGCGCGGTCACTTGGCAGCAGTCTTTGAGCAGCTGCAGTATCAGGTGGGCCTCGCGCTCGTTCTGGCAGGTGGTTCCGAGCTTCTTCCATAGGAATGCCACCGCGTCCAGGCGCAGGATGTCGGCGCCCTGGTTGGCCCAGAACAGCAGGATGTCGAGCATCTCGATGAACACCGCCGGGTTACTGTAGTTCAGGTCCCACTGATAATGATTGAAGACCGTCATCACCCACTTGCCCATCTTCTCGTCCCAGGTGAAATTACCCGGAGACGTCTCGGGGAAGATTTCGGGCATGGTTTCCTCGAACATGTCCGGAATCTCACGGTCCTGGAAAACGTAGAAATAATCCTGGTACTTCTCGTGTCCCTCGCGGGCCAGTTCCGCCCATTCGTGCTGGTCCGAGACATGGTTGACCACGACATCGAGCGTGAGCAGCATCTCGCGCTGCCGCAGCTTGCGGGCAAGCTCCCGGACATCCTCCAGGCTGCCCACCCGCTCGTCCACGTTGCGGAAGTCGCTGACCGCGTAACCGCCGTCGCTGGCGCCCGGTGGGCACTTCAGGATGGGCATCACGTGCAGCATATTGACACCCAGCTCCTGCAGGTAGTTGATGCGCGAGGCAACGCCGCTGATGTCGCCTGCGAAGGCATCCGAATACAGCGCCATCCCGACCCACTGCTGGTCCAGGAACCAGTTGTGATTGCGCTCCCGCTCGACGTCGAGGCGTTTCAGATCGGCGCCGCGCCGCACATAGCTGGCGGCGAGCACCTCGGCCAGCCGGACCAGTTGCTGTTCAAAGTCACCACGCTTGCCATACAGCAGGTGGAACAGCGAGTGGATCGCGTAAAAGTTGGCGCCAAGGCGCGTGTAGAAATGACGCAGGTCGGCCTTCCGCAGCTCGGGATCGAGCTGGTCCAGGATGCGGTTCAGCAGTGAGTGGGAAACCTGTTCGTACATGAGGACCGCGGGCCTTCAGTCCTGCTGCCAGCGGTCCGCAAAGCGCCGATAGAAGTCCTTGTCCGCAATCGTCGCACCGCGCTGCCCCACGATGGCACAGGCGAAGGACTGGGCTCGCTGCAGGGTGGTTTCCAGCGGCCAGGCGCGTAGCAGGCCGAGGACGGCGACCGCGGCGAAAGCGTCACCTGCGCCCACCGTGTCGACGACTTCGATTTCGCGTTCGGGGGCGATCTCCACTCGCTGCCCGGAGGCAGTCAGCACCTCCGCGCCCTCATCGCCGTGCGTGAGCACCAGCGCTTCGAGCTCGTGCCGGTCAACGAAGTTCCAGGCGTCGTCGGACTCCGACGACAACGCCTCGAGCTCCTTCTCGCTCATCTTCACCCAGTCGGCGCCCTCGATCATGTGGATGACCTGCTCGGGCTCGTACCAGGGTGGCCGCAGGTTTACGTCCACAAAGCGGATACCTTCGAATGACTTGCTGATCTTGGAGAGGGCATCGCGGGACCGTTCGTCTCGCTGGGCCAGGGTGCCGTGGTAGAGCAGCGCGCACCGGGGCAGGTCAGTGGGCGCCTCGATGGCATCCCAGGCTGCCGGGTGAACGATTTCGTATTCGGGCTCGCCGGAATGAAAAGTGACGTTTACCTGGCCGGTAGCCAACCTCGAGTCGACCTGCAAGCCGGAGGTTTCCATGCCCCAGTCGGCCATTGCCGATCGGACGGCCTCGCCGGCTTCGTCATTTCCGACCCGGCTGATGAAGAAGGGCTGCAGGCCGAATGCCTGCAGGTGCCATGCCAGGTTGAACGGCGCGCCCCCCAGGACGCTTCTGCCGCCGGGAAACCTGTCGAACAGCACTTCTCCGAAAACGCAAGGCCGATTGTTCATGCCGTCTCCCGGTCCTGGGGCGCTTCGCCGGCCGGAGACTGGAAGCCCATCCACCCGGTGGTGTCCGGATGATAGTGGGCGATTCCCTCCAGCATGCCGGCGCTGTAATTTCCGTTCATGCCCTGGAACCCTCCGCAGGCGGCGTAAAGCGCGTCGAGTGTGCCGGACTCGGCGGACAGTTCGCGCGCGAGGCGCTTGACCTCGGGTCTGCTGTTGGCAACCAGCACCGCGGGAATCGGGCTGATCAGGACTTCCATGTCATTGCCGCTGTCGCCGCAGAAAACCGTGTCTTCCAGGCGGAAGTCGAGACGGTGCATCAGGGCCTCGATCGCGTGCCTCTTGGAGGCCCGTTCCGGCAGGATATCGAGCAGGCCGACGTCGGTGGCGTCGTCGACGCTCCAAACCAGCCGGACCTTGAAACCGGCCGGTTCGAGCCGCTCGCGGATCGCTGCCGCGAGTTGGTCGATGTCCTGGTAGAGCGGCAGGTAGTAACTGAGCTTGTGCCGGTTCTGTTTCATCCGCTCCTGCATTCGAAGGGCGCGCAGGTCGCTGAGCAGGCCGGCGAGGTCAAGGTAGCTGCATCCGGCCCAGTCCTGACCGATCTCGTCGGCCCAGTCCTGCTGCAACAACCACTCGTGTTTCGGGCCGACCCGGTAGATATTGGTGCCGACGTCCGCGATCACGAAATCCGGCACCGGAAGGCGGAAGGTGTTCATGGCTTCCTCCACCAGCGTCCGATGCCGACCGGTGACATACGCCAGGGTCACATGTTCGTGCGCCGTCAAAGCGGCGAAATGCCGCCTCGCGCCGGACGATTCGGCCTGGGGGCCGTTCGGTATCAGTGTGCGATCGAGATCGGTGCAGATCAGCAGTGAATCGGTCATCACGCGTCGGGTACCCTGCAACTGTCGAGAAAATCGTAGTATTCCATGGCCTCCAGTATGCCCGCTGCATGGGGTTTATCGGAAAAATAGATGCGCTCGGCATCGGCCAGTTGGGAGAGTTCCTCGCCGTGCCGGTTGGCCACGACGACTCCGAGCGTATTGCCGCGGATCATGTCCTCGTCCGTACCTGAGCCGCCCGCCACCAGGATCTGCTCCAACGGGATGTCCAGCCGCAGCGCAGCGTAGCGCAAGGCGTTTCCCTTGGATGCGCGGGCCGGCACGATGTCTAGGAACTGCCCGAAGGATGCGAAGACGTTGGCCGTGACCTCCGCCTGGTGAAGTATGGCGATGATCTCTTCTGGAGGTGGGGCCTTGCTCGGGTCGTAATACCAGGAAATCTTCAACGGGCTCTGCATGTTCCGGGGCTGGAGTTCCAGTCCGGGCAGCTCGTCCAGCAACCGGCGTACGCGGGACAGGTTCCAGTCGTGGTCGACATGGTCCGCCCAGTGCTGGTCTTCGCTCAGCGCCGAGCCGTAATGGATGCGGGTGCCGAGGCCGCTGATCAGCACGTCCGGGGCCTGGAGGCCATACCTTTTTATGACCGCCAGCGCGGAATCGATGCGACGGCCGGTGGCGATGCCGAATGTGACCCGCCGGCGGTTTTCCCTCAGTACCTGGGCGAATCGCTTGAGGGATTCGGGGTCGCCCAGCAGGCTCTGGTCCAGATCGCTGAACACGGCGCGGTCGCGGTATGGCGCAGCATCGATGACCGGCCAGTCTTCCCGGGGCGGGTGCCCGCGGCGCCGCAGCGGTTCGAGATGTTCCATGTATTTGTTCGCGTGGGCTT
The DNA here is from genome assembly GCA_050118555.1 of Lysobacterales bacterium. Lineage (GTDB taxonomy): Bacteria > Pseudomonadota > Gammaproteobacteria > Xanthomonadales > SZUA-36 > CALKKN01. Next base: position 13,748 of record JASFKQ010000068.1, read on the forward strand.
CCCAGGTGTAGTGCTCGCGGACCCCCTGCAGACCGTTCCGGGAGGCCTCCTCCCATTCATCACGGTCGCCCAGAAGCCGCAACAACGCTTCGGCGATCGCCGCGGTGTCCAGCGGGTCGACCAGGAGGCCGTTCCTGCAATTTCCGATGATGTCCACCGGTCCGCCATTTTCCGTTGCGACCAGGGGCAGGCCGCAGGCGGCGGCCTCGAGCAGCGTCAGGCCGAACGGCTCGGTCAGTGCGGGATTGATGAACACGCCCCGGCTGGCCGAGACCATCCGGTAAATTTCCGGCACGTCGTCCGGCGAGTGTTTCTTGGGGATGGCGACGCGACCGTACAGATCCAGCCGGTCGATCAGCAGCAGGAGGTGCATGAGCACGGCCCGCGCCCCCGATCCCAGGTCGCGGATGTCTTCGCGGTTGCCGGCGATGATGAGCAGGTTGGCTGTGTTCCTGAGCTTCTCCGACTCGCCGAAGGCCTCCAGCAGTACGGGGATGTTCTTGCGCTCGTCTGGCCGGGACAGTGCGAGTACCAGCGGCTTGTCCGGGTCCTCCAGGAAGCGGCCGATTTCCTCCGTGAATGCGAAGGTCTCGCCCTCCCGCGGCGGGTAGAACAACGACAGGTCCGTGCCCGGCGGAATGACGGCCATACGTTCGGGCTCGTAGTAATTGTAAAGCCCGTACTGCTCCTCGATCTCGTTGTGGGTGCTGGTGATGACCAGGTCCGCGTTCGCCAGCAGTTCTTCTTCCGCCCTGATCCGGCGGTCCATGTTGTAGGTCTTCTCGATCTCCTCGCTCGACAGCCCCTTCGCCAGAAGGCGCTTGCGCTTGTCGCGACCCAGGGAGTGCCCGGTGTGCACCAGCGGCACGGCAGCCAGGTGCGCCAGCCGCACGCCGACGTAGCCGGCGTCCGCGTAGTGGCTGTGAACGATGTCCGGGACACGGGGCTGTTCCCGGATCCAGTGGACCAGGTTATCCGTGAAACTGTCCAGGTGGTCCCAGAGCTGTTCCTTCGGAATGTACTCTGCAGGGCCTGCGTCGATGCGAACGATACGCGCCTTCTCTGACAGCGGTTCCTCGGGCTGGGCGTAGTCCGGGCTGACCGCGGGGTCTTCAATGCGGCGCGTAACCAGGTCGACCCGCTCCACGGCTTCGTTCTCGGCCAGGGCGCGAGCGAGGTCGACCACATACTTCGTCTGACCGCCGGTGTCGGCGTCGCGGCCAAGCTCGAGGTTATTGCCCCGGATCAGCCCGTGGATGCTGATCAGAAGCAGGTACAGCTTTGGCTGGTCGGTATCCATGCGTGCCGGTTAATCCTAATGAACCGGCGCGAATAAGTCACGCCGCGCCGGCTTTGGTGATAGGCTCCGCGTCATGACCTCGGGCACCCCTCACAGGCTCGTTGCATTGGGCCTCGACGGCGGCGATCTGGCCTACATTCGACGCAACCGGCGCTCCCTCCCGGTGTTGTCGGCAGCGCTCGAGCGGGGAGTGGTGATGGAGCCTCATTCCCCGGAGGCCTTGAGCGGAGCGGTCTGGCCGACCTTCTACAATGGCTGCAGCCCCGGTGTGCACGGCGTTTACCAGCATCTCGTCTGGGACCCGCAGCGCATGGGGCTCAGGAAAATCCGGCCAGACTGGTGCTATTACCATCCATTCTGGCGGGAAATGGACAGGCGCAGCCGACGGGTTGCGGTGATCGATGTGCCGTATTCCTTCCCCAGTACGCCGGGGAAAGGCCTGGAACTCACTGACTGGGCGACGCACGGACAGACCTGGCCCCTGGCCTGCAGCGATCCCCGGCTGAAATCGATACTCAGGGAACTGGGCCCGAGCCCGATCGGGCGCGAGACGCCGGTCGAGAAATCCGCCACGCAACTCGCCGCACTCGGCCGCCGGCTGGAGAGCAGCGCCGCCCTGAAGGGCGAGCTGCTGGTGCGGATCCTCCAGGAGCTTCGCCCCGGCGTGCTGATTTCCGTGTTTGGAGAGACGCATCGCGGCGGGCACACGCTGTTCGGCAGCCGCGACGAGGAACCCGGGGGCGGGGCTTCAGCGCTGCTGGATGTCTACCGGGCCGTAGACGCGGCGCTGGGCCGGGTGCTTGAAACTGTCGATGAAGGCGTAGACGACGTGCTGCTGTTCTCGGTGCACGGGATGCAACGCGACCATGCCCAGTGTCACCTCGTGCGGCCCCTGCTTTCCCGGGTGAACAGGGTATTTCTGGAGGGCGCCAGCGGAAGCCCCGGCGCCGCCGGCGGGATGGGCCTGGTCCGACGCCTGCGCTCGGTGGTTCCCGCACGCCTGCAACACGCGGTGGGCGCCGCGTCTCCCGACTGGCTACGTCAATGGGTGGTCGAACGGGAGATGATCGGCGGGCTCGACTGGAGCCGTACGCCCGGTTTCGCCCTGCGCACTGATATCCGGACGGAGTTGCGACTCAACCTGAAGGGTCGTGAGGCACGCGGCTTTCTCGAGCAGGGCAGTGACGAAGAGCGGCGCTATACCGATTTCCTTTCACGCACCTTCCTCGAACTGGAGGACGTCGACACGGGCCGCAGACTGGTCGACGAAGTGGTGCCGATACATGAACGGTTTCCGGGGCCCGGGTGCGAGCGGCTTCCGGACCTGGTCGTCACCTGGCGCCCCGAACCTCCGGCGCGCAGGGTGGAATCGCCCGGTGTGGGCCGGTTGACCGTGAAGCCGACGAATGCCCGCGGCGGCGATCACGTGGACCGTGGTTTCGCCGTGCTGAACGGACCCGCGTCGAGGCGCGCGGAAAGCTTGCCGCCACTGCAATCGACCGAGGATTTCGCCGGTTTCCTGCTGGCGCTGGCGGGCTAGTACACGCTGCGGTACTGATGGCGGCGCCAGCTTTCCGGCTTCTCGAA